>NZ_CP107575.1:3000000-3300000 GCF_025854375.1 Glutamicibacter sp. JL.03c | reverse complement strand
AGAGCCCACCTGCTGGATTTGTAACGGAGGCTTTATAAGGCCACAATCCACCGGCATCAGTATCACCTTGTGTTGGAGCATTGACGGTTACACCAACCAGCAACGCCACGACTGCTGCCGCCAAAACTAGTAACTTCTTGAACTTCTTCATCATGGGTGTGCGTCCTTCAATTGTAAAAAGCTGCTATGCGACACGACGCACTGAGAACATAGTGAGCGTCGTGCCTAATTTTAGTGAATGCCCAGACTCCCGACAACTGCTTGGGTCGACAATGAAATACTACATACATGAACCCAACACTCCCTTCAGCCTCTTTCCAGTTGCTGGTCTCTAAGCTGCTGAGTAACGTGCGACTTAAAGACCACGATGCGGTGATTATTCTGGGCAAAAGTATGCTTAGTCAGATGTCGCCAAACACGGATCCTTCAACAGTATGGCTTGTACAGGAAGCTATCTGTACTGCCGCGCACGAGACAGACAACTACGAACTGATGAATACCCTCGCTGAAGAGTTGCTGCATACCGCACATCTCATGGACCGTCCTGACCTGCATATCATGGCTTTGTGTAAATCTTCGACGGCCAAAAGATGCTTAGGTGATGGAGGCGCAGCGCTGGACCTAGCTGAAGACGCGCGTGTACAGGCTGCTAATTTTCCCGATAGTTCCCCATTGCGCGTTCAAGTTCTCCAAGTCCTTCTGGCCGCCCTAGTAGAAACTGGCCAGCTACATGAGGCATGGAAACTGCACAATTTGCTAGATAGCTCGCTTCACCTGATCGCTGATCTACATGAACAGGGTAAGGCCTACTGGACGTTGGGAAATCTGGCGTTCTTGGTTTCAGAGTCCATTCTGGGCATGCGTTATCATGACAGGGCGGCGACACTGCTTAGCCCGACGAAAGACATGCTGCTTTGGGCACGTTTCAATAGAGCTTCAGCAGAGCTCAGATTGCAAGCGGGCCTGCTCGAACCCGCCACCAGCGATTGCCTTAGTAGAGCCGAGATCGCTTTCGGGCTGGTCCAGCCCGGAGAATTAGACCGGGTGGGATTGTGCATGACTAAGTCCCGGTTCGTAGCCTTAGGCGGAGACCCTATTCTAGGACTGAAGATGCTCGAGGAATTTAGTGCTGACTATTCGGGTTCTTCTGAACACCTCATCCCGTTGTACCGGTGCCGGTCAGAATTGCTGGCCCTCACGGATCAACCCGAGCTTGCGGACGAAAAACAGAAGTACATCACACAAATTGTCCACGAGAAGAATGATGAATCGAGAGAGAATGTCACTGGCGGATTCTGATCCACGCATCCAAGAGATCGTTGAATCAATAGTCAAGATCTCCGCTGGCGACTTTTCAGTCTCACTATCTCCAAGTCCACTACGTGACGAGGTGGATGCAATCATCGTCGGCATTAAGGCTATGTCGGTAAGGCTGGAAGCAACCTACGATGCTTTAGAACAGCGAGTCCGGCAACGAACTGAATTATTGGAAGTGGCCCGACGCGACCTTGAGGTTCTCGCATTTACCGATGCATTGACCGGACTGGATAATCGCGCTGCAATTCTGCGTAAACTTGATGCCCACTTAGCTGCTCTGGGTCGAGGTGAGCCTTCAGCGGTCCTCTTTCTTTTGGATCTCGATTCCTTTAAGCACATCAATGACACCCAGGGCCATAATGCCGGCGACTTAGTTCTCAAGGAAGTCGCGAAGCGCTTGAAGAAGAATATTCGCCCAGGAGATGTTGCGGCCCGTTTAGGTGGCGACGAATTTGCTATCCTGGCACACACTGATGTCGCTGCAGCGGAAACAATGGGGCATCGGATCCTCAACGCGCTGCATGAGCCAATGAACATCGGTTCATCGGTCATTACACCTGGTGGAAGTATCGGTTTCAGTGCATGTGCACCGTCCCAGCACTTCGAACAATGGATAGAACAAGCCGATACAGCGATGTATGTCGCCAAACGCAGAAATATCAGTAAAGTTCAACAGTTCGAAGAGTACATGCTCCATGAACGACAATATAAAGCTACGCTCAGTTCCGAATTGCGCACAGCTCTAGAACGTAAAGAGATCTATCCGATCTACCAACCGATCGTTAGCTCGGCTACCGATAAGCATGTAGGTGTAGAAGCATTGGCTCGATGGTCTCATCCGAGTTTAGGAATTCTGCCACCAAGTGATTTTCTGCCATTGGCAACCAGTGCGGGGTTGGACCATAGATTGACTGAGCGGATCCTTTCTGGAGCTCTTGCCGATCTGGCTAAGTGGCGAGCCAATGGAAGTGTCACTGAAGAATTTCGCATGCATATAAACGTCACGCCTTCAGAACTGAATAATCTGGCATTTCCTGACATCGTGAAAAGTCAGTTGCGGGAGTATCAGATACCCGCCTCTTCTCTAGCCATTGAGCTCACTGAGAACGAATACATTTCAGGTGGAAGCCTTGAACTATATTCACTCAGAGGGCTCCAGAGCATGGGCGTTAAGGTCTACATTGACGATTTCGGGGCCGGGTACTCCGCTTTTGGTTATCTTGACAAGCTTCCGATCGCCGGAGTGAAGATTGACCGTTCACTGATAACCGAAATAGATACCAGTGCAATGCAACGGTCTATATTGCGTTCTGTGCTGGATTTAGGACGAGCATGCGAACTAGATTGCATTGTGGAAGGCGTGGAAACCCAGGGGCAGGAAGCTGCACTGCATGATATTGGAGCCACTTATTTCCAAGGCTACCTCTACGGAAAACCTGGCTTTTATATACCTCCCTTGGAACGGTCCTGATAAGTTCACTAACCGTAGGGTAGGCTGTTTCCATAAAATATAAAGTGACATTCGCCTCAGCTTCCAAAACAAGCTACTTCGGTGATTTCAGCGATCAGGATATGGGGAACAATGATCATCCAGCCGCTAGATTCACCGTCAACACCGATCGTAGAACCTCAATGGACAATGAATCGCGGTGATTCAGAATTTTATGAAATTAATTTCACCCAAGGCACTACGCTCGATTGCTTCATGCTCGACGAAATCGATAGCCAATATCGTAGGCAACATCAAGATGACCGCATCCGTGTAATCGTGCATTTAGGTGGACTAGTAGACGTGTGTCCTGATGTGGCTGCGCGCCTGAGCGCGGCACCAGAATCGACTCGTTTGGCGCTCTTTGGGAGCAGCCATGTCGATCAGGTGCTTTCTGGTTTTCTGATGGCTGACCTCTCTAACGCTAAGATCACAAAATACGTCACTAAATTTGATGATGCCATCGCATTCCTAAAAGAATGATCTGCTCTGATTCTCATCTGCGACCAAACCCGTCCTTATTTCCTGGCAGCCAATTTACTGCTGACTGAGCAAGCACGGAACTAGGTACAAAGTGAAACGAACGCCCTTGATAGTTTGTGCAATCCAACGCTTTCCCTGAAATACGGACTTTCGGCTGCCCAGAACACGGTCTTCACATGCTGAAGTGACTGAGTACATTTGAAAAATTGGCCGTGTCGTACGCCTCTTAATAACAGCGCGATCTCATATGTGCTCGCCTTACAAGAACAAGGCGTTCAAGGCCGTATCGATCATTGATATTTTCTCCCGGCAGATCGTGTTATACCGGGTGGAGGAGCGCGAAGCTGGCCATCCGGCCGCGCAGATGTTCGAGCAGGCGTTCAAGGATTTCGGTGCGCCCATCTTCGTGCACGCCGATCCGGGGGGCAGCAATGAAGTCCAACGCGGTGAAGAATGCGCTGGAAGCCCATGGCGTCCAGTTAGGCCATAACAGGCCCTATGTGTCCAACGGCAATTCCTTCAGCGAGTCCGGATTCCGCACCAGGAGGTATCGTCATGGGTACCCGAAAGTCTTCGCCATCTTCGAAGATGCCCCGCACCTATCTGGCGGAATATGTGCCGCGGTACAACCGGCAGCATAAGCGCTCGGGAATTGCCTTGTTCTCACCGGCACATTCCAAGACGACTCACTGTGTATCGCTCGCCGATCATGAAAATCGAGGGAACTCAGTTGTGGAGAATTCTCACGACTTCGCGTCAGAAGCGATGAAATGAAATCGTATCCATAGCAGCAGTTGCGAGACACGTTCTACGGCTCGGTGGCCTAACTGGTTGGCTGTGTCAGCCTATTCACCAAAGCCCAGGACGCTGGCCGGCGAACATGAGTCCTGCTCGCTGCCTTCGTACACTGCGATGACTTCATATCGGTCATTGCCAGTCCTAAACACGGACCGAAAGACCAGGACTGGCTAACGCTGCCGATGCGTGCGCCGGACGAAACCCTGGTGATCATCTGGACTGGTTCGGGTGCTCGGCCTGGACAATGCATGAACCTGCCAAAAGATTCGCACTATGGATAACGAGAAGCGCGTTTTGGTCTTCGGCGATGGAGGCTTTGGTGGTAGAAGCGCTACACGCGTCGACTTACCGACCCGCACCGTCGTGGATCTCTTTCATGACGGTTGATCTGCGAGCCATGTTCCTAAAGATATGCGAATTTCCAGGTTAGTTTCCTGACGCAGATTCGAAGGACAAATGACCTACGCGCCGAGCTCCCCTCAATCTGAGAGCTTTCCCTGGCCAATTGGCCTTGCTCTTTAGGAAAATGTACCGCTACAAGCGGCATTCAGGATGTAGCGATATCCATGGTTGGTTCTCAAGATGCCCGTTTCCAGCTAGGCAAGCGAGAGGAAGAGCTTTTCCATATCTGCGCGGTCGGCCGTGGGATCCTCGCTTTGCAGGCACTGTTCGAGGCCGGTGGAGATGATGGAGAACCCGGCGCGATCGATGGCTTTGGATGCAGCGGATAGCTGGGTGACGACCGCCCGGCAGTCACTGCCCTCCTCCAGCATGCGGATCACGGCGTTCAGCTGACCCTGGGCGCGCTTAAGCCTGTTAATGGCCGGCCTCATGGATTCCGCTTCAAGTTGCATTGTGGGTCCTTTCGAGGAGTTAGTCTCTTCGATTATATACCCCGAGGGGTTTCCATGGCAGTGCTGGCCAAGTGATTCTCGATACCCCTATGGGTATATGGCATACTCGAGTGCAGGGGGTGCTCAGCCCTCCGTTGATGCCTTAGATGCAAGGAGTTGCCGTATGTGCCGCACGACCAAATGCTGCAAGTGCCAGAAAATCACCTGGGCCGGGTGCGGCCAGCATGTCAAGCAAGTCATGGCCCATGTGCCGCGGAACGAGCGTTGCTCCTGTGGTCAGAATGCCCAGAAGGTGCCGGTCGGTAAAGGCGGCCTCTTGGCGCGTCTCCTGGGTCGTTAGGCTCGACCTCGCTTTCGCCCGCGGCGATCCGTACCACTTCCCGTGGTGCGGATCGCCGCTTTTTTACGCATTTCAGAATGGGTTGACACATACCCTCGGGGGTATTACTGTTGGTTGTGAAATAGATACCCCTGGGGGTATCGAAGGTAAATTAGCAAAGCACAAGGAGAATCAATGCTTCTCGAACGGATCTATGACGAGGACCTGGCGCAGGCCAGCTACTTCATCGGCTGTCAGGCAAAGGGCGAGGCGCTAGTGGTGGACGCCCGCCGCGACATCCAGGTCTATCAGGACCTTGCAGCGAAAAACGGCATGAACATTGTGGCTGTCACCGAGACCCACATCCACGCAGACTACCTCTCCGGAACCCGCGAGCTGGCTGCCGCCACAAACGCGGCGATTTACGTTTCGGGCGAGGGCGGGCCGGACTGGCAATACGAATTCGAGGCCGAACGCCTCCTTGACCAATCCAGCATCACCCTGGGAAACATCATCGTCACCGCTCTGCACACCCCCGGGCATACTCCCGAGCACCTCTCCTTCCTGGTGACC
Source organism: Glutamicibacter sp. JL.03c (assembly GCF_025854375.1). NCBI lineage: Bacteria > Bacillati > Actinomycetota > Actinomycetes > Micrococcales > Micrococcaceae > Glutamicibacter > Glutamicibacter sp. JL.03c. The sequence continues at coordinate 3,294,167 of NZ_CP107575.1, read as the reverse complement.
GACGGCGCCTTCAGCGACGAGCCGGGTTTCCTGCTCTCGGGTGATTTCGTCTTTTCCGGTGATCTAGGCCGACCTGACTTGCTTGACGAGGCTGCCGGCGGTATCGACACCCGTTTTGCCGGGGCCCACGACCTGTTCGTTTCGCTGCAAACCAAGTTCCTGACTCTGCCCGATTACGTGCAGGTCTATCCAGGGCACGGGGCTGGCAGTGCCTGTGGCAAGGCGCTGGGCGCGATCCCTTCTTCCACTGTCGGATACGAGCGCAACTTCGCCTGGTGGGGGCCCTACCTCAAGGCGAACGACGAAGAAGGATTCATCCAGGCATTGCTTGACGGGCAGCCGGACGCCCACGCCTACTTTGGACGAATGAAGCGCGAGAACCGTCAGGGTCCGGTGGTGCTGGGCGACCGCGCACCGCTGGTTCAACTGGACGCCGCGGATGTAGCCGCCAGCTTGGCCGCTGACGAAATCGGCGTGGTGGACACCCGCCACCACTGCGAGGTTCATCAGGGCACCGCCGCCGGAGCATTGAACATCCCGGCAGGTAACAAGGCCGCAAGCTTCGGCGCCTGGGCCGTTGACCCGGAAACAGACCAGCGCCCGCTGGTGCTCTTGGCTCCGGACAACGGAAGCGCCATGGAGATGTGGGACCATCTCATCCGCGTGGGCATCGACAAGGTCGCCGGATTCATCACGTCCCTGGACAACCTGCCGGTCTATGTTCCCCCGACGATCGCCCCCGCCGATCTGGCAGGCTTTGAGGCAGCCATGGTCTTGGACGTTCGCAACAAGACCGAGCACAGCTCCGGGCACGTGCCTGGCTCCGCCCAGCTCAATGCAGGACGGGTGCTTTGGCACACCGATCAGCTTCCGTCCGACGGAGTCATCGTTAGCTACTGCCAGTCCGGAGTCCGCAACTCAGTGGCCGCCGCCGCGCTGCGCCGTGCAGGGTTCGACGTGGTCGAACTCGAGGGCAGCTACGCGGGCTGGGCGGACTGGAAGCAAATGCAGAACGCGTAAGTTCTCCTGCGCGCAGCTCTCAATAAGAAAATTCCACGTATTCCCCGGTCCCTCATCGCTTTTCCCGATGCGGGACCGGCCGGGCGATACGCCTGGCAGAAAGGCCCACACCCCTATGAACACCATCCCCCAGACCACCAGCCCCGAAGAACTCAAGGATTGGATCAATGCCGGCACCGACGTCGTGGTGCTGGATGTGCGATCCGCCGCCGAATTCGAATCCCTGCATATCAAGGGCTCCTACAACGTTCCCCTCCCGTTGCTGGCCGAGCACACCGAAGAACTCGCATCGAAGCTCGACACCAAAGTGGTGCTGGTCTGCCAATCCGGCGTGCGCGCCACCGAAGCCAAGACCAACCTCGCGTCAGCCGGATTCAGCAACGCCCACGTCCTAGCCGGCGGCGTCCCGGCCTACAAGCAAGCCGGCGGCCGGATCGTTGAAGGCTCCAAGCGCTGGGATCTGGAACGCCAGGTGCGCATGGCCGCCGGTTCCCTGGTAATCGCCGGACTGGCCGGGGGCAGGTTCCTTTCCCCGCAGATCCGGACCGTTGCAGGGGTCATCGGGGCCGGGTTGACCTTCTCAGCGGCCACCAACACCTGCGCCATGGGCAAAGCCCTGTCCAAGATGCCGTGGAACAGGACCGCCAACGAACCGACCCGCGCGTCGGTCTTCGCCCAGCTTCCCTCCAAGAAGCCCTAGAACACACCCTGCTGGGCTGCCGCCCACCGGATTTCTCCCGGTTTCCAGGCCCGGATCGTATTGCTTCGGGCCCGGAAAGCACCCACATGCCGCTTGAACTCACCCAAAGGAGCACACCATGCCCGAAATCACCATCACCGACACCAACCGCCGACCTGCCACGGACCAAATCCTTGACGTCCGCGAAGACTTCGAAATCACCGAGGGCATGATCCCCGGAGCCATCCATATTCCCATGGGAGAGCTCAACACCCGCCTGGACGAAATCGACATAAACCGCCCCATCGTCGTCGTCTGCCGCAGCGGCAACCGCAGCGCCCGCGTCGCCGAAGCACTCACCGGCGCTGGCTTCACCGCCGACACCATGGCTGGCGGCATGACCGCCTGGCAACGTGCCGGCCTGCCCGTCGACTAAAGCCACGCACCAATGCCACCCCGCCCGCGAACTTCTTCCCCAGACAAGGCCCCCTTCCATGACATTTACCCTCGTGCTGACCCTCTTGCTTTCGGTGCTGATCGGGATCTCCCTCGGATTGCTCGGTGGGGGCGGGTCCATCCTCACCGTCCCAATACTCACCTACGTCGCGGGCATGAACCCCAAAGAAGCCATTGCTGCCTCGCTGTTCGTGGTGGGAGCGACCTCCGTCGTCAGTGCCGTGACCCATGCCCGCAATAGGCATGTGCAGTGGCGCACCGGACTCGTCTTCGGCGCAGCCGGCATGGCCGGGGCCTTCGGTGGCGGCCTGCTCGGTGGATTCATCCCCGGATTCATCCTCATGATCGCCTTCGCCCTCATGATGGTTGCCACCTCCCTAGCCATGATCCGCGGCCGCAAGAACCATGCCGGCACCCACCGCGAAAACGAACTGCCGGTATTCAAGGTCATTGCCGAGGGACTGGTCGTGGGCCTGGTCACCGGATTGGTTGGTGCCGGCGGTGGCTTCCTCGTCGTCCCGGCACTCGCCCTGCTCGGCGGCCTGTCGATGCCCGTCGCCGTCGGAACGTCGCTGGTCGTCATCGCCATGAAGTCCTTCGCCGGACTTGGCGGCTACCTTACTACTGTCACTCTTGACTGGACACTTGTCGGTGCAGTCACAGCCACCGCGATCCTCGGCTCCTTCCTGGGCGCCAGGTTGGCCGGCCGCATTCCAGAAGCCGCCCTGCGCAAGGGGTTCGGCTTCTTCGTCCTGGCCATGGGAATCTTCGTGCTTGTCCAGGAACTACCCTCCCCAGCCAATATCGTCATGGGCCTCGCGGCCACCGCAATCGCCGCAGCCGCGACTCTGTGCTGGTTTGCGATTCCCGCATGTCCACTGCGACGTAAATCGCTAACACCTCCTGTTGCCGCTTCGACGACCGAGTCACACTAGCCGCGGGTCTCTTACGAGCCAGTTTTCCCATCCCGTGTTGCGAGGAGCCCGCATATGAAACAATCCGCCCCCGGCCCGCTCTTGGGGCTGCGCGCCAATGCAGCGCAGTTCATCTTGCTCGTCGCGATCAACGCGCTGGTCGGGGGAATGGTCGGGCAGCAGCAAGCCGTCCTGCCACTGCTCGCCCATACCTCATCGGTGTGAGTGGGTACACGTTCTTGTTTGCCTACGTGGCGGCTTTCGGGATCGCTAAAGCGACCTCCAACTGGATTGCCGGAACCTTCTCCGAGCATTACGGACGAAAGCCCGTGCTGCTGGCCGGCTGGCTCTTCGCCATCCCCGTGCCGCTCATGCTCATTTTTGCCGAAGACTGGAGCCGGATCGTTGCCGCGAACGTTCTGCTGGGCATCAACCAGGGCCTGACCTGGTCGACCACAGTCATCATGAAGATCGATCTGGTGGGCCCGGCACAGCGCGGCCTGGCCATGGGCCTGAACGAGGCAGCGGGCTACGGTGCCGTGGCCGTCACGTCCCTGCTGGCCGGATACCTTGCCGAACAGTACGGACTGCGTCCGGCTCCCTTCCTCTTGGGCCTCGCCTACACCTCCTTGGCACTTCTGCTGTCGAGTCTTTTCATTCGCGAGACCCGCCCTCACGCCCTCCTGGATGCCGGAAACATGAAGAGCCAGGGCGCCTCCGCTGGACATGGCCTGGATGCCAAGCTCACCAACAAGCAGATCTTTTCCCTGACCAGCTTCCGGGAACCTGCCTTGTCCTCAGCGAGCTTGGCCGGTCTGGTGAACAACCTGAACTTTGGGCTCTCCTGGGTCTTGTTTCCCCTGCTATTCGCCACCGCGGATCTCGACTTGGGCCAGACCAGCCTAATTTTCGCCCTCTATCCAGGAGTCTGGGGAATAGGCCAAATCGCGACCGGTGCCCTTTCTGACCGGATAGGACGCAAACACCTGATTAGCACCGGCATGCTGGTCCAGGCCGCCGGCCTGTCGATCATCGCGATCGGGGGCGGCTTTGGCGCCTGGGCCTCGGGAAGCGTATTGCTCGGCGCGGGAACCGCCATGGTCTACCCCACAATGCTGGCGGCGGTGGGTGACGTCGCCCATCCCGCATGGAGAGCACGCGCCGTGGGAATCTTCCGCGTCTGGCGTGACCTCGATATGCCGCCGGTGCGATCCTGGGAGGGATCGTCGCCGATCTCTTCGGGCTCAACGCCAGCATCTTGATGGCAGCCGCACTCAGCATGGCCGCAGGGCTGATCGTCGCTACCCGCAAGTATGAAACACACCCGCCGCGCCCCCGGCCGATCTCGGCGGATCAAGCCCCGCCAGCACTACCGCGCGAGCACACCAGCCAGTAGCATGGTCTCGACACCGAGGCCCCGTGCAGCGGCGTAGCTGCTATCTGCACTCGGCATGCCTCCACACCACAACCCGAGGTGAACCACCATGGCCTACACCCACACCATCACCATCCCATCGTCCTGGGAAGAGAGCGTCAAACTGACACGTAGTGCCCTGGCAAAACATGGATTCGGCGTTCTGACAGAAATCGATGTCAGGGCGACCTTCACCCAAAAGCTGGGACAGGAGTCCGGGGACTACGTGGGGGACTACCTGATTCTCGGGGCATGCAACCCCCAACTGGCCCAACGAGGCATTGCTGCGGAGCCACAGCTGGGAGCGCTACTCCCGTGCAACGTCGTCATACGTCGCGCTCCCACCGCTGCAGAAACCACCGTTGAGGCCATCGACCCGCAGACCATGGTCAAGCTCAGCCAAAGCGATGCGACACGCGAAGTCGCCAACGAAGCCGACGCCAGGCTTCAAGCAGCGTTGACGGAAATCTCAGCAACAGTAGATAACTGAATTCTCACCCCATTAGCTGTGTTCCTTGCGAGGTTGTGAACACGAACGGACGGGACAAGGCCACCGATCCCGGTGTGGGGTCGACGGCGATGAGAGTGGGGAAGCCAGGCGCTGCAGGCTGCGGCCCAGGCTTCCCCGCTGCCGCATGGAAACCTCGGGCTCGTTCCCCAAAGCGTGCCCCGGTTTCCTTCTTCTTGTTATGGGAATCTCGCAATAGTCCAACCTCGAATAGACATCGACCGCGTGATGCGGGAACAGGTCGCCCCGTGAATTCGAGGCGCCCAGGCCTGCCACGCGGTTCGGTCCGTTGCTGGCCGGGCGGTCTTGTACTAACTTCTCGTCCGTGGACGCGATACCCTCCGCCCTCCGGGATGTCCACAGGAACCAGCGCGCCAGGTCCCTGCCTCTCGTAGTGCACATTGATCGGCGTGCGCACCGGCAGCCAGCTGGCCCGGTCCAGATGGGCCAGCTTCGGCATCCGGTAGCCGTCCGGGATGCGATCGACGGTGCTGCGGGGAACGCCATGGCGGTAGCTGGTTCGGTGCCGGTCCCCATTGGCGGTTGCATCGCAAGGAAATGATGCGGTGTCCGCAGCCGCGGCGTAGCAGTGCCGGACTGTACTGGGGCGCGAAGAGCGGCCGTCGAGGGTCTCGTCGGAGAGGTATCGGCCCACCCATTTCGAGGACGTGGCCGGTGAAACCTGAACTTTTCGGCGGCGCGGCGGATGGGCCAGTGGCTATCGATGATCCAAGAAGCCGAAAATGGTCTTCCTTGAAGCATGTCTTCCTTGTGGCGCGGAGGTGCGTTAGCGCGGGACGTGAAGGACCCCGCGCGGAATGGTGAATGCGGCACCTCGCATCCTGCCGGAGGTCTACTTCAAGTTCCAGTGTTCACAACGTCCCGGGACGACATCTAGCTCGCGTGCAATAGCCGAGGAAAAACAAGATACCGAGCCTCTGCAAACCGGGGCTTGACGCAGGTCTGGGTGGTTACTTGACGACTGTATCCCGCGACTGAGTGGCGGCTATCTGCGCCGCTTTGGCTGACCTTCCCGGTTCGCTTGCTGGCGCTCGACTTGCGCGCCCTATTCCGGAACGAGCATTCCGACAGGGCTCAAGGCTCTTCGCGCTGATCATGGGTGACTTCGTTCTCATCCAGGATTGCCAGCACAGGCAAACCCGGTAGCCGGCAACATGGCACTTGGCTTAACGGTAGCTGCTAGTGCGTGCTGGTTCTTGTTGCCGTTCTGCTCGCTACAGCAATTTGGCCTCCAGCCCCGCACTGCGCTTTGAGCGTCGAACGCCATCTGGCACCTGTGATCAGGAGCGTTCCTTAGGGTGAGCCTTGTGCCCAGTTTGCGCTCTGGAGATGAGTCGTGGGCGCATTGAGGACGGGTTGGCCAGAGGTGGCCGTGCGCAAGTTTGCAGAGCGTTTCTGGTGCTCCAAGGAAATGTCTGCAAGCTGAAACAAGTGCAGCCGCTACTCCTTGCGCTGGATTCGCTCATCGCCTTCCGGGGCGCAGATATGCCCGGGCTCTTCCGCATCCACTGAGGAGCACGGACGCCCTATGGGCACGAATGGCCAGACGCCCGCTGCGGCACCCGGCCATTCGCTAGGGGTTCCCGCGTGGATGAGTGAGGTGAAACGCTCGATCCACACAGAGCGAGGTGCAGGTCGAAGCCCTGACCGCGCTCGAATCTAGGGTAGCGCACCTGCCGCGCATCTGATGTCCACCACGCAAATTTGACCCAAGCTTCTTGGCATTACTCCCTTGGGCTGTGATCCAGCAGCGCGGTATGCACGGTGCGGCGTCCCGGGCCTTCTGGCTAGGGAGATTGGGTCCGCTTGGTTCATTGTTTCCCGAGTAACCTGTGGGTGCCTGCAATCCTGAAGCAACGGGCTTTTGATCGAATGTGAAACTGCGCTCACGGAACCTGCGGGCAACAATATAAAACGCATTTTTTCGACTCAACGCGCATTAGTTGTACTGCCTGTGTTCCTTGGGGTGTTCTATATTTACTACAAAGGAGAAGTCAATTTACTAAAACCAATGCGAAAGGCGCCACGGAATGTCTAGCGATGATTCCCGAAACTCGTGTCACCTCAGAGCTCGAATTCACCTCGTGGATTCCGATGAGTTTTCGAGAACTGCGATCTTAAGCCAGCTCAATGCGGCGAGTGATTTGAAGGTCGAGGCTTCTTTCGTAAATATTGACACTGCGCTTTCGCAAAAGGATTTTCCGGCACCAGATATGGTGCTGATCAATACAGCGGATGCTGAGCTGCTGGAAAACCAGTCAATAGGTCAAGCCATAAATCATCTGCCACAGAGCAAGATCGCACTGCTGGCGGCAAACCCGTCGATGCAGTCATTGGATGATGCCTATGAAATGGGAATAGCTGGTGTGATTTCTAAGAGAGTTGGGACGGCACAGCTGGCTCATTATGTGAGAGCGATGATCCAAGGCTATTGGGTTTTCATCCGCCCCGAATCCGGCGCTCCAAAGGGTCGTTGCTCCGGCCTTGAATCACGATACAAGAAGTACATTCGAGCTTTGGACCCGCTGAAACAGCAGCTCCTGCGGTGTGTGGCTTTGGGAATGACAAATTCACAAATCGCTGAAAAAGTATTTATCAGCGAGGGAGCTGTGAAACGGTACTTGACGGATATGTGCCTCGATTTGGGTATTTCGAAAAGGGTGCAGTTGACTCTTATTGCCAGCGATGCTGGTCTCGTGACCGCTGCAGATTTGATTGCCGACTCATCGGCGAATCGCGATGGTGTTGGATAGCCTGAGCCACGCTCGCTGGACTTCAAGCTGCCAGAACCCGCTGGCCTCTTGGCGCTGGCACCGTGAGCCATTCGACGAGCCGCAATCTGCAAATGCGCACAGCCGCCATCGTAGCGTTTGATGCCGAGCAGGATTTGGGTCGTGGACTTGGCATCACGAGATCCGGGGAACTTTTGTGACTGCTAGTGTCAGGTGATCCGTCGACTATTTGCGAGGTTCCACCAGCAAAAACACTAATGCACCCCGCGATGACTGCGAGGCGCATTAGTGCGAAAAGGCAATTTTTCAGTTATACAAGTATTTACCCTAGTCATCGTGGTCGAAGTGCGGGTAAAGCTCACTACTTCGTCCAGGAAACACACAGGTTGCACGAGCCCCTTAGAATAGTGGCCCGTCCGGTCAGCGTGCAGCAGCTGGATCGGATGATGAGCCACAAGACCGGTCCGGATACGCTGGCGAACAGTTACGCCCGCTTGTCGTTGCAGTTCGAGCGCGGCAAGCCAGGAACTTTCCCACAGCTATCGGAGTCCTACGCGCGGGCCGCCCAAGGTTCAGGAAACGTGCGCTACGCGGCACGACTGAACCAGCGATTCAACGCCCGCAAGGGCTATGGGTGGGTGGCTTTGGCGAAGCAGGCAGGGCGCTTAGGACGGGTCATGATGCAAAACCAGATGGCAGCGGATCGGCCGCGTTTTGCGTCAGGCGTTGATCGGCTGATCAACGATGCCGAGAACATCGTGAACGCGGAAATGCAGCGCCTGCGGGCGCAGGAAGCCCAGAAAGTGAACGCGTCGAAGGCACCGCAGGTGCCTTACCGGGATTGGAACGCCGGGGCGCATCCGGGATCAGGGACTGACCAAGGGTACGAACGATAGGGCACATACCTAGCTAGAGGAAACACCGTGGAAAACCAGAAAGAAACCGAGATGATGCAGGACTTCGGCAGCATTTGGCCAGAGCGATGGAGCCAAGCCCGGCACTGGTGAGGGACAGCAGGGGCAGAACAGTGCTGCCGCACAGCGACTTTTGACCGTGTGGAAAGAGAAGGGCGGCAAGGATGCTGATTTCCCGTTGGCACCAACTACCGCTAATCCGCAGACAGCGATGAAGAACCGCAAGCGGGTCATGGCCGGAGGGGGCCCAGCCCGCTCCCAGGGACAGGAGCTTTCGCGATGATCGGCATGCCCCCGAACGATGACGAGCTGGATCTGGATGGCGGAGAGGGAAGCGAGCCAGCGCCCGGGCCATCAGCGGCCGGCCAGGAGGCGGAGGGACGTTCCTTCGTCTATGAGGACGCAGAGCAGTGGCTGCATGGGTATGCGTTGCCGCGCTACCTGCGCAAGCAGGGGCCGTCAGGACGCGCGTGGGCACCGAATTGGTACGAGTACCCGGAAGTGTATTCGGTGGTTACCGCGTTGTGGGAGACGTGGGAGCAAATGCGGTGGGATGGCCCGCTGCAGATACTGGTGTTCTATCGGGACTACTTCTACCCGTTGATGGACAGGGTTACCGCGCAGGATGGCCCGTTCCATGAGTATGACAAGGTGATGCACCCGGAACTTCCCGGGATGTTCCCAGTGCATCAAGCACCGGACGGTTATTTCCGTTCCTCGGTATAGCGGCAGCAAGAAGCTGGCCAGCGAATTTCGCTGGCCAGCTTCTTGCTTTTAATGCCATCTCTTGTACACACGGCGCCCACCGGAGAGACAGAAGCATGGTTCCGCACACATACATTTTGTGAACACTCAACAACTGATTCTTGCTGTCCTTACTGTCCTTGCTGACTTAGCGGCCTACGTGAGCGATTGGTACCAGGCGGTGGAACTAGCCATCAACGCAGGCAAATACTATTTAGCAACTGCCAGGAACAGTATCGGCCGAGATTCATAAAGGTTCGTCGCCTACGGCCTGTCCGGAATCAGAGCGCAGCATAAACCAGGATGGAAAGATTTTCTCTCCACCCTGGTTTATTCTGTAGCTTTTCTATCGAACTACCCAAAACCCGGCAATTAGCTTGGCAGAACGAGGGCAATTCAGAATCACCTTATAGTTGTGATCCTCCTAGCGCTCAACCATGATTCTTGTCAGGTAGTGGAATTAGTCCAAGATTCCAGATCAATTTTCTGCTGCACCAGTTCGCTTTCATCCCCGAAGTTATCCGTGAGAACCTTCAATGATTTAAGCGCTTTTTTGTGACCGCGCGGGTCTATCCTTCCAGTAATGCGAATCAATGCGAACGCAGCTGATGAAATGAACACTGCGTCATCCACAGCTTCCTCACCTTTTAGCACCTGACTCCACTCGTCGCTAAGTGGTGCGTCTATTATCTCCAGCAGCTCTTGAACGGTTGTTGATGCGGAGATCTCATCTCGATGGTCTTCTGCCGAGGAAATTACGTCAAAGCCTTCATCCGAACCAAATGGAGCGAACTCGTTGGCTAGATCTTCATAGAACTCCGCAGTGAAGTGCCTTGCATAATTACCATGCGGCTGGGTTAAATTATCGTCATTCATATATGGCTCTTCCTCAAAGTCAAGAGTGGATACTGAGTCCATCTTAGAATCAGGGTTATCCGAATCATCAGCGTAGTGCTTCGTTTCGGTCCCTGCAGCGTTGGTGCCTGTGGAGGTTACCGATAGTCGGCGCCTTGCCGGGTCGCGGGCGATGGTGGAGGTGGTGCCGTTGCGGGTAATGGCTGCAGTAGCATCATCAGCGAAGTACTTCACCGTGATTGCCCCGGCACCAGCCTTCACTCCACCAGCAGCAGCCGGCGCATCTACTGCTGGAATCGTGGTCTGGCGTCCCAATCCGTCATACACGTATCCGGCGCCTACACCGACCCGGTCAGCAGCGTCGTAGGCCCAGGACCGCGTGTTGCACGCGTATGCCAAGGTGATGCACCGGAGCTACCGGGTATGTTTCCGGTGAATAAAGAACGGGAATGTTATATGCGAATTCCCATAATCAGAGCTCGTTGGGAGGTCTTGTGCTTTACTAGGCGGTCCACTTGGTTTCCTGCGCTTATCATGTAGTCGATGCATACCGACAACCGGAATCTATCGGACCTACCAGTTCGTGAATGAGTCTTATTGTCGGTCGGTCGATCTCACGCAAAACACTCGAATGGAAATTCGTCCGAGTGTTTTGCGTGACGTCGTACTAAGATTCTAAATTTAATCTTTCTTGAACTTTTTCAATTATTCTTGTAAATCCGTTCATCTGTTTTTCATCTATGAAAGTATTGAATTCATCTTCCATGAATTTTGATATTTCGATGCTGGCCTCATTTCTTCCCAGCTTCATAGACACTGATAGGATTTTTGACTCAAGTTTTTCGTACTCGTCATCCGGTACGTCGTTCATCGGAACGGGAAGCCGAACCGATTGCAATTCATTTCTAATGAGACGTAAGAGTTGCTTGTGCTGATTCCGCATTTTATTTCCTTCCCATTCTCTTCATTTTTTTCCAGAGTTTGGATGACTTGTATGCTGTTACGACCTTTCTGGATTTATTGAGCACTACATTGCCTTTTCTTCCAAAATATAGGGTTCCGTGATATTGGGGCTTCATCGCAATGGGGTGATTAACTGTATTTCTTATTATTCGAGGTGAAACTCCACGAGATACAGTCTGATTAAGGCCGTGCCTGGTGAAACCTTTTACCGACCGGAAACGTATTGCAGTTCTAGCAACCCTCGCTGCCCGATGCATTCCTCCTATCCTAGAAACAATACCTATTCCTGCTCGAACAGCTAAACCACCGGGGATAAACGCTAGACCAATCCCAAGCCCGACTTGGAACCACGGGTTTCGCCATATTCGTTTTGCCGTACCCCAAGCTCTTTTTAAACTCCATAGGCCGGTGATGTCACTCATCCCCACAGGATCCTGCGGGTAGGTGTAGCTTGTTGTGTTGCCGCCTTCTACCGGGTCTCGGCTGGTGAACAGCCCGGTGACCGAGTTATACAGCCGCGCGCCCATCAGGATCAGTCCGCTGGTATCGACCGCGCGTTCATCGGCTCCATGCCAGCCATACGATGTGGCACCGGTATTCACTGGTTCCGATAGCTGGTTGCCATACTCGTCGTACTGCGCCCACCCGGTGATTCCCTGTCCTGCGTTGGTGCCGGTGACTGGCACGGTGGCCACCACATCGCCATGGGGATTGCTCAACGCCAGTTCGACAGTGTTATCGGTGATCGTCAGAGCCAGGTCGCCCCCGATCGTCGACTCATACCTTGTCGTGATCGTCTGGGTTCCTTGAACACGGCTGCTCCATGCAGGGTTATCCGAATCATCAGCGTAGTGCTTCGTTTCGGTCCCTGCAGCGTTGGTGCCTGTGGAGGTTACCGATAGTCGGCGCCTTGCCGGGTCGCGGGCGATGGTGGAGGTGGTGCCGTTGCGGGTAATGGCTGCAGTAGCATCATCAGCGAAGTACTTCACCGTGATTGCCCCGGCACCAGCCTTCACTCCACCAGCAGCAGCCGGCGCATCCGCTGCTGGAATCGTGGTCTGCCGGCCCAATCCGTCATACACGTATCCGGCGCCTACACCGACCCGGTCAGCCGCATCGTAGGTCCAGGACCGCGAAGCAGTCTGGGTGCCATTGACGGTAGTGGTCAGTGAGGTGCGGTTGCCGTTCTTATCAAATGCGTACTTCCGAACCGTTGTAGGAGTCACCGCGCCTTCGACGGGGTCGGTGTTGACCGTCTCGCCTGGCTGCGCGGTCACATCCTGCACTTCGGTCAAACGGCCAGCCCGGTCATAGGTGAACGCCCTGTCGTAGGCTGCACCACGGTCACCGGCAGTGGAGGTACCAGCAAGGACGTCACCCTCGGGGGTCGTCTCGCCGACAATCTGTCCGGTGGTGTCGCGGTTCAGTTCCCACGCTATCCACGTGCCGTTCGACGTAGTCCCGTCCTCGGCTTTCAGCGGTCCGTCGTAAGCCAGGCGGACCTGCTTGCCGGATTCGTCGTAGTCCATCTTCTGGGTGAATCCGCCCGGGATGCTCTGGGTCAGGATGTTGCCATCGCCATCGTAGGACGCCTTGTAAGTGCCGGTTCCCGTTCCACCATGCTTGGACACGGTCATGCTCGTGACCACGCCCTGGTATTCCGCGGTGCCGTCCCCTGAGAGCGCCCCGTACTTGTAGGTCGAGGTGGACACCGGCGAAACGGTCTTGGACACGTTGCCGAATCCGTCGTACTCGGTGGTAGTCGTCTCTCCCAGGGAGTTCGTGTAGGAGATGGTACGCCCCCACAAATCCTGGGTCCATTTCACCTCTGACTGCGGCAACGTGCCCGAGGCCAGGGCCCGTACACCGTTCTGGACACCGGTAGCGTCATAGAGCTTCTCCACCGGTTGCACTGCAGTAGTAGTGATGCCACTGGTAGTGACCGTGGTTTTCAGCTCCTGCCCGTCAGCGCGGTAGGTCTGGGTTGTCGTGCGCTTTGCACCATCAGTCCCGGTCGACGCTTCGGTGAACGTCGCCGGCTGGCCATAGATGTTGAACCCGGTCTGATGCTTCGACACCGAGCCAGCACCCTTCGGAGTGTTCTTGCACAGGTATCCCGCATATTCTGGAACGTTGCCGCACACAGCATCAACGGCATTGGCACCAGCGGTGTAGTAGATGCTCTGGGTGGTTCCGGCGTCGGCTCCTGCTGACTTCGGCTGGCGGGTCTCGATGACGCGGCCCTGGTCGTCGTACCTGGTTTCGGTGACGATGTTGTTTGTCGTCGGGGAGAGGACCTGAGTGACCTTGGTCGGTGTGCCGATCACCCAGCCTGAGCGCAGGTTGTTCTTGTCGGTAGCCGCCTTTCCATTCTTGTCGACGGTGTACGCGTCATAGCCGTTGTGCACCTCAGAAAGGACAGGCTCGCCAGTGACCGATAGGTCAATGTCGCCGGAATTCGCTTTCGAGGTGACCACTTTCGTGGTGAGCATGCGTGGCATGCCGCCAGCATCGACCTCGCTCAACGCGGTGTAGGTCGTTTTGGTCTGCATGCGGGCCGGCTCATCGTTCTCATCGGTGGTCACCGGTGAATAGGAGTCAGTGACATACCCGCGCAGGAATTCAGCGGTGGCTTCATTCTTCGCGATTTCATCAGCTTTGACGACAGGGTCAGTGGCGGTGGAGATGCCCTCGCCGTTCTCATCGACATAGGCCGACAGATCCGACCAGTAGAAAGACAAGGAAGCTTGGTCCTTGTGTCCGTTGACGACGCCGCCAACAACATTCTCAGGGGTTGCCGCCGAGGTCTGGATCATGCGCAGGGCACGCTCGTCGTAGGACCGTTCGACATTGCCGTCTTCGTTGAAGACGCTTGCGGTGCTCTGCCAGGCGCCGGCAGCGTACGAGGACGTATTCACGACCCGGTTCTGCGAATCCACATACTGCAGATCCGCATACTTGAAGTCGCTGGCAGCGACGGATCCGGCCTTGGACGAAGCGATGTTCTTTCCTGCCCCGAACACCGCATAACCGGTCACGGGACGCTTGGTACCCTCCTGTTCCCAGAGCTTGACTCGTGCTTCACGCAGATCTGGCAGGATGTTTCCATCCGCCACAGGATTGATCCCGTAGACAAAGCGCGCTGTTTGCACTCGCGTATTTCCGTCGGTGGTGTTGCCGCGCTCGACCTTTTCCAGCCAATCAGCACGCCCGGATCCGGTGTTCCCGAGCCCATAGGAATAGTAGGTCGGGGCATCTACACGTGTGCCGCCGCTGGTCTTTTCCTCGGTGGAAGCAATCAGCGGCACGCCAGCGGCCGAGTCAGCGGCATAGGTGTAGGAAGTGATATCCCCTGTGCGGGAATCCTTCACGCTGACCAGTCGTGCATCAGCAGTCGTTCCGTCATACCCGTACTCGGCAATGTTCACGGTTTTCATCGCGTTGGCGGCTGGATCCCAGGCGGTGTAGGTGACTTTCGTGATCTTGCCGGAGGCGTCATAGGCCAGGTTGATGCGCCGGCACCCCTTCACTGGGGTGGTCGTGTCGCATGTCAAGTTGGTCTCGGTGCCAGCAACAACCATCGTGGTCTGCCCGGCAGTGTTCGAAACGAACTTGGCTGTGCCCGTGCCGTTGCCGCCAGTGACGGTTTCAGTGATCCATTCATAGATCTTGGAGTTGCCCTCCAAGATCGCACCACGCTTGAACGTGGTCACCGTGCCGTCTTCCTCAGTGATCTTGATCCGCGCCGAAGTACCCGTTCCGGACAATGCGAGTTTCCAACCGGAAGCGCTCGCGTCGTCATTCGCCGCCACATAGGTGCCGGTTTTCAAGGAGACACGGCCGCCTCCTGGTTGGCGGAAGACCGCTGCGGTTTCATCATCATTGATCAGCGTGACGGTGCCATCCAGAGCAGTGGATTCAGCGACCATCAGCCCGGAAAGCCCTTCGTCGGGACCTTCGATATTCACCCGCCAGCCCTTGCCGAAGATGCGGGAGTTCGCTCCAATCCCCGAATAGGAGGAGTAGGAGCGGCTCACGGATAAACCGGTGTTGCCCGCATTGACTTCGACGTCGGTTTCCGAGAGGTTCAGCTCGCCGGTGGTCAGCGCGACCTGTCCGTCGCCGGCTTCGGCCACAGGGTAGTTATCCCCGAAGGCATGCGGCAGTTTGGTGACTTGCACTGGTTTCTTGGATTTGTTCGTGGTGCACTGCAGCTTCGAAGCGGCCGGGGCGCCCGCATAGTCGAAGCAGACCTGCAGCTCCACCAATGTAGCCAGGCGGTCTTTGCCGAGTTCTTTCAGTTTGCCTGCGGGAGCTGCTGCGACGTTCACCATGGTGTCGACTTTGACCGGTTGCCCCGCAGCGATATCCGGCAAGGTGGCGGCTTCATACCATCCGCTGTTCGAACCGTAGGTCGTTGTATCTGCGCTGACGCTGTCCGCTTCACGCCAATACACTTTCGGGGTCACCACGCCGGTCGATGAACTCGGTCCTTGGCCAGTGACCTTGAACGAATCCGAAGTGGTGGAACCGCCTGCTGGGGAGGTCAATGAAGCAGCGCCGTTGCCGAAGGTCCACGTGGTCGTGCCCGAGGTGTTGGTCGCCTTGTCGTTCGCCTTGACCCTGAGGATATTCGCTCCCGTAGGGTTCCACGACAAGGTTGCCTTGCCTGAGGTCGCGGTGACCGTCTTCCAGGCATCGTTGTTCAACTGGTACGAGAACTTGTCGGTATCAGCGCTGGAAGAGAACGTGAAAGTATTCGAGCTTGGTTTTGACGTTTTCCACCCGTTGTTTGTGATGCCTCCTGAGGAGGAGATCGAAGGAGCAGACGGCGCCACCGAGTCAACAGTGAAAGTCGTCGAAGAGCCGGCTGCCTTGGAACGCAGCGAGCCGTCATTGGCCCAGGCCTTGACCGTGTAGGTGCCGTTCTCAGCCAAGGAGGCCTTATAGGTGGAGACCTGCTTGGAAGCAACCGTCGAGCCAGCCTGCTTGGTCAACGTGCTGGTGCCGGACATGTCGAACTCAGCCTTGACGTTACCGCCATCAGGGTCCGTCACGGTCGAGCGGAATGTCGGAGTCTTGGATCTCACCCATGTCTTACCGGCAGCGTCCTTGACTGACTCACCGGAGTTGAAGGAGACACTTGATGGGGTGCCCGGGTAGGAGTTATAGGTGACGATGAATTGCGGTTCGATGGGGTCGTTAGATCCGGTGATGTAGTTTGCAGACCGGTACCGTTTCCACGAATAATTATTCGTTTCATCCGCAGCGATCAGTCGAACACCAAAATTCTTGGTGGGGTTATCAGCCCAGTACTGGGCGATCGGGGTGATCGGGTAGTAGACGTAGCCGGCTGCGCAACTGGAGGAGTAGCCTTTGGAAACGTTGTTTTGTCCTTCACCTGTGGACGTTGCCGTTGGCTGGTCAGTCCATCGAACGTCAGAGGAAATCCAGGCGCTTGTTAACCGCTGGACCTTGATCGGTGCCGAGGTGCACGAGTACGAATGATAGTTATGCATCCGCAGCTCGGCCTTGGTGATCTTTTTCCCGTTCAAGGCGGTGGAAGCGAACTGCACGAACGAGCGGGACTTCAACGAACCGCCGTTGAATGTACCAACTCGAAGTTCAGGGTCGCCGGCCTTGGAGCCGGGAACATCGGCCTGAACCCATGTATCGGATACGCCGGAGGACCACGTGGGGTCAATCGTGACAGGATATTGGCGGTCTGGATCCTGCAGCCACTCTTTATCGACGGTTAGCGTGAGTACTGGGACGCCGTCTTCTTCGGTGAGGTCGGTGTCGACGAAACGCTCAGCAGATGGAAGGCCGGAAGCCTCATCGATTTTGGCATCCCACATCGTCGGTGCTGGGGCGAAGAACACAGTCTCGCCCTTGCCGTTCACCGCGCGCAGGTCTCCGGTGTCCTGGTCTTTGCTCAATTTCAAGCCCTTGGACAGCTTGATCGGGAAACGCAGCGACACCTCACCCTCAGGAGCCTGCTCCAGCACGGTGCGGTGCGAGAAGCCCGACCGCAACGGCTCAACGACCACGCTCGCATTCACCGGCTGGGTGTCGGCGGGCATATCGAGTGACGGCGCTTCTGATTCGTCCGATGGCTCCGATGATTCAGTGGAGGACTCTGAAGGCTCGGGAGTCGGATCGGAGGAAGAAGCGGCTTCGTCCTCTTCGGGCTGTTCATCAATGATCTCTGGAGCCTTGGTGTCGCTGGGAGACTCGGAAGGAGTCTCCGAAGGCACTGGGTCCACGGTGGAGGATTGTGGCATGATGTCGCCGGATGGATCTTCGATGACGGGCACCTGCACCTGATCGGTGTAGGTGGCTTGGTTCTCACTGATCTGCGGGGCGGGCAGTTCACCCTCCCATCCCAGTTTCAAGGTGGAGCCTTCGGGATCCCCGGTGGATTCCAGCTCAGCGAGCACGACCGAATCCTGGGTGGGACCATCGCCGAGCGCGTCCTTGCCGTCAGCGATGGTGAGTTCGGTGCCATCACTTACGACCGGTGACACGGTGTCAGTCAGTTCACCGTCGGTGCCCAGGGGTACGAAGTTGCCTTTTTCTTCTTTGAAGCGGGCTGCTGGGGTCGTTTCGGACGTCCAGGTTCCGTCCGGGTTGGCGAACACTTGTTCGGTGGCCGTGCGGAGGGACAAATCTTCGACGCGGTGGCCGGTGGCTTTCGCGGTAATTTGGGCGGACACCCCGTCGGGACGTTCGGTGACGTCTTGAACGGTTTGTGTGGTGTCTTGCGGTTCTTCGTCGGCGAATGCCGACGGGGCGATTAAACCCGAGGCCAGCAACGCGCTGGTGCTGGTGATCGCGATAGTCGATAGGATTTTTCTCTTGCGTACTGTGAAATCTGTCCACAGGCGCGCAGAGGTATCCCCTCTGAGAAGGTGCACTTTGACCCCGATTTTCGATAAGAAATTAAGCTGTCACATAGCCAGCACATAGATTCTGCTATATCTGGCACGCGCGAAATACCAAAAAGGGCCTCACAAGGAAAAAGTTGCCCAAATGTTATTTACTTAAACTCTTTACGAAACGAGTAGATCAATCGATACGCATAGGCTGCGGTTCTGTTTCGGCTAGTCAAGTCCCTAGTTTTCATCATGTGCAGTAGAAATGCGCACAAGCAGCACTCCACGGCAGGTGTTATGTGCTCAGTTGACCTCGTAACATTCCTGCGAGAGCTTCACATCTTCTCCGTACGGTTTGGTGGAGTAGTGCTGTAGCTCGATCAGGCCTGCTGGAAGCCCGGAGCTGGTGAGGATCGCCCGCCCCCGTGGCAAGGCTGCCAGGTCGGCCACATCCAGGATCTTCTCGCGCTGCATTGAGCTGAACACTGAGCGGCCGGTGCGGCCGCTGGCGCTGGACGAGCGTTTGAGCACGTCCCGCTCACCGATCTCCTGGGTGAGGAACGGAAGGAACTTGTCATCAGACAGGCCCGATCCGGCCACGCGGATATTCGCGGCTCCCCAGAGCTTGTTCATGCCTTTCTTCCCGTAGGCTTCCACGCCTTGGTTGTAGGATTGGAGGAACGTGGACACGACAATGCCCCGCGATCAGTAGTGCGAATACACGTCGGGCGCTCGCGTCATCGCACGCCGTACGCTGCCTCGTCGAGCACGGCTGCGAGCAGGGTTTTAAAGCGGCCTGCTGGCTGGCTGGTTAGTTGGCAGCGGTTTTATCAGCCTAGGTCATGACCGCTATGACCAAAGCTGCGGTGATCGCACGGGCGGAACCACCGCCCTTGCCGCGAATCGGAGGGAGCGTAGGCCATGGATGGGGCTGATAAGCTCAAACGCCTCTTGGTCGAACAATCCGCAAAGGTGGATGTCGCGGTAGAAGTTGCGTCAAAGCAGTCAATTTCGGGAGTTGCTCATGTTCTTCGCAGCATTGCGGGAGAGCGCCCTGACACCGTTGATGAGTTCATCACTGCTTGGATTTCAACGTTGGAAGGCGCCGAAAGGCTGGCAGCTTCTCTCGCGGTGTCTTCGTTGTATGTCTTGGACCTGGTGCATCTTGAGCATGCCGAAGATCGGATGCTGAAATCAGTTTTGGATGCTTCGATCCAGACACTGCAAGAACTTCAACGTGAGCTTACGGATTACGCTCAGGTTGCCAGTAGCCCCGACACTAGTTTCGATACCGGATTTGCAGAAACCCTGCACAAGATCGCCGTGGGCCCGATTGAGCAAGCAACCACCCAGCTTCAAACACAAACTGAGCAACTGGACAGTTCGATGAATAACGCGTAGCTGCAACGGACCTCCAGCTGAAGTTGGAGGTCCGTTGCGCTCATACAGGTAACCAATGGGCCTGCTGCACCTGTCACTGAAGTGTTCGCATGGCATACAAGCAACAGGGGAACCGGTCCTAGTAGGTGCCGTAACCACCACTACAAGCGAATACAGGCTAGCGATACTTACCCAAGTTCTGAAACTATTCCGGTGCTTGTCTCAATCAATGCTTGATCTTTCGTTAGATACCCAAACGGCTCTGGTGGGATATAGAGAGGACATACATCAATTCAGCACCTGATGGTTGTTATCCTGAGTACCAGGAATCGGTTTCACACAGGATCCTTGTTCTCGTTGAGAGTATAAGTTTGAATAATTTCGTATGGTGCTCTGAGGGTGTTATCGCCTGAGCTGCATGGAGGTTAAGGCCTAAAATGACACGCATTGCGAAAGACGCACAGGTATTTAACGGTGCTCAGATATTCACAGATTCGGCTGAACAGGCTATTTCTTACCTTAAACTGCATACCCCGCTGACAGATTGGTCAGTTTCTCGCGTAATCGATGGAGAGCAGGTCCACTTGCACGTGCAACCGGATCAGTTGCTCAAAACCGGTCAACGTGTTGAGTGGGAGGAATCTTTATGCAGTCGAATGGCCAATGGTGCTGCGCATATTGTGAACAATACGCAGCTAGATCCCGACTATTCGTGTATGCGATTTTCAGCCGAGGTAGGGGCCTATGCCGGGTACACCATCAATGATGACCGGGATGAGATGTTTGGTGTCCTGTGCGGGGTGCGCACCGATCCGCTCACTGAAGGAGAGGCAATAGATGAAGAACTCGTTGCCCTCATCAGTTCACTTCTATCTGCCCAATTGAAGTTAGCCAGAGTAGCTGATAGAGAGCGGAGAAATAGTGAGCTATCCGATGCCTTGGCGCAAACAGATGCTTTGACTGGTCTGTTGAACCGACGCGGCTGGGACAAGATCACCAGTGATGCGCAAGAACGTCTCGACGCTTTTGGCGATTCCGTCTCGGTTGCTGTGATTGACCTCAATGGGCTTAAGCAGGTCAATGACAGCCAGGGTCATGCAGCTGGGGATCTATTGTTGCAGCGCGCTGGTGAGATCCTGAGAAGTAAAAGCACCGAGTCCTGCCGCGTCGCTCGATATGGGGGTGATGAGTTCATGATTTTGGCCAACGGAGTAGCTCCATCCCAGACAGAAGCTTATTTCTCAGTATTCAGAGATTCCTTGGAAGAGGCAGGGATTCCTTCAGCCATGGGATTCTATTCAGCACAGCCAGGTACTACCAACATTGATCAGTGTATTGCCGCGGCTGATGCCTTAATGTATCAGCAGAAATACCAGTGTCGTGATCAAGCCAGGAAAAACAGCTAACAGGCTGTCCTCGCAACGGCCTGCAGAGAACTGTATCCATCTAAATGCGCACTTGTCAGGAAGATCTCGGGATCGAAAGCTGTGTTCACCAAGGCACTACCGATTCTTTAGTCGAATGCTACCTGCATTGTGTTTTCCTGCATTTTTTGGGGATGCGCGGGTGTTTCCGCACGTACGATATGCATAGGTTTTGCGGCTGACTCAGGGCGCGGGGCGCCTATAGGAGCCTTGACCTGTACCGTCTAGGGGCGGCAGCAGTCTCCGTTCAGTCCACTCGCAGATGCCCTGCTGCAATTGTGCGGCAGGGCGTCGTCTTCTGGTGTTGCTCAGGTTCGACCGGGCCAATCCGGAAAGCTTCTTTCAGAGCGTTACGCCGCCATGAAGATTGTTTCTTCTTAGCGGACCGTGAACGGCTGGGGTTGCCCGCAACTAGTGGACACGCGGTCCGCATCATGCAGCCTGCGTGAGCACTCCTGCATCCGACAAACCAGTCCGGACAGACCTCGCCCGGAGCACGTGCGCAAACTCCACCGGAGGCACCCTCCCCAGCTTCGAATGAAGACGCCGGCGGTAATAGAAAACCCCGATCCAGTGTACGAGAGCAGTCTTCGCTTCGGCCGCGTCAGCCAAGAACGACGGTCAAAGCATTCGGACTTCAACGTCGACCTAAACGACTCTTGCATCGCGTTGTCCCAGCGCACTCCAGTACGTCCGACCGATTGCAGGACACCTAATTCTTTCGCTGCTTCCCAGAGTTGGGCTGATGTGCATTGGGCCCCGCGATCTGCGTGGAACACGATGTACCGAGGCAGCTCGCCACGCAACGTGCGAGCCATCTGTAGCGCCCGTTCCACCAGGTCGGTGTTCTGCACCGAATCCATGGCCCAACCCGATACTCTGCGCGAGCACCCGTCGCGAACAGCACACAGATACAGCCATCCTGCACGAGTCCGCAGATAGGTGATCCCACTTGTCTGAGACAGGATCCGGCAGGTAATAAGCATTCGCTCCTGGAATCGTTGTCACCGGTTTGAAGCGCCGCGGGCTGGTCCCTTCATTCCCTTGCCGGCGCATCGAGGCAGCTATGTTTTCGGGTCCACCGGCTCACCTACTCTCGCTCACTGTGCGGCCACTCGCCATGCACCATTTCTTTACCCACGTGCCGAGGGTTTGCTCGCCGATGTTCAGCTCTTTAGCGACCGCGGTGATGGTTCGTCCGATATCGACGAATAGGCCTGCTGCTTCGCGGCGGTACTCCTGGTTAAATGTCCGGGGCTGTTTACCATATTGCCCATTAGTGACATCCTCTCAAATTTGGGATCTGTTGATCCCGCTTATCCGGGTGTCCACTAATTCAGGTCAATCTCGGGAATCTGCTGCGCCGAATAGATTCGAGGCTCCGTCAAGATCGCTTCAGACTTGTTTCAAAAGATCTGGTTGCTCGATACCTTGGGCAGAGACTCGGACGACAGCAGCAGTGGACAGGTCATAGAACAAGCCGACCAGATTTAGCGATCCGTCCGCAACACGAGCACTTATTCGCGGGTGCTTTGACAGATTCTCCAACTGAACAGCAACGTTCACTAGGGCAAGCTGATCGATACGAGAGTATCCTGCGGCTTCGGCATCTAGCAGAACAGGGTGTTTTGTTGACAATGCTTGGCGGCTCTCAATCATGCCTTTCAGCCATTGGTCAACCGGAGCGTTACCTTCGTCGTTTAGGCGATCATTTCCGAGAAGGGCGGTCATAGCACCACAATTTGAATGACCACAAACGGTGATGGTATTGACATCGAGTCGGTCAATTGCGAATTCAAGGGCGGCCTCAAAAGACAGGTCACTGCCTGCCCCACCGACAGAATTGCCCACGTTGCGAACAGTCAGCATGTCACCAGGACCACTCGAAGTGATGACATTGGGGACTACCCTTGAATCCACGCAAGTTAGGAACAGGGTGGAGGGATTCTGCCCCTGCGCCAGCAGTTTTGCATCTTGCATCATCAACGCAGCGTTGTGCTGATGGTATTTGTTCACTCCACGTAACACGGGCAGAGCGTCCACGTTTGAATTGCCAGAAGCCACGTCGGGATGTTGCCAGCGTTTCCAGGCAGCTAGGCCACTGCTCAAGACGCCAGTGGAAAAACCGCGTCTAGGAGAACCTTGTGCAGCGTCGGTCAGACGACGCGTCCCGTAGTCTTCAACATGGACTTTTCCTCCATTGCTTTCGTGTTGGCTTCGCCATGCTTCGACAACTTCGAGAACGGAAAAATCTATGAAATCAGCTTCGATGTGGAGCAACACGGTAGCACTGGCAGGAATTGAGTAGAGTTCGCGATTTATACGGGGAAGAGACAGGAAACTGCAGGAACCCTCTATGCCCACTCTCCAGACTGCGCGGCCATCTTGCATAGGAAGTCGTTGCGTATTGACCGAACTACGGGCGACCCTGAACAAGACCAACGCCATGGCAAGTCCGACTCCCACAAGCACACCTTCGAGCAGGTTAGCGAAAACCACCAGAGCGACTGTTACAAAATAGACCAAGAAGTCTCCAGTACGCAAAGCCGTCTTGATGTGAGCGAATTTGACTAACTGAACTCCGATAATGACGAGCAGACCTGCCAGCACAGACTGCGGAACCATCATGATCACCGGGGCGAGAAAAATGGAGAATACCAGGACCCACAAGCCATGCAAGACAGCAGATGCGCGTGTACGGGCTCCTGCATCAACATTGGCAGCGCTTCGAACGATGACGCCCGTGACTGGTAGTCCTCCGAGAGCACCAGAAGCCATGTTTGCTGCGCCCTGACCAATGAGTTCGCGATTAAAGTTGGTTCTCGGTCCGGACTGCATTTTATCGACGGCCACAGCGCACAGTAGCGATTCGACGCTGGCAATCAACGCCACGGTCAGAATGCCGATGAATACAGCTCCCCACATGCCCTGAGGCAACACTGGGGCGCTGATGGCTTCCAATAGAGAACCGTCGAACTTGATGCGTTCAACAGAATCGCCGAACCCAATCGATAGAAGTGTCACAAGCACCACGGCGGCTAGTTGCCCGGGGATCTGCTGAAAAAACCGCGGGAGCTTTTTCCAGAAAAGAAGGATCGCTATCACGCTTGCACCAAGAATCATGGCCTGGGGGTTAGCGTCTCTGAAGCTCTCGGGAATAGACGTGAGATTACCAAGCGCATCGCCTCTTGGAGTGGATCCCAGGACGACATGTAGCTGTTGCAAGACGATCGTGATCCCAATGCCGGCGAGCATGGCATGAACAACTACGGGTGAGATGGCCAGCGCTGCACGGCCAACGCGACTGATGCCCAACAAAATTTGGAGTACTCCTGCAGCAAGAGTGATTGCGCATGTAACCTGCCAACCGAATTGGTCTACCAATCCAGCTACGATAACGGTCAGCCCTGCAGCCGGCCCGCTCACTTGAAGTGGTGATCCTCCAAGGCAACCAGCAACAATACCGCCCACAACCGCAGCTATGAGTCCGGCCATGACGGGGGCCCCGGAAGCTACGGCGATCCCTAGCGACAATGGAAGCGCGACAAGAAACACGACGATTGAGGCGGATGCATCCTGCCTCAAAGTCGATCTTGAAGGCAACTCCATGAATCTGCGCTTTGCGGTGGATTGAGTTTTCGAGATGGATGTTCTCATGGCCGCCCTTTGTGTACTTGTTCCTGGGATGAAAGAACTCTGTGCGTCGGATACGTTTAATTCTCGATCCTACAGATTAATAAAAAAATCCCATTCAAGATGGCCGCACTATTTCACGATATTACAAACTGAATAGTGAAAATTCAGAATATGACATGGGGGTAAAGAGCAAGTTACTCGCGCAATAAGTTCCACTGGAAGTCGTCTGGCAATAAGCTATTAATGTTGTGAATAATATTTTCCACTCTTGAGTATCTGAGAAGATCTGCGGCGCATGGGTCGTTCCTCTTCCGGCCCGCCGCATAGAAAGTACGGACAAGAGGCTGGCCCCACGCACACATATGCAGTGCTGAGATCATCAAAACGTGATAATTCTCGGCATTGAATCGCGCGTTCCGTTGACTGCCTGCGTTCTTTTCCGCAACGCCTCGAGCTCATCGGTGCTCGATCTATCCCCCTGGCCGGCATCCAGCTGGAAGTGCGCCACCCAGCGAGGCAAGGATTCCGGCCCCACATCCAGTTTCGGTGCTACTGCCTAGCAAGCCGCGTACACGGAGGGGTGCTCGAAGAGCCGGTCGAGAATCATCCGCGCGGCACAGTCACAGACCGCGGCGACATCTTTCGTGGGCATGGTGGCTATCTCTTTCAAGAAAGACAGCGGAATCAAACCCGGGATGGTTCAGGCACCCAGATGCGTCAATGATGCCGTCCGATGGGGCCCATTCGCAGAATACATCAGCAAATGCACTTGGTATTCCATCCCATTAAGCGTTGCGGGATACCGGGGAGCCAGTGCATGCAGCGGCTGCCACGGTGCTGTGGTGCTTGTCTGAAGCGCCACAGCACCGGGCTGCCCTTCGGCAGTCAAGCGGGCACCGCCGCGGCCGGTGAGTAGTCGCGCCGGAGCGCACGACCACCATCAATATCGAACACGGTGTGGGCGATCCTTTGGCTAGCGGGTCGCCGCCGTCCGGGATCGCGATCGCTGAACCCAGCCAACAATCACATCGATGAGCATGAACAGCGCGAGGCTTGCCCCCATCAGCGGCAAGAACAGGCCCACGAGGACCGCTGCGGCCAGGACCAGAAGGGCCGCCCACCACGGGGCCCGCAACAGGCCGCCCCGGGCTGGAGCCTTGCCCATGCGCCGGCTCGGGTTTTTCGTGGGTCGGCGTTTCCACCACATCGCATACCCCAGTACCACCATGGCGGCGATGGTGGAGGCAACAAGGAACAGCAGGATCTGGTTCGGCAACCCGAACATGGATCCCATGTGGATGTCGATGCCCCAGCGGGAGAGCTTTGCGGCCAGGCTGAAGTCCTTGAAATCGACCCGGTCCACGACCTGAAGCGTTTGGCCGTTGATGGACACGGCATCGACCTCGGTGGGGTAGGAGCGCTGGATTTCCTGGACCACCCAGGCCTGCCCCTTCGCAGCGGGCGGCTTGATTTCCACCTGCCCGGTGTTGACATTGACTTCCTGCCCGATGGAGAGCATCGTGTCGAAAGCTGCCGGGTTCACGGAGTCCCCGGTGGGTGCCGCGGCAGCTGCATGATGGTGGGCATGCTCGTCAGCGGAACTGTCCCCAGAAGCAGTCAGATCGGTGCTCACCGAGGGGGTGCCCCAATTCAATGCAGTGCGCACTTCACTCACGTTGGCGCCGCCGTAGGTGGACCAGGTGATCCCGGTGGCCGAGAGGAAGAACGCGCCGAGCAGGACCCAGATCCCCAAGGATCCGTGCCAGCTGGCCAGCCGGCGGTAGCCGGTGGCTTGGGTATTGGGGCGCAGGAGGTCTTTTTTGCGTTTGGTGCGCCTGATCCGCACAATCCACAGACCTACGCCGGCAAGGGCGATGATGCCGAGCCAGGAAGCGGCCAGCTCGCTGTACATGCGCCCGGGTTCCCCCAGCTGCAGATTGCGATGCAGTTGGTCGATCCAGGTGCGTAATGGCAGGGCGCCGCTGGTGCCGTAGGCGGTGAGGTCGCCGCGGATGTCAGCAGTGGCGGGGTCCACGAAGTGTCATGAGTGGTCCTTGGAAGAAGAGAAGCGATGAGGGGCGCTAGCGCGTGAAGAGGGGTTCACCGATGAACCCTCCCTCGGCGCAGCCCGGCGGGATGAGGAACACGGCGGAGCCGATGGGCGTGGTCCACTGGTTCAAGGCGTCCAGTTCGGCCAGCCGCTTCTGCAACGGAATGTATTGGCGTTCCACGCTTTTCTGGTAGGACACGAAAATCAGCCCGGAATCGGAAATCTGCGTTCCGCTGGGCTGCTCATCGTAGTTGTAGCCCCGGCGGAAGATCCGCTCGCTGGTGTTCTCCGAGCGCGCTCGCCGGATGTGGGCCTGGTCAGCGATGACCGGGAAGCCCAGGGCCGTGGTGGCGCCGAAATCCGGTTCGTCATGCTCATTGGTTCCGGTGGTTGGTGCGCCGTTGCCCAGGGTGCGGCCGACGCTGAATTCCCGGCCGGATCGATCCACCTCATCCCAGGTGTCAACGTCCATGTGGATGCGGCGGATCACCATGGTGGTGCTGCCGTCCTCATTCCACACCAGGGACGTGAAATCATCGGTGGCCGGTGCCGGGTTCACGGTCCCGTCGACCTGTCCGAACAGGTTGCGCATCGTCGTCCCGCTGGCCTCCGAGCCCCGCGAGCGTCGGAACCCGGTTTGCACCCATTTCACATCGCAGAAGCTGCGGGCATCCTTTAAGAGCATGCGCTGGGCGTGGGCGAGCGTGAAGGGGTCATCCGAGCCCAGATGCAGCAGCAGATGCCCATCATTCCAGCGCTCCTGCAGCCGATCGATGCTGAACTTAGGCAGCGGCTGAATGTCCGCGGCAGAGGAACCAGCCATCTCCACCAGCTTTGGGCCGAAGCCGAAGGTGACGGTCAAGCGGGCCGGCACCGTCCCCAATTCGGGTTCGGTATCCGCCAGGGCCGCCTCGCCCTGGGTCAGCCGGGCCGCATCGTCGGTGAGCAGCCGCAGCAGGCGCATCAGCCCCTCGCGGTCCACGCCGTCGCGCAACGTAAGCGCCAGATAGACGGCATGGGCCTGCGGCGCGGTAGCAATTCCTGCTTGATGCTGGCCGTAGAAGGGGAACACCTCCTGGCCATGGAGTTCCTCGGAGGCTTGCGCCGTGGTGCCGCGCCCGGCCAGCGATTCCACGCCCAGGGTGGCCACGGCCCCCAGGCCGGCGGCGGCCCCGCCGAACAAGATCCCGCGGCGGCTCGGGCGCAGGGCGGAGTCAGATTCTTTGCGTGCCATCAGTGATCGTGGGTGCTTTCTGCCGGGGCATCGTCCAGATCGCCAGGCTCGCCCCCGTGGTAGTTCTCGTTCGCTCCGGCGAAGTCCTTGACCGGAGCGGAGAATTCGAGGGTGCTCTGATCAGAGAACTGCAGCGTCATGCTGACTTCGCTGCCCGGGGCCAGTGCCTTGGGCAGGTCCATGAGCATGATGTGGCTGCCTCCGGGCTCCAGGTGGAGCTCGCCGTGGGCGGGGATGGTGAAGCCACCGGTCTTCTCGCGCATGAGCATGGCCCCGGATTCGTTGGCCACGGTTTCGTGCAGCTCGAGGTCATCGGAGGCCGGGCTGGTGACAGCAGTGACCGTGACGTCCTGGTCGCCGTTGTTCACGATGGTGCCGAAGCCGGCGGTCATGCCATCGTCCACGGCCTTGAGCCAGGGATCTTTCATGGTGGCTGACGCGCCCTGCGCGGGGGTGCTGGTGTCATCAGCGCCGGTGGCGGCGCATCCGCTCAGTGTGACGGCGGCTGCCGCGCACAGGGCAGCGATACGTAGGGTTAGGGAATTTTTCACGGATCATCCTAGGAAGTCTGGAAGCAGCGAGGGTGCTTCACGTCGGGGGTGCTGGAGCCTTCGCGTGGCGCGTGGTGCCCTTTGCGGGCGCGCGGCAAGCAGGGTGCAGCACGGGGAAGGAACGGCCCGGGATACCGGGGCCGTACAGGGTGAAAGCGCAAGCAGGGCAGGGCAGAGCGAACGGGGTGCAAGGCCCGTAAAAAGGGGTCGGGAAATGGATCTGCTGGCCGTGGGCCAGGGCTGCCGTGTCTTAGGCCGTGGTGAACGCGGGCGGGCCGCGGCGGATCACTGACGTGGTGTCAACGGCCAGCGTGGCTGCTGGGATGTCACGCGATTCAACCGCTGCCACGCGTGGCGTGAACGGATGGAAGACGTAGTTGACAAGCGCCAGGACAAATTTCCAGGTGAGAACATCAACGATGCTCGAGATCCCGATCAAGACCTGTTCGCTGCGGTGCAGGACCAGCACCGTGGCCAAGGCCGCGCCCAGGTGGGCGAGAACCATGGTGCTCTCGCCGTGGCTAGCAGCGGCATGATGCGCCACGGAAGTGACGTCGAGGTTCAGCGGCGTGCCGTGATGCAGGTGAGGCCCGCTGGCGGCGGCCACGGAGCTGCCGGAGCCCATCGAGAACAGGAAATGGAATAGCAGCTGGCTGAAGCCGACCATGACGGCCAGGCGCAACAGGGTGAATTGCTTGCCGCTGAGCAGCATGCACACAAGCAGTGACAGGGACAGCGGCAGGGCGATGTTCAGCAGCGAGGGGACCGGGCCGCCCGCGAGCATATGCGAGGCCAGGGAAACGAACGTCGCGAAGAGCGCGGCGCTCGTGCCTCTGAGAGCGCGTGCTGAGCGGGAAGAAGGGGCCACAGAATTAGTATTCCAGATCGCTGGCAAGAATTCGACATTGCGTAGAATTCGGGTGCCACTGGGCCGTTGCTCGTGCGCCGCCGCTGCGGCCAGGGCTTCTGCCTCCAGCCCTGCGGCAGCTCGGTGCGGGGCTACTGCTGGTCGGCTTCGGGGCGTTCTTGCTTCGGTGCGCGCAACTGCCATAGCCCCAGCGCAGTGACGAAGGCCCCGATCAACAGCTGCACGATTGAGCCCGTTATCGAGGTCGAGGGGGAGCCGGTAGCGTCGGCCAGCCGCAGCACCGACAGCACGAGCACGACCAGGCCCGAACCAACGACGAGTAGCCAGGAGAGCCGGTTGTTCCTTGGGGTGTCCTTCATGGGCTGAGCTCCTTTCAGGTCGGTGAGTATGCGTTCACCCACGAGTCTATGAACTGGCCTGTGCCGATGTCGAGCAGTAGCGGCCACTGGAAGCACCGCACCCTGCTGGTACACAGGTTCGCGATGCAGGTTCCGCGGTTAATCTACGCTGGCTGCATGAACTCCAGCCGCAGCCATGATCAGCCCCAGGACTACCAGCTAGTGCTCTTCCGCGATGACTTGCGCACCGCAGACCATCCGGCGCTGTTGGCGGCCCGCGACGCGGGCCCGGTGGTGGGCCTGTACATCCTGGACGAGGATTCAGCCGGGATCAGGCCGCTGGGCGGCGCGGCGCGCTGGTGGCTGCACCACGCACTGGTGAGCCTGCGCGCCTCGCTCGAGGAACTCGGCATTCCGCTGGTGCTGCGGCGCGGAGCCACGGTGGGGATCCTCCAGGAGGTGGTCGCCGAGGGCGCCGTGGCTGCGGTGCACTGGAACCGGCGCTATGGCCAGGCCGAGCGCGCCGTCGACACCGAGCTCAAGAGCACCTTGGGCGAGGCCGGGATCCCTGCGCACAGCTATGCCGGAACCCTGCTGCACGAACCGTGGGAGCTGCTGACCCAATCAGGCACCGGCTACAAGGTGTTCACCGCATTCCATAAGGCCTTGTGCGCCACCGACATCCGCCCACCCCAGCCCGCGCCGCAGCGGCAGGCCTCGCCGCAGGGAAAGAGGCCGCCCGGCGAAGATCTGGAGAGCTGGGACTTGCTGCCCACCTCGCCGGATTGGTCCACTGGCCTGGCCGAAGCATGGACGCCGGGGGAAGCGGCGGCCCATGAGCGCCTGGAAACGGTGCTCGACGAGATCGCGCGGGATTACCAGGACCTGCATGATCGCCCGGACCGCGATGGGACCTCCGCGCTGTCGCCAGCGCTGCGTTGGGGGCACCTCAGCGCGCACCAGCTGTGGCACGAGCTCAGTACGTTGGCCCAACGCACCCCGGGGGCCGCCGAGGGCGCGTTGGGATTGCGCCGCCAGGTGGCCTGGCGGGATTTCTGCTGGCACCTCTACTACCATCACCCGGAACTGCCCACCGAAAACCTGCGGGCAGAGTTTGATGATTTTGATTGGTCCTGGCCCGAGGATTCGGCCCGGGCGGCGCACCTGGCCACGGCCTGGCAGCGGGGCCGCACCGGATTCGCGTTGGTGGATGCCGGGATGGCCCAGTTGTGGCAGACCGGCTGGATGCATAATCGCGTGCGCATGGTGACGGCCAGCTTACTGGTCAAGAATCTGGGGCTGCATTGGAGGGTCGGCGAGCAATGGTTCTGGGACACCTTGGTGGACGCGGACTTGGCGAGCAATACCGCCAACTGGCAGTGGGTGGCCGGCAGCGGCGCCGACGCCGCACCCTATTTCAGGGTGTTCAATCCAGAACTCCAAGCCAAGAAATTCGATCCCTCGGGCAACTATGTGGCCCGCTATGCGCCGTTGGCCGTTGAACCGCTGGTGGATCTGAAGGAATCGCGGCAGGCGGCGCTCGATGCCTACCAGCACATGAAATCTGCCCAGGGAAAGTGATTCGGGGCCCGGCCGCCGGTTGTCTGCACAAGGCAACGGTGGGCAGCTCCTGCCGCTTAATGGCTGGGAGCTGCCCACGCGATGATGCCGGGGAAGCGCAGTGCTGGCTACTGCACGTCGGCGGTTGCCAAGGCTGGCCGCGATGGCAGCTGGTATCTCTTGCTGGCGGCGCCGGAACTGTGCATGGCGGGACAGGAAGGAATCACGTGGGCCACGGCGGTGTGCTGCCAGAATTTCACGCGGAATTCGGCAATGGTCGCCGATGCGACCCGGTCTAAGAACGCGCCGATGGTGGTGGACGCGGGGGATGGGGCAACAACACGCAGCGCCGATTGCGGGGTGGTGATGTGCAGCATGCGCAGTTCTTCGCTGCGCGGGTCGAGCATGGCGACCAGCGCCGCCCGGCCGTGGACGGAGACCATCGCCATCACGTCATGCAGTGGTTCGCTGGGGCGGGTCATCACGATGGGCATGCCCGGGGCCCAGCCAAAAGAAGCTAGGTGGGACTTGCCCTCACGGGTGGCGAGAAAATCGGCGACCCTGACAGCGGTCTGGGTTCTGGCAATACGGCCTGGCATTGTAGATACTTCCCTTTCTTGCATTCCTCAGTGAATATGGTGCTGCGCGGGGTGCGGTTTAGACGGGCCGGAGCCTCGTCGATCACCCTGTGTGCGTGCAGAGCCAAACGCTCCGCACTGGCCCTGGCGGGCCTAGGCCATGCTCAAATCCGCGGATTTTCCTCCTGTCTCCGGCCGCCAGCCTTGGGTG
This sequence comes from Glutamicibacter sp. JL.03c, assembly GCF_025854375.1. Taxonomy (NCBI): domain Bacteria; kingdom Bacillati; phylum Actinomycetota; class Actinomycetes; order Micrococcales; family Micrococcaceae; genus Glutamicibacter; species Glutamicibacter sp. JL.03c. The sequence goes on along the minus strand of NZ_CP107575.1, from coordinate 3,262,242 downwards.
GGGGTCAGGGTCGGGGTGGAGAAGGGGTCATCCAGCCAATCTGTGGAGGCATCGCCCTTGTCCAGCTCTTCGGGTTGTGACAGGAGATTTTCCCGGCCGGCCACCGCGAACTGCAGGTTCCGCACCTCGAACTGGATGCCCAGCAGCTGCTCCATCTGCGGCAACAGGGTGTCATTGACGTACTGCATGAGCTCGGTGACATGTTCCTCGCCCGTCGCGGTGCAGGCCAAGTTGACAATCAGCTTGTCAGGCGTGCCCTGGATGGTGCAGATCGCAGAATGCACCGTGCTTTTGCTTCTGCACTCCTGGGTGCCGAAGGATGCGATGTTCTGCATCCTTGCGATCCATGCTTCGTGGCCCGTAGTACTCGTATCTGCGGGAACTGCTAAATGCTCTTTCATCCTGCGCTCCGGCACTCTTCGGTGTTTCGTAGTAGAATATCTGTAGACTGGCTAACTATTAGACAGGCTACATTATTTTTTTCAAGAGACGCAAGCTGGAATTTCAGAAGAATCAGTGGAAGGCCGGCAAGGCTCTCGGGTGTTGTGCTCGTATCCGATGAAAGGAGTTCTCATGAGTCGCTATGAGGCCAGTGGATATTGGTATGGTGAGGGCCAATCGGCTCCGGAAGCCGTTGACCTGTTGAACCTCATGCGCCGCTACCGTGACGCAGAGCGGAAAATGCGTGCCCAGACTCGCGGATCCATGGGGATGAACGAGACCGACATGACCGCCCTGCGCTTCCTCTTAAGGGCGCACCGCAAGGGCGAGGTGCCCCGCCAGCGCGATTTCGCCGAGGAGCTCGGCATCTCCAATGCCTCGGTATCAGCGCTGATTGATCGGCTCTGCCGCGACGGGTACGCCGAACGGATCATGCATCCGGCCGACCGCAGATCGGTGGGCATTGTTCCGACCCGGCACAGCGACACCGAGGTGCGCGAGACCCTGCAGCAGATGCATGAGCGGATGATGTCCGCCGTCGATGGGCTCAGCGCAGATGAGCGGCGGGCCGCGGCGAAGTTCCTGCATGCCCTCATTGCCAGCGTGGAATGGAATGAGCATGACCTCGGCCAGTCGGCGCAACGCGATCACGAGCTGCGCGATGTCCCAGGGAGCAATCTGACGTCCTCATGACCTGCCCGCTGGAACCCCGCGCCACCTGAGCGCGACGGTCAGGGCAGCGGGTTGCTGGAAAAAACCTCAAGGCAGATGCCGCAGTGCCGCTGCACGCGTAGGTTGAAGCCAAACGGAAACAGGTGACCTCACACAAGTTAGGGTGATTTGAATGCCGCGCAGGCGCATCGATGTCAGTGTCAGCCACGACGAGTTCGAAGATCTCAATAACGCGCTCGAAGACCACCGTGATGGTTTCACGGATCTTGCGAAGGAAGCAGCCAATGGCTTTGGCCTGGAACCCGAGTACTGGTCGGGCCGGGCCAGCGAGGTGCAAAACCTGCTCGAAAAGGTCCAGGAGCATAGCCGCGAAGAAGCTGACACCGCCGACGAGCCGGCGCAGTCCGCGGAGCCCTCGCAGGGGCTGGAGCGCGGTGGGCAACCGGATCCGCGCGACTAGCGCATGCTTGTGACCCGGTGGCACCCGTGCTGCCGACCGCGGGCCCGCACCCCTGATCAGGTGCGGGCCCGCGGTCGATTCAAGTAATCCCTAGGCCCGCTTGCGGGTCAGCAGCCCCCAGAGGACCAGGACCACGAGCGAACCGCCGATAGCCAGCAGCCAGGTCGAGAGCGACCAGAACTGGTTGATTCCCACACCGAAGACCGCGGAGCCGATCCAGCCGCCCACCAGGGCGCCGACGACGCCCAGCAGCAGCGTGGCGAGCCATCCGCCTCCCTGCTGCCCCGGCTTGATGGCCTTGGCGATAGCCCCGGCGATCAGTCCCAAAACGATCCATCCGATGATGCCCATGGTTTCCCCTTTGCTCGGTTTCATGGTGCCTCGGTAACGGGTACCGGCACCGTCTTCCAAATCAGCAAGCTACTAGATGCGCCCTGGCCGTCGCTGGAAAACTGGGTGCCTCCTGGGAGCCTGGTCTTGGCGGTCGCCGGAAAGTCACCATGCTACTTAGCACAGCCCGGGGCGGGCGCGCAACGGGCCCGGGCGGCCACCACACCCTCCGACGTGCCCGGCTAGGCCGTGCGAAACCCCAGGCCCTTCTGCTCCAAGGCGGAGCCCAGGATCCTGATCGCCTTGGGGCCGACCCCATGAATGGAGAGCAGCTCCTTTTCAGTGCACCGGCTGATCTTTTCCAGGCTGTCCAGTCCGGCGAGCTGCAATTCCCGCGGGGCGGTTTTCCCCAGCTCATGGGGCAGGTCTCCGACGGGACGCACATCCGGTGTGGCCATGGGTTCTCCTCCGGTTGCAAACATGCGGGAACTGGCTTCAGCGTACAGACTCGGGCCGGTGGACACCATCCACGGTACGGAGTCGAGCCGTGAGGTGCAGCTCGAAGCAATGAAGCGCTCGGCAGCGAACCTGCTGGTGTGAAAACGGGTCCGTCACCTAGTCCGGCAACGCCAAGGGCCGGTACCGCGAACGCGGTACCGGCCCTTGGCGCAGTGCAGCCAGGTGCTAGCTGGCGGAGGTGGCCAGGCTCAGGCCGCGCAGGCGTTCCATCTGCGGATCGTACAGCGGATCATCCACCACGGTGGCGGCGATTGGATTGCCGAAGTACTCGATGTCCACCGAATCGCCGGTCTCCACCGAGACTGGCAGCCAGGCGTAGGCGATCGGCTTGCGCACCGTGTACCCGTAGGCGGCGCTGGTGACGTAGCCCGAAGCCTTGCCGTTGACGTATACCGGCTCCTTGCCCATGACCACCGAGACACCGTCATCAACGGTCAGGCAGCGCAGGCGCTTGGTGGCCGCGGCGGCGCGCTCGGCCAGGGCCGACTTGCCGACGAAGTCCACGGTCTTGGCGGCCTTGACCGCGAAGCCCAGCCCGGCCTGCTCCGGTTCGTGCTCGCTGGTCATATCGGTGCCAAAGGAGCGGAAGCCCTTCTCCAGGCGCATGGAGTTGAAGGCCTCGCGGCCGGCAGCGATGATGCCCTGTTCCTGGCCGGCCTCGAAGAGCACGTCCCAGAGCTTGGCGCTGACATCTGCCGAGGCATAGAGCTCCCACCCGAATTCGCCGACGTAGGACAGGCGCATTGCGGTGACCGGGAGGCCGGCAATGGAGATCTGCTTGGTGCGGAAGTACTTCAGGCCCTCGTTGCTCAGATCATCGTCGGTGACCTTGGCCATCACCTCTGGCGCCAGCGGGCCCCAGAGGCCGATGCAGGAGGTGCCGGCGGTGATATCGCGCACCGCCACCCACTTGCCCGGGTTGGCGGCGTTGAACTTCTTGGCTTCGCGGTTCAGGTAGGCGACATCCACATTCGAGTTGATGCCGGCCTGGTAGACCTCGTCGGAGATCCGGGCCACGGTGATATCGCTGGTGATGCCGCCGGCGGCATCGAGCAGCAGGGTGTAGCTGACCATGCCCGGGGCACGCAGCATATTCGCCGTGGTCAATCCCTGCAGCAGGTCGCCGGCACCGGGGCCGGTGACCTCGACGCGCTTGAGCGGGGTCATGTCGAACATGGCCACCGCGGTGCGGGTCTTCCAGGCTTCCACCGCCGCGATCGGGGAGTGGAACTTGTTGGACCAGCTATCGCGGTCCGGTGCGGCCCACTCGGCAGGCAACTGGTCCAGCAGCGCGGCATTGGCCTCGTACCAGTGCGGGCGCTCCCAGCCGGTGCCCTCCAGGAAGAAGGCGCCGAGTTCCTGCTGGCGGGAGTAGAACGGCGAGGTGCGCACGGCGCGCGGCGTGGTGCGCGGCTCCAGCGGGTGGCGCACGTCGTAGATTTCCACGAAGTTCTGCTGCGAGGTCTCGCTGACATACTCCTTGGTTCTCTGCACGTCCTCGAAGCGGTTCAGGTCGCAGTCGGACAAATCGGTGCTCGAGGTGCCGGTGGCGATCAATTCGGCCACGGCCTTGGCGATGCCCGGGGCGTGGGTGACCCAGACGGCCTCGGCCGCGTAGAAGCCATCGACGTCCTTGGACTGGCCGACCAGCGAGCCGCCGTCCGGGGTGAAGGAGAAGATGCCGTTGAAGCCGCGCTGGATCTGGGTGTTGCGCAGATCCGGCAGCAGTTCCTGGGTGGCTTCCCACTCGGCGGCGAAATCCTCCGGGGTGAAGTCCAGCGAGGAGGGCATGCGCTCGTGGGTGATCTCCTCCGGGCGGTAGGACTTGAGGGTATCCAGATCCACCGGCATCGGGCGGTGGGCGTAGGAGCCGATGCCGATCCGGTCGCCCCATTCGCGGTAGTAGAGGTCGCGGTCCTGGTAGCGCAGGATCGGGCGGCTGGCGCCGTTGGGCAGCTCGTTCACGCCCGCCAGCGATGGGGCCGGGGTGGTCCAGGCGAACTGGTGGCCCAATGGCAGCAGCGGAATCGAGGTACCGGCCATTTCGCCGATCTTCGGGCCCCAGAAGCCGGCGCAGGAGACCACGATGTCGGCCTCGAAGCGGTCCTCGCCGCAGATTACCGCGGTGACCTTGCCGCCGGTGACCTCGATGTCGGTGACGATGGTGCGGTCGCGGAATTCCACGCCCGCGGCCTTGGCGCGCTCGATGACCAGCTGCGTGCCCTTGGCGGCCAGGGCCAGGCCGTCGCCCGGGGTGAACAGGCCGCCCAGCACCTTGCCTTCGGCCAGCATCGGGAACTTCTCCAGGCACGCCTCGGCGTCGATGACCTCGGCCTCGACCCCGTAGGAGCGGTTCCAGCCGGCGCGGCGGTGCAGGTCGGCCAGGCGCTCTGCATTGGTCGCGATCTCCAGGCCGCCCACCGGCAGGAAGGAGCTGGTGCCGTCGGGTCCGATCAGCGAGCTGAGCTTCTTGATGGTGTACTGGGCGAACTCGGTCATGGACTTGGACGGGTTGGAGGAGTAGACCAGCCCCGGAGCATGTGAGGTGGAGCCGCCGGGAATGCCCAGCGGCCCCTGCTCGATGACCAGGGTGTTGGCGTGGCCCAGCAGGGCCAGCTCGTCGGCCAGGTTGGCGCCGACAATGCCGGCGCCGATGATGATGACCCGAGGGGAAACGGGGGACATGGTGACTCCTTTTAATACAGGGTGGCTATGGGGTGACGGCTACGCGTCGATGACCAGATCTGATTGGGCGGTGGAACAGCACGGGAGGAACTTGCCGGCGGAGATCTCCCGGGCGCGGATGCCGCCCTGGTGATTCATGGCCACTTCGCCGGAGAGCTTGACGACCTTGCACGAGCCGCACATGCCCTCCTGGCAGTTGGCCCCGATGCGCACCCCGGCGCGCTGGGCCGCACCCAGGATCTTTTCCTCGGGATTGATCTTGACGTTGATCCCGGTGCGCACGAAGCTCATGGTGATGGTGCCTTCGCCCACGGTCTCGAAGCCCGAGGTATCCGGCGGGAGCTGCTCGCCGGCTGGTTCGGCGGCCGGCACCGGAGCGTCGGCGGGCACCGCGATCAGCTCCTGGCCGCTGGCCTCGATGGTGCCGGTTTCGTCGTACTCCGGCTCGTACATGCCCAGCTCTGGCGGCTGGCTCTCGTAGAACTCCTCCACCGACTCGGCCACTTCCTCGGCGATGGACTCGGCGAGCACGATTTCCTTCTGGTATTCCAGCAGGGTCTTGCGGTCGCCCGAGAAGAACTCCATGAAGACGGAGGTGTCATCCACCCCGACCTCGCGCAGCAGCTGCGCGGCCGAGTTCAGGTAGCCTTCCGGTCCGCAGGCGAAGACCTTGCGGCCGTTGGCATCCGGGGCGACCTCGTCGATCATCTTCGCCGAAAGCCTGCCGGCGAAGCCCTTCCAGCTCTTGGGCTTGTCGCGGTCGCCCAAGGAGTAGAACACCTTGATGCGGGTATCGACCTTGGAAATGTATTCCAGCTCCTGCCAGAAGGGGAAGTCCCCGGGCACGGTGCCGTGGCAGAGCACGATCACATCGGCCTGGCCGGGCAGGGAGTGGATGGTGCGCACCATGGACATGATCGGGGTGATCCCGGCCCCGGCGGACAAGAACAGGTAGCGGGCCCGGCGGTCCGAGTCGCCCAGGTGGAAGGCCCCGACCGGTCCGAGCATATCCAGCACCATGCCCGGGCGCAGGTTCTCGTGCGCCCAATTGGAGACCAGGCCCTTGGGGTCGCGCTTGATGCTGACATTGAAGGTCCACGGTACGGTGGGCGCGCTGGAAATGGAGTAGCTGCGGTCCACCGTGTCCTCGCCCTCGCCATAGACCGGGAAGGCGATGTTCAGGTACTGGCCGGCGCGGAAGGCCAGCGGCGCTCCGTCGAGGCGGCGGAAGACGAAGGTCATCAGCCCGCCGGCTTCCTCGATGTTCTGCACGCATTCGGCCAGGAACTCCTGCGGGTGCCAGGGGCCTAGGGCCTTGGCGGCACTGGCTGCCTGGTCCTGGGTGCTGAGCACCCGGTTCCACGGCATTTCCAATCCGCGGATGCGCTGCGCGGTGGAGGTTCCCACGATGGTTGCGCCTTGGCTCATGCCAGGTGCTCCAGCACGCGCTGGGTGTACCAGTTGATGAAGGCCTCGACCTGGTATTCGCTCTTCATGTAGGGGCCGGGCTGGTAGGCGGGGCTGCCCGCGCCGGTCTGGCACAGCTCCACGAAGGCCTTGTCCTGGATGTTGGTCTGCTTCCAGGTGTGGGTCAGCTTCTCCAGGTCGTAGTCGACGCCCTCCACGGCGTCATCGGCCACCAGCCAGGTGGTGCGCACCAGGGTCTGGTGCTCGTTGATCGGGTAGGCGCCGAAGGTGATCACGTGGTCGGACTGGAAGTGGAACCAGGAGTTGGGCTGCAGGTGCATGGAGCAGCGGCCCAGGCGGAAGTCGCGCAGATCGCCCAGCAGCTTCTTGGACAGGCGGCGGCCGTCAGGGGAGAAGGACTCGCCCTCGCCATCCAGGGATTCGCGGGAGATGCGGATGCCGGCGATGCGGGTGTCGAGCTCCTCGATGACCTCGTAGGGCAGCGAGTAGCGGCGGCAGCGCTCTTCCAGCGCCTGCTTGGCAGCCTTGTTGCGCTCCCAGACCTCTTCAAGGTGCGGCGGGACCAGCTCGTCGGTCAGGCCCCAGGTCGGGAACAGCGAGCAGGCCAGTTCCGGGTGCCCATCGCAGTGGTAGCACTCGCGGTTGTTTTCCATCACCAGCTTCCAGTTGCCTTCTTCGATGATGTCCTGCTGGTAGGCGACCTTGGCGCTGCCCAGGTCGTGCGGTGCCAGGTAGGGCTCGAAGATCGCGGAGACCTCGTCGAAGTCGGTGGGCGGTTCGGCGGCGAGGCAGACGAAGATCAGGCCCGCGTGGATGCGGCCGTGGGCGCGCTTGAGGGCGAAGCAGTTCTTGTCGAAGTCGATTTCGCCCGGGGAGGAGGCGTGGATCAGGTTGCCTTCGGAGTCGTAGGTCCACGAGTGGTAGCCGCAGACCAGATTGCCGGTGCTGCCTGAGGCCTCGGTCAGCACGCGGGCGCCGCGGTGGCGGCAGACGTTGTGCAGGACGTTGACCCCGCCATCATCGGTGCGCAGCACGATCAGCGAGTGCGGTCCGTAATCCAGCGTGACGTAGTCGCCGGGCTCGGGCACCTCGGCCACGCTGGCGGCAAAGAGCCAGTGGGTGCCGAAGATGGCTTCCATCTCGACTTTGAAGATCGCTGGGTCGGTGTAGAACGGGGCGTCGAGGGAAAAGCCCTTGCGCCGGTTCTGGAAGAGTTCGGTAATTTCGGCGAGCTGTTGAGTCTCCACAGTCGAAGCGAGCTTGCCACGCGTGCTGCGCGCGGCACTTACCGAAGCGGTCATCTGTTACTCCTAGGAACACAGCGCCTGAGCGCCCTTGAGGTGTGGTGGTGCGGTGAGCTGGATCACGGAAATGATCAACCGCATGAATCGAGACTAGGAATAATTAGTGTCCATGAAAAGCGCAAGATATCGAATGAAATCATGCACAATTAGTGCATGATTGATCCACGCTTGAGCACCCTCCGCGTCTTCTCGTCCACCGGCAATGTGGCGCGCACCGCGGAACTGACCGGATACTCTCCCTCGGCGGTCTCGGCGCAGCTGCGCGAGCTGCAGCGCGGCCTCGGGATCCAGCTGCTGGTCAAGGACGGGCGGGGGGTGCGGCTGACCGCTGCGGGGCGGCACTTTGTGGCGGGCCTGGACTCGATTGTGACGCAGTGGGAGCTGCTGATGGCCTCCTCGCGCACCGCCTCGGGGCAGCTGCAGGCAAGCTTCGGCCTCGGCGGATTTTCCACCGCGGCTGCCGAGCTGCTCGCCCCGCTGGCAGCCAAGCTGCGCACCAGCCGGCCGGAGATGGAAGTGCGGCTCATCGAAGCCCAGCCCCAGCGCTGCCTGGACCTGCTGCTCTCCGAGCGCATCGATCTGGCGGTGATCGTTGCCAGCCAATCGCAGACCGGAACCCTGGTGCAGGCCAGGTTCGAGCAGACGGTCCTGCTCGATGATCCGCTGGATGTGGTGCTGCCCGCCGACCATCGGCTGGCAATGAACAAGTCGGTGTCCCTGGAGCAGCTGGCTGATGATCCGTGGATCACCGAGTCTGAGCAGTCGGTCTATCGCGCGCTCTTCGTGGCCGCTTTCACGTCGTTGGGCATCACCCCGCATGTCGCCCACGAGGCGGTGGAATGGGAAACCATGATTGCGTTCATCGGGGCCGGGCTCGGGGTTGGCTTGCTGCCGCGGCTGGCCACCTTGGGCAGTGTCGAAAATGTGGTGCGCCGTCGCATCAGCGGCGTGGCCAAGCCCTCGCGCCGCATCGTCGCGGTCACCCGCAAGGGGTCGCTGGGTTCTCCGATGATCGAGGAATCCTTGAAAATTTTGCAGGACACGGCCAAGGGGATTATTTCCCAGCGTTCCGCCGAAGAACTGGACTGATGCGCCCGGCGGGCCTTCCGACATCTTCGGCGGATCACCTGCCCGGGCTATTGACATGGATCACACTCATGGGGAGACTTTCCTACATCCGATTAGTATCCAACTGATATTTCATGCGAAAGGTCTGGCATGGGCAACCTAGCAGTAAGTTATGCAGGAGCGGGCAAAGTCGAACTGATCGACACCCCGTACCCGGAGTTCGAATTGAAGGATGGCCCGGGAGTCCACCCGGCCAACATCGGGCGCCAAGTCCACCACGGCGTCATCCTCAAGACCATCGCCACCAACATCTGCGGCTCTGACCAGCACATGGTCCGTGGCCGCACCACCGCACCGGAGGGCCTGGTGCTTGGCCATGAAATCACCGGAGAGGTCGTGGAAGTCGGCCGCGACGTCGAATTCCTCAAGGTCGGCGACGTGGTTTCGGTGCCTTTCAACATCTCCTGCGGCCGCTGCCGCAATTGCAAGACCGGGCAGACCGGCATCTGCCTGAACGTGAACCCGGATCGCCCGGGCTCCGCCTACGGCTACGTGGACATGGGCGGCTGGGTCGGCGGCCAGGCCGAATACGTGCTGGTGCCCTACGCGGACTGGAACGCGCTGAAGTTCCCTGACCGCGACCAGGCCATGGAGAAGATCCTGGACCTGACCATGCTCTCGGACATTTTCCCCACCGGCTTCCATGGGGCAGTGGGTGCCGGTGTCACCGTCGGCTCCACCGTCTACGTGGCTGGCGCCGGTCCGGTGGGCATCGCCGCCGCCACCTCGGCGCAGCTGCTGGGCGCCGCAGTGGTCATCGTCGGCGACCTGAACGAGGACCGCTTGGCCCAGGCTCGCGCCATGGGCTGCGAAACCGTCAACGTGGCGCTGGGCGATCCTGCGGAACAGATCGAGCAGATCCTCGGCGTCCCCGAGGTCGACTGCGCCATTGACGCCGTGGGCTTCGAGGCCCGCGGCCACGGCCACGGCGCAGCCACCGAACAGCCGGCCACCGTGCTGAACTCCATCATGGAGATCACCCGCGCCGGCGGTTCCCTGGGCATCCCGGGCCTGTACGTCACCGGAGACCCGGGCGCAGTCGATGAGGCCGCCAAGGTTGGTTCGCTGTCCATGCGCTTCGGCCTGGGTTGGGCCAAGTCCCACACCTTCGTGACCGGGCAGTGCCCGGTGATGAAATACCACCGCGGCCTGATGCATGCGATCTTGAACGACAAGGTCTCGATCGCCAAGAACGTGAACGCCACGGCGATCTCGCTGGGGGACGCCCCGAAGGGCTACGCCGAGTTCGACAGCGGCGTGGCAAAGAAGTTCGTGCTGGACCCGCACGGTCTGATCGGCGCCTGAGACCCGCGCCCATCTGGACTCGTGGCAGCCACCGGGCTGGAGAGCTGGCGTGCCAGCCCGGTGGCCTGCCAGCGCTTGCCCGGCCCTGGGCCGGCGCACCCTTCTACCCCCCCTCAGCATCATGAAGCCACTCGTGATCTGGACACAGGCCGGCCGCCGCGGACCACACCCAACAGGCGCCCCGCCTCTTCCCCCTCCCTGAAGGACATGCTATGAAGAGCACTGAGCAACCTGTCAAAGACCTCGTCAGCGAGCTGCATTCGGCGCGAAGACGAAGGCCCCGGCGCTACCTGAGCAGCGGCACCGACTACTGGGTCTTCGGCATCGCAGGAATCCTGACCCTCGCCTTCATCGCCTGGGGCTTTGCCTCCCCGGCAGGCCTGGGCAGCGTCGCCTCCAGCGCGCTGGACTGGGTCATCACCAACACCGGCTGGGTCTTCGTGATCGCAGCCACCGTCTTCACCATCTTCGTCCTGGTGGTCGCCGCGCGGAATTTCGGGCGCATCCCGCTGGGCAAGGACGAGGAGAAGCCGCAGTTCAGCACCATCTCGTGGATCTCCATGATGTTCGCCACCGGCATGGGCATCGGCCTGGTGTTCTACGGGGTCGGCGAACCGCTGTACTTCTACATGGTGCCGCCGCCGGAAACCGTAGGCGGGCAAACCTCGGCCGCCGTGGGCACCGCCATGGGCACCACCTTGTTCCACTGGACCTTGTTCCCGTGGGCGATGTACGCCATCGTCGGCCTGGGCATGGCCTACGGCAGCTTCCGGCTGGGCCGCCCGCAGCTGTTCTCCTCGATGTTCTCCTCGATCTTCGGCGACCGCGTGGTCAACGGCTGGGGCGGGAAAACCATCAACATCCTGGCCATCCTGGCCACGCTCTTCGGCTCGGCCTGTTCCCTGGGCCTGGGCGCGCTGCAGATCGGTGGCGGCATCCAATCCGCCGGCATCATGTCCTCGGTGGGTTCCGGGGTGCTGGTGCTGATCATCGCCATCCTCACCGCCCTCTTCGTGGCCTCGGCGGTTTCCGGCATCGAGCGCGGCATCCAATGGCTCTCGAATATCAACATGGTGCTGGCCGTGGCCCTGGCCCTGGTGGTGTTCATCGGCGGCCCGACCCTGTTCATCCTGAACGTGATTCCCAACGCCGTGGGTTCCTTCATCGCGGATTTGCCGCAGATGGCCTCGCGCACCGCATCCTCGGGGGACGCGGACATGGCCAGCTGGCTGTCCTCGTGGACCATCTTCTACTGGGCCTGGTGGGTCTCATGGACCCCGTTTGTGGGCTTGTTCATCGCGCGCATTTCGCGCGGCCGCACCATCCGCCAGTTCGTCACCGGCGTGCTGCTGGTTCCTTCGGCGGTCACCCTGCTGTGGTTCGCGATCTTCGGCGGCGGGGCCATCGGCATCCAGGAACGCGCCGAGCGCGGGGGAGAGATGGGAGCGGCGCTGACCAGGATGGTCGACGGCGCACCGGATATCAACTTCGACTCCATCCTCTTCACCCTGCTGGGCAGCCTGAACTTGCCCGGCTGGATCGCCACGGCCCTGATGGTGCTCACCGTGGTGCTCATCGCGATCTTCTTTGTCACCGGCGCCGACTCGGCCTCCATCGTGATGGGGGCGCTGAGCGAGCGCGGAGCCGAAGAACCCACGAAGAAGTCCGTGATCTTCTGGGGCGTTTCGGTGGGTGCGGTGGCCGCGGTGATGCTGCTGGCCGGCGGGGATCATCCGGCGGCGGCACTGAACGGGCTGAAGAACATCACGATTGTCTCGGCCCTGCCCTTTGTGCTGGTGATGCTGCTGCTATGCGTGGCGCTGTGGAAGGACCTGAGCCGCGACCCGCTGGTGCTCCGAGAAAAGGTGGCCCAGGAAGTCCTGGAGCAGGCCGTGGATGAAGGCATCGACCGCCACGCCGGAGAGCATTTCAGCCTGATGACCTCCGAGCAGCCGATTGTCCAAGCGGCCGGCAGCGATCCGGTGATCCTGCCGGCCGCGGAACCGGCGCAGGCGGCCGGTGGCGCGCTGGATCCGGTGCCGGACCCGGCGCGGGACACCGACCTGGAGCCGGAAGGCGCCGGCAAGTAAATGCGGTGTGCGTGGCGCCCCTGGCTTTCGGGCTAAGGGGCGCTGCGCAGCGCCTGCTCGAAGTGGCTGACGTGCTTGCTCACGAGTTCTGCGGCCAGATCCGCGTCGCCGTCCAGGACCGCGCGCAGCATGGCCGAATGCTCCTTGATGTGCTCGGCAATCGGTGGCATCTGGTCAATGACCAGGCACCAGATGCGGGTGACCAGGTTATCCAGGCGCACCAGGGTCTCTTCCAAATGCTTGTTGCCAGCCGCCTTGTAGATCAACCGGTGCATCTGGATATCCAGCAGCAGCAGCGAACGCTGATCCAAGGTGGGGTCCAGTTCATCGATGCGCTGGAGGTAGTTGGCCAGCTGCTCGCGGATTTCGGGATCCTTGTTGGCGGCGGCATTGCGGGCCGCCAAGGGCTCAAGCGCTTGGCGCATCTCTGAAATGTAGTTCAGTTCATGGAAATCCACCGCAGTGGCGAAGGTGCCGCGGCGCGGGTAGGACACCACCAGGTGGTCGGTTTCCAGGCGCTTGAGCGCCTCGCGCATCGGGGTGCGCCCGACGCCCAGTTCCTCGGCAAGCTGCGGTTCGTGGATCGGGTGGGTCGGAGCGATCTCAAGCAGCATCAGGCGGTCGCGCAGCGCCGTGTAGGCGCGGTCGGCCATTGAGCCTTGCTCCGTAATGGTGCTTGAGAATTCCGTCGTCACTGAGAACTCGCTCTCTTCACTGTTCGCATTGATTGTGCCACTAGATAAAGCGTATCGCTTTAAGGTGCATTGACTGATTTCCAGTCGACGAACAGGCACCTGTGGCGCGTGATTCCGATTCGCCTCCGCGGCTGCGGAAACTCCTCAAAAGTTCTTATTGACGCTGTGCCGGGGCACACATAGTATTGTGATCAGCTATTGATATATCAGTTGTCAACGGGGAGTCCCCGAGGGACCGATCACCACGTAATACCCCTCATTTGTTCTTACACCACCACCACGAGCCATGGCGGAGCTAGCGCTAACTCGGCGAACGCAAGGAGCGGCACGATGACCGAACCGAATAACAAATACGTCCTGACCTTCACCTGCGCCGAACGTGCGGGTATCGTGCATGCGGTCACTGGCCTGCTGTTGACCCATCATGGCAATATCCGGGAACTCAAGCAGCATGATGACCAGCGCTCCGGCACCTATTTCCTGCGCATCGAATTCGAGATCTCTTCCAGCGAAGGCAACGCACTGGATATCGCCGAGCTTGAATCCAGCCTCAAGGACCTGGCGGATGAGCACCAGGCCAGCTGGGGCCTGCGGCCAGCCGGACAGAAGAAGCGCGTGCTGATCATGGTCTCCAAGTTTGGCCACTGCCTGCACGATCTGCTGTTCCGCTCGAGGATCGGTGAGCTCCCAGTGGAAATCGCCGCAGTGGTCTCCAACCACCCGGATCACCGCCAGCAGGTCGAGTGGAACGGCATCCCGTTCTTCCACGTACCAGTCACCGCGGCGACCAAGCCCGAGGCCGAGGACAAGCTGATGGAATTGGTGGACCGTTTCGACGTGGATCTGGTGGTGCTGGCCCGGTACATGCAGATCCTCTCCGATGACCTGACCCGCAAGCTCAGCGGACGAGCCATCAACATCCACCACTCCTTCCTGCCATCCTTCAAGGGCGCGAAGCCCTACCACCAGGCGTTCGAACGCGGCGTGAAAACGGTGGGTGCCACCGCGCATTACGTGAACAGCGAGCTGGATGAGGGCCCGATCATCACCCAGAAGGTACAGGAAGTGGACCACAGCTACGAGCCTGAGCACCTGGTCGCCGCTGGCCGCGACACCGAGTGCAAGGCACTGTCCGATGCAGTGCGCTGGCACTGCGAGGACCGCGTCTTCCTGGACGGTTCGCGCACGGTCGTGCTGCGCTAGTTCAGCCAAGAAGAAGGAAAGCCAATCACGGATGACGGGTGCCGTGATTGGCTTTCTGCGTTAATGACGGCCTTGGCCCTTGGATACTACTTCGCTACGAGGGCAGTGAAGGTTGCCGCGGCCACCTCGGTGGCTGCGCGTTCCCAATCTCCCAGCAGGCCGAGCATATTCTGCCCGTCTTCTCGGCGGGGCTCTAGCTGTCCGGACAGGGTGGAGAGCACCGCAGTGCGCAGCTCGGTATTCAGGTTGACCTTGCCCACCCCGTACGCGATGGTGCGCGAAAGATCAGCTGGGGCGATGCCCGAAGCACCGTGCAACACCAGCGGCACCGTGGATGCTGCCTGTATGGCCTCTAGCACCTCCCAATGGATTTTCGGCTCTCCCTTGTAGCGTCCGTGGACATTGCCAATGGCCACCGCGAGCAGGTCCGCGCCGCTGCCTGCCAGGAATCCGGCCACTTGTGCCGGGTCGGTCAGCTGCGAGGCCATCTGCTCAAAGGCCTTGTCTTCGTTACCGGGAAGTGCGCCCAGCTCCGCTTCCATGACGATGTCCGGCCCGACCAATGAACGCACCTGCTGCACGAAAGCGATATTTGCCTCCAGCGTGCCAGCCGAGCCGTCGGCCAGCACCGCGGTGGCACCAGCGCGCACTGCGCGCACGATCAGCTGCTCGTCACTGGCATGGTCCAGCTGGACCGCCACCGGGATGCTGGCCTGCTCCCCCAGGGCGCGCAGGGCAGTGATCAGCCTCAGGCCCGAGGCGGAGCCTGCAGTTTTCGGCGCGACGTTCAGGATGACCGCGCGCTGCTGCGCTTCGGCCTCGGCCACCATGGCCAGGGCTGTGGTGAAGTCGTAGCAGGTGAACGCGGGAACAGCGTGGCCTGCGGCGATGGCCTCAGCGACCATCTGGTTCATTGGCTTGAGCATGGATCAGGCTCCTGCCGCGGTGACGATGGAGTAGACAAGGGCGGTGAGCGCGAAGCCGGCCACGCCCAGGATGGTGGTCAGCACCGTCCAGGTGCGTAGACCATCAGCCACGGACAGGCCCAGGAAGCGGGTGACGATCCAGAATCCCGAGTCATTCACATGGCTCAAGCCGAAGGCGCCAAAGCCGACCGATGCGAGAATCAGTGCGGTCTGCACGGGGGAGTAATCGCCTGCTTCCACCGCGGAAGCCAGCAGGCCTGTGGTGGTGATGATTGCGACCGTGGCTGAACCTTGCGAAGCACGCAGGATGGAAGCCAGGATGAAGGCCATGACAATGATCGGCAAGCCCGCTGATGCCAGGGATTGCGCCAGCACCGTGCCGATCCCCGATTCGGTGAGCACCTTGCCGAAGACGCCGCCAGCACCGGTCACCAGGATCACGATGGCCGCTGGGGCCAGAGCCGAGTCCATGACCTTGCCGGTCTTTTCGCTGCTCCAGCCGCTGCGCACGCCCAGCAGGTAGTAGGAGACCAGCACGGTGGTCAGCAGGGCGATGGATGGCGAACCGACAAAGCCCAGGATGTTGGCGGCGGTGGATTCCGCGTCAACCAAGGTGGTGCCCACGGTGCCGAACATGATCATCACGATGGGCAGCAGGATCATCGAGATGACCATGCCCGAGGTCGGAGCCTTCGTCTTGGCCAGGGTGCTTCCCTTGCCAGTGTCCGTGCTGGCACCAAAGGATTCGTACTGTTCCTGGGTTTCGGGCAGCATCGGGATCTCGCGGCGGTTGATGCGCTTGGCCACGAAGAAGCCGAGCACGCCCAGCGGGGCGCAGAAAGCCAGGCCCAAGATGGTGGCCCAGCCGATATCCGCGCCGAGGATCTGGGCGCCGCCAACCACGCCCGGATGCGGCGGAACCACCACATGGATAGCCAGCATGATCGCGCCCACGGGCAGGCCGATCTTCACTGGGGAAACGTTCAGCGCCTTGGCGAAGCCGTAGATGATCGGCACCAGCACGATGAATCCGACGTCGAAGAAAACCGGGATGGCCAGCAGGAATGCGGCGGTGGTCAGCGCCGCGATTACCCGGCGCGGGCCGAAGAGCGCGGTGAAACGGGTGGACAGCACTTGGGCGCCGCCAGAGATCTCGATGACCTTGCCGAGCATGGCGCCCAGGCCCACCAGCACGGCCACGCTGCCCAGCGTGCCGCCCATGCCGGTGGTGACCAGGCCGGCCACATCCTGGATGGGGATGCCCGCGGCCAGAGCCACGAGGATGCTGACCAGCAACAGGGTAATGAATGCCGGCATCTTGAATTTGATGACGCCGACCAACAGCAGGGCCACGGCGGCCGCAGCGATCAGCAGGAGCATAATCGGGCTCATGACAGTTTCGTCTCCTTTGACGTTGCCAGCGGGGGTTTAGCCCGCGCGATGATGAGGTTAGTTGCCGGTTTCCGGCGCGACGACCTTGATGAGCGCTGAATCGTCGGCTGCGGCCAGCCCGTGGGCTTCGCCCAGCAGGAAGAGCTGCTCCGCGGCGGAAGCCACCGGGGTAGCCAGATGCAGCGCGCGGGCCGCCGTGGTCACGATCCCCAGGTCCTTCACGAAGATATCCAGCCGTGAAAGCACCTCGGCGCCTTCTTCGGTGTAGGCCTCGAGCATGCGCGGCCCGCGGTTGCCGAGCATGAAGGAGCCGGCGGCGCCGGCCTGCAAGGCATCCAGGGTGGTGGCCTGGTCCAGGCCAAGCTGGTCCGCCAGGGCCAGCGCCTCGGCGGCGGCGGCGATATGCACGCCGCACAGCAGCTGGTTCACGGTCTTCAGCGCCTGGCCATCACCTGGCTTGTCGCCCACGATGCTCAAGGTGGAGGCCAGCTGGTCCAGCACCGGGCGGACCTTGGCCAGCTGTTCAGGTTCGGCGCCGACTACGATCAGCAGGTCGCCTTCGCCAGCGCGCACCGGGCCGCCGGAGAGCGGCGCATCCACCAGGCCCACGCCCAGCTCGCCCAGTCGGGCGGCGGTGGCCGGTACGGCATCCAGCCCAACGGTGGAGGTCAGGATGACCACGGCACCGGACTTCAGGTGCTGGGCCACGCCGTGATCGCCGAAGAGCACGGCGTTCAGTTGCTCGCCATTGCGCACAGCCAGGATCAGCGCGTCGGCGCCGGCCACGGCATCGCGGGCGCTAGTAAAGGTGGCAATGCCGGCTTTGCTGGCCAGCTCCATGCGGTCGGTGCTGATGTCGAAGCCGTGGACGGAAAACTTGGCCGCCAGGCGGGTGGCCATGGGCAGGCCCATGGCTCCCAGGCCCAGAACGGCAACTGCGGTGGTGTTCATTTAATGCTCCAAAAGGTTCGGGTGGTGATTAGAAGGTGGCGCTCAGCTTGCGGGTGACAGCGGTGAGCGAGCTGTCATCGCCCACATTGCCGGCGAAGACGATGTACGGGATGCCGGCGGCCGGTCCATCCACGGATTCCCAGAGCGAGACGATGCCCGGGAGCATGGACCCGCGCACGATTGCATGGCGCATTTCCAGGCCGAAGGCCGCGACGTCCGACGAGGTGATCCCGCCCTTGGCGATCACGAAGCGCGGCGGATTAGCATGCAGGGTCCGGTTGACCACGGCGACCACTGCGGCGCTCACGGTCCGGGCGATATCCAGGGACTGGGCGGCATCCTCGGTCTTCACCAGCGTGCGCGAGGTGTGCACGATGACGTCGCCGGTGGCCAGGGCCTGTCCGATCTGCGCCACCTTGGAGGAGATATAGGCTTCGCTTTCCTCCGCGAGGATGGTGGGCACGTCCAGCTCGAAGACCGTGGCGTTCGAATGCACCGCGGTGAGGTCAGCCAGCTGGCGGGTGGTCACTCCGACGTGGGATCCGACCACGATCAGCCCGCCCGCGGTCCGCTGCTCGGAGCCGTTGTCCGCAAAGATTTCTTCGGCGGTGAGCGGCTCGCGCTGCTCTTGGCCGATGCGCGCACGCATGAAGGGCGGGCCCACACGGCACAGCACCCGGGTGCCAGATGCTTCGGCCAGCTGCAGCCCCTCGGCCAGTGCCAGGAGGTCGTTTTCCGTGACGATATCTGCGGTGGCCACCTGTGCGTTGGATGCCTGGGCCAGTGTGCCGGCGATGGACGAAGCGCCAGCGCGGATGGTGTTCAGATCCAAGACCATCACATCCTCGGCGGCTTTGCGGCCGCCGGTCTTCTCGGCGACGTAGTCCGGCAGGTAGCTGGTGCTGAATCCGAAGGTGGCGTCTTTGGCGAATTCGGTGTCGCTGACCTTGGCCAGCTCGCCCTTGCCGCTGCGCATGTAGTGCTCGCCGGCCACGGTGATCCGGCCGGCTTCGCCGAACGCGGGAACCATCAGGATGGCATCCACTGCTTCGTTGGGATCCACTGCGGCCACGGTCGCGGCCAGGGTGTCGGTTTCCAACGGGAAATGCCCGCGGAGGGTGGAGTCGCTGCGGCTGACGAAGGATACGGAAATTCCCGCTTCGCTGGCAGCTTGCAGGGCGGCGCGGGCTACCTGCTCATTGCGGACGGCGGCATCGGAGGCGTCCAGGGAGCGGGTATTGGTCAGGACGTAGACGGCCAGCGGGCGCTCGCCGTCGAGTTCCAGGCCGAAGGCCCACCGGAAATCTTCGACTTCCCAGGCAGTGAGCACCGGCAGGTTGCTGACCGACTGCGTTCCGGTGGGATCGTCATCGAGGACCACCAGCACTCGTCCGGTGGCACGTGCCGCCGCGGCGATCTGCGCGGGGGCCATGTCTCGCTCCGGAAGGTATCCGGCGAGCAAATCGGACTCAAGCATGAACAAGGACTCCTTTGTCATTGGGCAACCCATCAATTTCACAGGTAAGATGTCAGACATCTGGTGTGCAATTTAGTGTCGCATGGATCACTGTCCGCCGCAAGCCGTTCGGGGACATAGACTGGACAAGTCTCGAAGAGGATGGATCATCCCAAAGCTGGAGGAATCGTGGCGCGGAAATCACTGGTGGTACAGGTCGTCGATAGCGTGCTTGACCGCATCGTCAGCGGGGAGCTATCGGTTGACCAGATGATTCCGGGAGAATTGGAACTTTGCGACACCCTGGAAGTCAGCCGGATGACGGTGCGCGAAGCGATCAAGACCTTGGCCGCCCAGAACATCATTCGCATTGAGCGCGGGCGCGGAACCTATGTGAATCCGATCAACATGTGGAATTCGCTGGAGGCCGTGGTTCGTGCCACCACAGCGGGGGTGGGCGCTGCCGCTGCAGCGGTCCAGCTCATTGAACTGCGCCGCATGCTGGAGACCGGCGCCTGCGAATTGGCTGCGGCACGAATCACCGATGAGCAGCTCGAGCACATGGGCGTACTGCTCGAAACCATGCGCGAGGCTCATGCAGCCGGAGACCTGGACCGATTCGTGGATGCCGATCTGGGGTTCCACGACATCATCTTGCACGCCTCGGGCAATGTTTTCGTCTCTGCGCTCTACGAGCCCTTGGGGCGAGTGCTCTCCTCGCGCCGGCGCGAAACCAGCGCCTTCCCGCAGATCCAGGAACACGCGATTCACGAGCACGAACAAATCCTCCGGGCCCTGTCGCTGCGCAACAGCTCCAGCGCGCGCGAGGCCATGGACGAGCATATGCAACAGACCCTGGATGACCTGAACACCTTTGTGCTTGATCGCTAGCTGACCGTGCCCGGCCGGTGGCCAAGCACGCCACGATCGATAGCCTTGGCGCCTTTCCCAAGTGACGTTGGCCAGAGCCCAAGGCGTGGTGCTGATTGCCGTGCCCGGAGTATTCCTCGGTGGATATGGCAGTGCCATCATCAATAGCAAGGTTGACACGCTCACGACCAAGTTCGGGATGGGCCCGAGTTCGCTAAGCTTGGCGGCGCACCCGAGTTTTCCACCCTGAGTGTGAGAGCCTGGGCCGAAGATCATTCTCCAATGCCATCACCGGCTGGCGGCGGCGGTTCTACAGTTGAAGGCAGAGAAAACTGTTCTTCGGCCAACTTCGCAAAGGACCTTCATGACCAGCTTCGCCACGTCATCCCATACCCGCACTGCCACCCGCATCTCGATCGGCTCGGCTGTCCTGGCGCTCGGTATCGGCCTGGCCGGATGCGGCGCCGTCGAATCCTGGGACAAAGCCACCTCTGATGCCTGGGCTGTGACCTATGAAGTCACCGTCACCGGAGGCACGAGCAACAGCCTGAAGGACGTGTCCTACCTTGAAGCCGAAAAGCGTGGCGAGGATTCCACCTCGGTGACTGAAGAATCCGTCAGTACATCGGAAGCCACAGGCAAGAAAAAGAACAAGGTCTGGTCCATAGAGAGCATGGTCACCGCCCAGAAGGATGCATCGGTCGCCGCGACACCAGATAAGGACGGCACCGCGACCTGCCGGGTTCTCTTGGACGGCGTCAAGGAAATCGCCTCCGCAACCGGCGCCCCAGGTGAACGCGTCCAATGCGATGTCACCACTCCGGCCTTTAAGGAGTAGGCGAATCACTGCGCCCCTTGGCTCTTCGGCTGAATGCTGGCTCCAAGCTATTGTTCAGCGATCTCCAGCATTTTGACGGGCTTTTTGAGACCTCCTCCACAGCCGGAACAGGGCCACCGCGATAGAATGGCAGCTGGTCTTTATTAGCAATTCGCACCACAGGAACGGGATTTACAGCAGGGGGCAGTGGAATGGGTGTTGGTTCAACCGGCCACGATCAATCTGCTCAAATCCAAGGTGATTCCGCTCAGGGCGCCCCGAAGTTCACCGAAATACCAGAGTTCCTTCGCCGTATCTGGCGATTGAGCCATGCACGCGTTTTCCGCTATCTTCTGGTGATCAGCGTCATCCAGCTGGTGAACGGCTTGGGTGTCCTGCCAGCCATTCGGTACCTTTTCGGCCTGGCTCTTGAAACCAGCCACCTTGAGAACGTCACCGACCGGACGTACACCGTGCTGTTGAGCCAGCCCATTTCCGTGCTGTTGCTTGCGGCCATTGCCGTTCTGGCTCTGGCCGCCGTGAGCCTCCAATTTGTCGCACTGATTGTGATGGTCAATCGGCAGCAGTCGGGGCGACCGCCAAACCTCGGCGAGATGCTTGCCGACACCCTGACATGTTTGGGCAGGCTGCTCAGCTATCCGTCACCGCTGCTGATGGTCTATTTCTTCCTCGCGCTGCCGCTAGGCGGGCTGGGCCTTTCTTCGGTGCTGATTCAAGGCGTCGGAATTCCCCCGTTCATCACCCGTGAGTATCTGAAGGTTCCGCTCAGCACTGCCATCTACGTATTGATGATCGGCTCCATTCTCTGGGTGAATCTCCGCCTGGTCCTGACCTTGCCGATGATGGTTGTCGGAGAGAAGAAATCGTTGCCGGCGCTGGTCGGAAGCTTGCGTGCAACGCATAAGAACTTCTTCAGATACCTGGTCCTGGTTGGACTGCCCCTGGGCCTGGCAGCATTGTCCGCCTCGGTGCTGGTTGAAGCCCTGGTCTGGATCTCGGACCTTGCAACCAGCCTGAAGACGGAACGAAGCTCGGCTATGATTGCCAGCGTGTGCATCGGGTTGGGCCACACAGCGGGCTTCATGATCATTGGCGGCGCAACAGTTGTTGCCCTCCAGATATTGGTTGCTTTGACCCGGGATCGGCTCGGTCTCACATCGGAATTTGAAGTCCGGACCAAGGACCATCGAACAGTCCCGGCACGTGCTGCCCGTGCTTCGGCGGGAACGGTGGCCTTCGGGCTTGCCGTGGCCGTGAGCTTCTATGCAATGCCAGCTTCGGGGCAAACCGTTTCCGGTGCGGAAGACACCAGGATTCTGGCGCACCGCGGTTATTCTGCCGGTGGTGTCGAGAATACCCTCGGGGCACTGGATGCGGCCGCCCAGCACCACGCGGATTATGTCGAGGCAGATTTCCAGCAAACCAAAGACGGGCATTTTGTTGCCAGCCACGACACCAACTTGCTCATGGTGTCCGGGGTCAACAAGAACATCTACGAGATGACCTTGGAACAAGTGCGAGATGTAACGGTGCGCGAAGGCGGGTTCACCGATCACATTCCCACCATGCAGGAGTATCTTGAACATGCTGACGAGCTGGGGATCCCGGTCCTGGTCGAGCTCAAGGTGACGGGCCATGAATCCAAGGGGTATCTGGACCGTTTCCTTGAAGATATTGATGCCACGGGGACAACCACCAAGAACATCTACCATTCGTTGAGCCCGACGGCAGTGAATGAAATCAAGCGCGAGCGTCCCGAGCTCCGCGTTGGCCTGACTGTTGCCATGAGCGTAGGCAAGCTTCCGCGAGTGAACTGCGACTTCTACACGTTGGAACAGGCATCCTTCCGTCCAGAGCTCTTGGACCAGGCCCACGAGCAAGGCCAGGATGTCTATGTCTGGACAGTTAATGATGAATCCACCATCCGTGAATTGCTGAGCCTGCCGGTGGACGGGATCGTGACCGATGCGGTGGAACTGGCCATCTCCGACCGCCACATGGTGGCCAGCACTCCCGCCTCGGAGTATCGGGTGGGCTATGCGCTGGCCTATCTGGACGTGTTCCGGTAGCCGCCGCACCCGCTGCTTGTGAATAGGCTGTGCGGATCAGCTGAATCCGGCAAACAATGTACAGTTCAAGCAATTGCCGGCCCGGAATGCGCAATACTTGGAGGAAGCATCAATGGCCGCAGGAAGATACTGCGGCCGGAAGGGAATGATGGACGCTTCAGGCGACAGTAGATCTCATAGGTTTTACCCTCTGCCCGGCAGGAATGCCCGTGCGCACCGGATGGTCAGGGGGTGTAGATAATGCAATGGTTCTCGCTGCTCCTGGCGCTGCTCCTCATTCTGGGCTGCGCACTGTTCGTCGCGGCCGAATTCTCGCTGATCACGGTTAACCGCAACCAGGTGAAAGACGCCGCGCAACGCGGCGACCGCCGTGCGGCCGGCGTGCTCAAGGGCATGGGCACCTTGTCCACCCAGCTCTCCGGAGCCCAGCTGGGCATCACATTGACCAACCTGGGCATCGGCTTCCTGGCCGAACCGGCCATCGCGGCGCTCGTATCCGGACCACTGCAGCAGGCCGGGCTCGGCGAGGCCGCCGCCCGGTCGGTTTCCATCGCCCTGGCATTGGTGCTGGCCACCGTCCTGACCATGGTGTTCGGCGAACTGGTCCCCAAGAACCTGGCCATCGCCAAGCCCTTCGAAACGGCCAAGGCCGTGGTGGGCTTCCAGCGCGGCTTCAGCGCCGCGACCAAGCCCTTCCTCGCCTTCTTCAACGGCAACGCCAACTGGATCATCCGCCGCTTCGGCATCGAGCCGCAGGAAGAGCTGGCCTCGGCCCGCTCCGCCGAGGAACTGGTCGCGCTCGCCGGGCACTCCGCCCGCCAAGGGGTGCTGCCCTCGGAAACCGCCGAGATGCTGCGCCGGACCGTGGCCTTCGGGCACCGCCGCGGGCGGGACGCGATGACCCCTAGAGCCAGGATGGTCACCGTTACAGCGCAGCACTCCGTGCATGAGGTGCTGCAGCTGGCCGCACGCACCGGGCATTCGCGCTTCCCGCTGGTTGACGGGTCGGGACACCAGGTGAGCGGCCTGGTCCATATCCGCAGCCTGTTGCCTGTTCCCCATGAGCAGCGCCGGCACACCCCCGTGGGCGGCTACGCCCAGCGGGCCCGCCTGGTCCCGGACACCATCGAGCTCGATGAGCTGATGGACCAGCTGCGCGGCGACGGGCTGCAGCTGGCGGTGCTGATCGACGAGACCGGGGATGTGGCCGGGATGCTGACCCTGGAGGACCTCGTCGAGGAGATCGTCGGGGAAGTGCGCGACGAGCACGATGCCACCGGCACCCCGGTGCAGCCGCTCTCCGAGAACAGCTGGCGGCTGGACGCGGCCCTGCGCCCGGATGAAGCCGGCGAGGTGCTGGGCTGCCAGATCCCGCAGGGGCCGGACTACGAGACGCTGGCCGGCCTGCTGACCGTGCAGCTCGGTGCCTTCGGCGCAGTCGGCGACGAGATCAGCCTCGTGGTGCCGGGCCTGCCCGGTGCGCCGCGCAAGCAGCTGGTCTTCCGCATCCACGCCACCGAGGGGCAGCGCATCGCCACCGTTGACGTGGCCGTATCCGAACTTGATGAAGGGGAGCTGGCGCGATGAGCGATCTGCTGGGCATCCTTGCCACGATAGTGCTGCTCGCAGCGAACTTCTATTTTGTCGGCGCCGAATTCGCGCTGATCTCCGCGCGCCGAAGCATCATCGAGCCGAAGGCCGTGGCCGGCAGCCGCAGCGCCAAGGCGACGCTGTGGGCCATCGAGAATGTCTCCCTGGTGATGGCCGGTGCGCAGCTGGGCATCACCGTCTGCTCGCTGGCGCTTGGCTATGTCACCAAGCCGCTGGTGAAATACGCGGTGGCCGGTCCCTTCGAGGCCCTGGGTGTCCCCGCGGGCCTGATCGACGCGCTGTCCTACGCCATCGCGCTGGTGCTGGTGACCTACCTGCATGTGGTGCTCGCCGAAATGGTGCCCAAGAACATTGCCCTGGCCGGCCCGGGACGCATGGCGCTGATCCTGGGCCCGAGCATGGTCCTGGTGGTGCGCCTGCTGCGCCCGCTGCTGTGGCTGATGAATGCGATGGGCAATCTGGTGCTGCGGATCTTCGGCGTCGCGCCGAAGAACGAGGTGGCCAGCACGTTCACCCGTGATGAGGTCT
Organism: Glutamicibacter sp. JL.03c; assembly: GCF_025854375.1. Classification (NCBI taxonomy): domain Bacteria; kingdom Bacillati; phylum Actinomycetota; class Actinomycetes; order Micrococcales; family Micrococcaceae; genus Glutamicibacter; species Glutamicibacter sp. JL.03c. The sequence continues at coordinate 3,237,341 of NZ_CP107575.1, read as the reverse complement.
CGTCCATGGTGGCCGAATCCCGGGAAGGCGGCATCCTCGATGCCCAGGATGAGCAGTTGCTCTTGGGAGCGCTGCACTTCGATGCGCGCAGCATCGAATCGGTGGCGATCAGCTTCGATGCCGTCCAGACGCTACCCGAGCACTGCACCCCGGAGCAGATCGAGGCGGCGGCCGCCCGCGGCTTCTCGAGGTTCCCGCTGCTCCGGCCCGATCGCACCCCGGTGGGCTATGTCCACGTCAAGGACGTGCTTGGCGTCGAGGCGGCGGAGCGATCCAGGCCGCTGCCGCGCAGCCTGGTCCGCGCGCTGCCCTCCTTCGAGCCGCAGCAGAGCGTGCGCACCGCGTTGCGCGAAATGCAGCTGGGCGGAGCCCACCTGGCCCTGGTGCGCGAGCGCGCCACGGGCGCGGTGCACGGCATGGTGACCCTGGAGGACCTGCTCGCCGAGCTGGTCGGCCAGATCAGGGACGAGCCCGCGGGCACCTAGCGCCCGCGGCGCCGGCGTTATCGCCTGCCGATAATGCGTCTTGGCGGGGCCCGGTGCGCCACGGGAGACTGGCACCAGGCCCTGCTGCCGCAGGGAGAACATGCTGTGGAAGGATACCCTCGTGTACTTCATTGTCGTCAAATTCCATGTGAAATCCGAGGCCGCGGAAGGCTGGGAGGAACTGGTCAGGCCGTTCACCGAGGCCACGCGCAACGAGCCGGGCAACCTGTGGTTCGACTGGTCGCGCAGCCTGCAGGATCCTGACGAGTACGTCCTGGTGGAAGCGTTCGCCGATGATGCCGCGGCGGCGCACGTGAACAGCGCCCACTTCAAGCAGGCGATGCTCGACATGGCCCCGGCGTTGCGGGAGACCCCGCGGATCATCAGCCGGCAGATCGAGGGCGATGCCTGGGACCGCATGGGCGAGCTGGAAATCGACTAGCCCGGCAGCATGGCTGACGCCCTTGACACGGCTCCGGGGCCCGAAACGGGCAGGACACAGGTTGAATCTGCCGGTCCCCGTCGACAAGATGGTGGCATGGGATATAACGATTCGCTCGCCGGCCTGGCCTCGGTGCAGAAGGCCTTCGCCCTGCTCGACGTGGTGGCGGCCCACCGCCGGGGCCTGGCCGCGAAGGAGATTGCCAGCGAACTGGCGATGCCCCTGCCCACCGTCTACCGCCTGCTCAAGACGCTGACGCTCTCCGGGCACGTGGTGCACCTGCGCGAGGAGGGCCTGTACGCGCTGGGCTACAAGCTGCATGCCCTGGATACCTCGCTGCGCCGCCAGGTCGGCACCCCGCCGGCGGTGGCCCGGCTCATCCGCGAATTGCATCAGCGGGCCGATGCGGCCGCCTACTATGCGGTGCACCGCGGCGAGGACATCGTCGTGGCCCATGTGGTCGAATCCCCGAACCGCCCGCGCATCACCCCGATGGGCTTCGGCTTCAATGACGCGGCCCACGCCACGGCCTTCGGCAAGGTGCTGTTGGCGGCCATGGAGGCCGAGCGCCGCCAGGGCTACCTTCAGAAGCACGGCATGCCCTCCATGACTTCGGCGACCATCTGCGACCCGGAGCGTTTCGCCACGGAACTGGCCGCGGTGCGCGCCGAGGGCCTGGCCATCGAGCGCGAGGAGTTCATCCGCGGGGCCTCGTGCCTGGCCGCCCCGGTGACCACCCCGGCCGGCCAGGTCGTCGGGTCGGTGGCCGTGTCCATGGATCCGGCCGAATTCCAGCAGCGCCACCTCGAGGTGGCGCTGCTGCTGCGCGACGTGGCCTCCAGGGTCAGCCGCGCGCTGCGGGGTACCTCGCTGCTCGACGCCGGCGGCGCCGGGTAGCCAGCTGCCCCGCACGGGCCTACAGCCTGCCCTGCGCCATCTGCTCGATGAGGTACTGCGCCTGCCGGATGGCCAGCGCCACGATGGTCAGGGTCGGGTTCGCCGCGGCCCCGGTGGTGAATTGCGAACCGTCGGCGATGAACAGGTTCGGCACATCATGGGCCTGCCCGAACGAGTTGAGCACCCCGTCCTCGGGCCGCTCGCTCATGCGGGCGGTGCCCAGGTTGTGCGTCGAGGGGTAGGGCGGGGTATGGTGCGTGGAGCGCGCCCCCACCGCGTCGAAGAGCAACGAGCCCTGCTGGTAGCCGTGCGCGCGCATGGCCGCGTCGTTGGGGTGGTCGTCAAAATGCACGTTCGGCACCGGCAGCCCCAGGCGGTCGGTGACCGTGGTGTTCAGCGTGATCCGGTTGCCCTCCTGCGGCATGTCCTCCCCGGTGATCCACAGCCCCGCGGTGTTCAGGTAGCCATCGAGCAGCGCGGTGAAGTCCGGGCCCCACCCGCCGGGTTCCACGAAGCTGGCCAGGAAGGCCGGTCCCAGTGCGATCGTTTCCATGTAGTAGCCGCCGCAGAAACCGCGCTCGGGATCATGCCGGGATTCGTCGGCGATCAGCCCGGCCATGGTTTCGCCGCGGTGCATGTTCACCGGCTGGTCGAACTTCGCATACACGCTGCCGGTGGTGTGGCGCATGTAGTTGCGCCCCAAGTGCCCCGAGGAATTCGCCAGCCCGTCGGGGAAGAGCGGGGAGGCCGAGAGCATCAGCAGGCGCGGGGTCTCGATGGAGTTCCCGGCCACCGCCACCACGCGGGCCTTCTGCCGCTGCGCGTTCCCGTCGGCATCAATGTAGATGACCCCGTCGACGAGCCCGGCCGCGGTATGCGTGACCTGGATCGCATGGGATTCGGGGCGCAGATCGAGCAAACCGGTGCGCAGGGACTTCGGGATTTCCGAGACCATCGTGGACCATTTGGACTTGTTCTTGTCGCCCTGGAAATTGAAGCCGTCCTGGATGGAGGCCGGCCGCCCGTCATAGGGTTCGGCATTCGTGGCGTAGGGGCCGGTGGCGTAGTGCCGGTAGCCCACCCGGTCGGCCCCGTTGGCCAGCACCTTGTAGTTGTTGTTCGCCGGCAGGGCCGGGCGACCGTGGCGGTGGGTGCTGCCCATCTTCTTCTCGGCGAGATCATAGTAGGGCGCGAGGTCCTCCAATCCCAGCGGCCAGTCCAGCAGGTTCGCCCCGTCGATGTGGCCGTAGGTGCTGCGGGCCTTGAACTCATGCGCCTTGAAGCGCGGGGTGGCTCCCGACCAGTGCGTGGTGGTGCCGCCGACCGCCTTGACGATCCAGGCCGGCAGGTTGGGGAAGTCGCGGGCGATGCGCCACGACCCGGAGGTGGTGCGCGGATCGAGCCAGGCCATCTGGTTGAAGGCGGCCCACTCGTCCTGGTGGTAATCCTCGTTCTTCAGGTAGGGGCCGGCCTCCAGCAGGACCACCTTGACCCCCTTGGTGACCAGCTCGTGGGCCAGCGTTCCTCCGCCGGCGCCGGAACCGATGACCACGACGACCGAGTCGTCATCCTGGTCGTGGGTTGCTGAGAGTGCTTCGTTGCTCATCGGGTGCTTCCTTCCTGCACGATTCCTGAATCGCCGAGGATGTTCTGAACGGGCGCGGTGGCGGCCTCCGGCGCATAGGCCTGGACGGTGTAGGGCAGCGGGCCCAGATCCGGGACCGGTTCGGCGCTTTCCTCGATGCGCGGCTCGGGCAGCCAGCGAAGATCGTTGAAGCCGCGGTGCAGGTAGCCGCCCTTGGAGAAGGACTCGCCCTCATAGCCCAGGGCCTGCTGGACTTCGGGGTCGTCGTAGAGGTTGAGCACCACGGTGCGGCGGATGAAGGCGAAGAATTCCAGATCCGCGATGCGCTTGAGCACCGCCAGCGCCCGGTCATCGGGAAGGTCCAGGAAATGCTCGTCGCTGAGCGTATCCAGGGTCATCAACCCCTGGGCCAGGGCCATGCGGAACCAGCTGGATTCCGCGGAAGCCTCGATGATCTTCTCGCTCATGCGCTCGTAGGGGCCGTCCGGGAAGCTGGCATGCGGAAAGGACACCCGGATGATCCGGGTGAGTATCTGCCGGGCCTCGTCGGAAAGTTCCAGGGCGTTCAGGGATGAGTATTTCGCGGGGAACACCATTGTTGTCACCTCGATTAGTAGACGGTCTGCTCGGCCTGCCGCCCTTGGATCCGGCCGGATCGGGACGTGGGGCCTTAACAGGATTCTGTAGCGTGCGTCACAGTGCCGCCAGTGCCGTTATCGGCTGGTGAGAATGCCCCGGTGCCCTGCGCCGCATCGCGGAAGCGGGCATTCTCGCTGTGCGAGAACGGGGCTAGGCCCGGTGGCCGGGCCGGGGACAAGCTGGGCAGACCCGGGCGGGCGCACCGCCTGCCGGGATGACCGGGCAACAGCTACCAGGAGGAATCACCATGGCAGGATCCACCGCAGGAGTCGCACTCATCACCGGAGCGGGACGGGGGATCGGCAGGGCTATCGCCGAGCGCCTGGCCGAGGACGGGCAGGACATCATCGTCGCCGACGTTCCCGGCGCCCAGGAGAATATCGCTGCGGTCATCGCCGCCGTCCAGGAGCGCGGGCGCCGCGCGGTCGGGGTCACCGGGGATGTGTCGAACCCCGAGGACGTGCAGCGGATGATCGAGGAAGGCACCCGGGAGCTGGGGGACCTGACGGTGTTCGTTGCCAATGCGGGCATCGCGCAGGTTGATGAAATCCTCGATGTAGCCCCCGAGGCCTTGGACCGCATGCTGGATGTGAACATCAAGGGTGTTTTCTACTCCTACCAGCTGGCGGCCAAGCGCTTCATTGAGCAGGGCACGGCCGGGAAGATCATCGGCGCGGCCTCCATTGTGGCCTTCCGCCCCTTCCCGGTCCTGGCGTCCTATTCCGCCACGAAGTGGGCGGTGCGCGGGCTGACGCAGGCCGCCGCGATGGAATTCGCCAAGCACCGCATCACGGTCAATTCCTACGCCCCGGGAGTGGTGGGGACCGCGATGTGGGATCTGATCGACGAGCGGTTGACCGCCCGGGACGGGACCCCGCGCGGCAGCGCCCTGCGGGCCCAGGTGGACAACATCCTGGCTGGCCGGGTGTCCGAGCCGCAGGACGTGGCGAAGCTGGTGTCCTATCTGGCCGGCCCGGATTCGGATCACATGACGGGGCAAACGGTGCTGATCGACGGGGGCATCAATTTCTCCTGAGTGCACCGTGGCCAGGCCAGGCCCCGTGGAATGCTGCGGCACCGCGGGGCCTGGCCGGCTGGCTGCCTGCATTATGGCCGGTCATGCCACGCGGAGCTCATGCGCGACGGTGTTGCATGCTCGCGGGCAACCAATTCGCCGCCCCGGGGTGGGCGGGTGGGCCGATGCCGCATGAGAGCACCGGACCTGCCAAGACCTGGCAGAAGCGGGGGCAATCGCAACTCGCTTCGGCCACCCTGGCAAGCTCTCGACGCGTAGTCCAACTGGCGCGGTCCCGAGTGAATTCCCGGTGCCTATTGCGCATTGGACCTTGGTCAACTAGCATTGTCAGACAATCTGCAATCGAAAGTTGGTTCTGGTGGTCAAATCAGTCGCGGGCAATCTGCAACCGCAAGCTGGGCTCGAGCCTGTGGCTACGATGTCTCGTCGTGATGCAGCGGTGACAGAAATTCGCCGGGCCATTGTCTTGGGAAGGGTCAAGCCCGGAGAAAAGCTGACTGAAGTGCAGATGTCCGAATGGCTGAATGTCAGCCGACCGACGGTGCGCGAGGCGCTTAATAAGGTGGTCCAAGAAGGGCTGGTCATCCAGGAGCCCTACCGAGGGCTGCGGGTGGCATCCATGGACGATTCCATGCTGATTGATCTGGCCAGGACGCGCATGGCGCTGGATACCTTGGCGATCGACGGGATCCTTGCTGACGAGAGTGGGCAACGCTGGAACAAGGTCGAGGAGGGGTGGCGGCAGTACAAGAAGCACGCTTTCGACCCTGATCCGTTTGTCCAGCACATGGGCCACCTGGCCTTCCATGAATCCATCTGGGCAGGATCCGATAATGCCATGCTGCTCAAGCTCTGGCCCGTGACCAGGGCGCACATGACGATCGCACTCGCGCAGGACCAGGCGATTCGCCAGGATCCAGAGCGCGCCTATCATGTGCACGAAGTGCTGATGGGCGTGCTGCGCTCGGGAGATCGCGAAGCCATACGCGAGGCTCTGGAGGAGCACACCATGCACAGCGTCAAGGAACTGCTGGAACTTTTAACCGACAAGGAGAAAACGTAAGTGCGCATATTAGTTGTTGGAGCTACCGGGCATATTGGCCGCGTCGTCGCTCGTGAGCTGGCGCAACGCCATGAGGTGCTCCAGGTTTCCCGGAGCTCGCAAATCAGTGTGGATCTGACTGATCCAGAGTCCATCGCCGGCATGTATGCCCGAATTGGGACCGTGGACGCAGTGATTTCCTGCACCGGAAAGGCCCCGTTCAAGCCTCTGGACCAGCTGAGCCGTGATGACTTCCTCGGCGGCTTCGCGGACAAGGCGCTGGGCCAGATCGAGTTGGTGCGCCAGGGGCTGGAACACCTGTCCGAAGGTGGATCGTTTACCGTCACCTCTGGAATCTTGGCCAGGGAACCAATACGAACCGGAGTCGCGTCGTCGGCGGCCAATGGAGCGCTGGAATCATTTGTCATGGCGGCCTCGGCTGAGCTGCCACGTGGGCTTCGCATCAACGCGGTGAGCCCCAGTGTGCTGCAAAGCGCCCCGGGCTATCACAGCGCCTTCCCCGGTTTTGAGCAGGTGACCGACGAGCAGGTTGGCCGCGCCTACGTGCGCTCGGTCGAGGGCGTTGAAACGGGGAAGATTTTCACCGTCGGCTGATGCCGCACCTGAGCGGAAAGGGCCACGGTTTACCGTGGCCCTTTTTTGCGCCCGGAAACAATCCGCTCGATGCATGGGTGCCGGGTGCGTGCGCTGCACGGGAGGCTATGCAGCCCGTCCCGGGACCGGACCGGGAGAATTTTCGACTTTCTTTGCGAGGGGCTAGACGTGGCCCAGATCACGAGCTATGCTCGATAGCAACGTCAGATTGTTTGACAATCATTCAATCTGAATGGAAGTGATTTGATTGCCATTGAATGGTCTGGAGTCTGCAAAGATGCAGACGCAATAGCTAGGGATGCAGCTCGTTCGGAATCTTCTGAAGGGTTTTCTGCGTGCCACTGATTTGCCAGGGAAACATCATGACTAAGACAAGCAAAGTCGTACTATCCATCGTGCTGGTGGTCGTCGTCGGCCTGATCGGCGGCTACTTCGGTGCCGGCCTGCGTGGGGGCGGGGGGAGCGTGAGCGGTGCTGCTGCTACCGCCGAAGGCGCCTGGCTGCAGAAGATCCGCGAACGCGGCGAACTGCGCGTGGGCATCGCCTCGGCACCGCCGATGACCGCGGAGCAGCCTGATGGCACCATGGGCGGACCGAACGTGGCGCCGCTGCAGAAGCTCGCCAAGGAAATGGGCGTGAAGTATGTGCCGGTGGCCGCCGAATGGAGCAAGATGGTCGCCGGCCTGCAGGCCGATCGCTTCGATGTGGCCGCCTACCTCGACTCGACGTCCGAGCGGTCCCTGGCTATCCAATTCACCGTCCCGGTCTACCGCTACGAAGGCGCCTGGCTGGTCCGGGAAGATTCGGGCCTGAAAACCACCGACGACATTGTCAAGGCGGGGAAGGTCGCCATGGCCACGGGAACTTCCTATGAACGGGCCGTTACCGCCTTGAAGGTCGAGGTCGTCGGGTCGGAGAGCATTCCGCAGGCGGTCACCGCGATGAAGGCCGGCCGTGCCAACGCGGTCTTCGCAGACCTTCCGACGCTTGCCAACGCGGCCCAGCAGGACAAGTCGCTGAAGATCGTGATGCCGAAGCCGGAGCTGTTCGTCCAGGACTCGAACTACGGGGTCAACGAGAACATCGACGCCCGCTCGCTGCAGGTGCTGAACATTGCCATCCAATCAGCGCAAAACGACGGCACGCTGCGCACTGCCTTCGACCAGGCCGGAGTGATTTCCCCGGAAACCCTCGGCGATCTGGAAATGAAGTAGTCCGGCAACGGGGCTAGGAGAAAGTCATGGACTACAACTTTGACTGGAATGTGGTGACATCCAACTTCCCGCGCTTGCTGGAAGGCCTGGGGCTCACCGTGCAGATCACCGTGATCGTGATCTTGCTGTCGATGATCTTGGCGGTGCCGCTGGCACTGATGCGCATGTCGAACATCGAGGTCGTGCGCTGGGTGGCCCAGCTGTACATCGAGATCTTCCGTTGCACCCCGCTGCTGGTGCAGCTGTTCTGGATGTACTACGCTCTGCCGACGCTGACCGGGATCACCATCCCCGGCATGGTCTCCGCGGTCATCGCACTGACCGCCAATCTCACAGCCTTCATGGCCGAGGCCTACCGCTCCGGGTTCCAGGCGGTCCCCGAGGAGCAGGTGGAGGCAGGGAAGATGCTGCGGCTGAGCCGCATGCAGCAGATCCGCTACATCATCATCCCGCAGGCACTTCGCCAGCAACTGCCGGTGATCATGTCGCTGAACATCTCGATCTTCAAGGACACCGCGCTGGTCTCCACGATCGCGGTCGCCGACCTGATGTTCACCGCGAACAAGATCGCTTCCGAATCGTACCGGGCCCTGGAGATCCTCTCCACCGCGGCGTTGATGTACTTCGTCATCGCTTTCCCGGCTTCGCTGATCCTGAGCAAGATCGAACGCAACATGCTTGAAGGAAACAAGAAGGGCAGCACCAAGAAGACCTTGCTGCGGCCGAAACTGGCGGTTGCCGGAAAGATGGGGGCCTCATCATGAGCGAAACGAGCCTGTCACATACGATCTCCGCCGGCATCGGCGAGGTCCTGGTCTCGGCACGCGGGCTGGAAAAGAGCTTCGGGCCGATCCAGGTCATGCGCAACGTCGATTTCGACATGCATGCCGGAGACATCACCGTGATCATCGGCAAGTCCGGATCCGGAAAGTCGACCCTGCTGCGGGCCCTGGCCGGATTGACCGACCCGGATCAGGGAAGCATTGAATTCGACGGGCAGAGCGTCTTCGAGAACGGCAAGCGCACCGCCGCCTGGAACAAGGTCAACTCCCATGTGGGCATGATCTTCCAGAGCTACACCCTGTGGCCGCACATGGACGTTTTGAACAACCTGGTTCTCGCCCCGCGCAAGAAGCTCGGGCTCTCCGCCGCCGAAGCCAAGGACCGCGCCGAAAAGGCCCTGGCCGAGGTGGGCATGGCCCGGCACCTGCGCTCCAAGCCGATCCAGCTCTCCGGCGGCGAGCGGCAGCGCGTGGCCATCGCCAGGGCGCTGATGATGCAGCCGAAGATGCTGCTCTGCGACGAGATCACCAGTGCCCTGGATCCACCGGTCGCGGCCGAGGTGCTCGACGTGCTGCGCCGGCTGAAGGAAGAAGAAGGCATCGCCATCGCCCTGGTCACCCACGACATGGCATTCGCTTCGAAGGCGGCGGACCGGCTGGTCTTCTTCCACGAGGGCGAGATCGCGGTGAACACCACCCCGGACGAGGCGTTCAACCGCACCGAGAACGAGGAATTGAAGAAATTCGTTGACGCGGTCCGCTTCTAGGCGGAACGCGGCAAGCAAGGCATCCACGGAAGGACATCACCACAGTGCACACCCTAGTCATCGGCGGCGGGATCATCGGCCTGACCCAGGCCTACCATCTTGCCCGTGAAGGCGAACAGGTCACCCTGGTTGACGCCCGGGCCACCGGCCTGGGCGCCAGCGAAGTCAACGCCGGCTGGGTCGTTCCGGCCGAGGCCGCTCCAGTCCCCGGACCCGGAGTGGTGCTGCAATCCATGAAGTGGATGCTGCGCCCGGATTCCCCGCTCTACATCCGCCCCTCCCTGGAGCCGGCCTTCGTCAAGTTCATGCTGGGCATGTGGGGCAAGTCCAACCGCAGCGCGCAACGTGCCGGGTTTGACGGGCACCTGCGCCTGGCCCAGGACACCGTGGAGATCTTCGACGAGTACCAGGCCGACGGCATCAACTTCGAGATGCACTCCGAAGGCCTGCTGATGGCCTTCACCCAGCAGGAAATCCTGGAACACCACCTGGGCAACCTGGACTTGCCACGCTCCTATGGCCTGGATCCGCAGGTACTGCTCGGCGATGACGTGCGCAACCATGAACCTCTGCTGGCCGATGTCATCCGCGGCGGCATCTACTACCCGAAGGAACGCCACTTGGATCCCGGAGCCTTGTGCAGGTCGCTGCACGCCAAGCTCGTGGACCTCGGGGTGGACATCGTGGAGAACGCCCCGCTGCAGTCCGTGCAGCACAGCTCGGGCAAGATCAACTCGGTAACCGCCGGGGGACGCAGGATTAGCGCGGACAACTACGTGCTGGCCGCCGGAGCCTGGACCGGGGAACTGTCCAAGCTCTTCGGGCTGCACCTGCCGGTGCGCCCGGGCAAGGGCTATTCGGTGGAGGTGGACCCGCTGCCACTGCGTGGTGCGACCAACCTCTGGGATGCCAAGGTGGCCATCACGCCCTTCGAATCGAGGCTGCGCATTGCCGGAACCATGGAATTCGGCGGACTGGACGAGGACATCAACCAGGTCCGGGTGGACGCCATCCTGCGCGCCCCGGCCAAGTACCTGCGCGGCTTCACCGTTCCGGAGCACAAGGTGGAAGCCAAGGCGGGCATGCGCCCGATGACCCCGGACGGCTTGCCGATCATGGGCCAGCTGCCCCGCTTCCAGAACGGCTATGTCTCCAGCGGGCACGGCATGCTCGGTGTCACCCTGGCGCCGGCCAGCGCCGAGGCGCTGACCCAGCTGATCCGCACCGGGCACCGCCAGCCGAAACTGAACATCTTCGACCCGGCGCGTTTCGCGCGCTCCCACTGACAGCCAAGAACACTACTGAAGAAAAGGAACACATCGACATGTCGAACCGTGCCAAGAAAGAACTCAAGGGCATCCTGGCCGCCGTCACGACCCCGTTCACCGCTGATGGCAGCGCCGTGGACGAAGCGAACCTGCGCGGCCAAGTCGAGCGCCTGATCGCCGGGGGCATCCACGGCATCGTGCCTACCGGCACCTCCGGAGAATTCCTCTCGCTCAGCGACGAGGAATACCGCCGGGTCATCGAGCTCTACGTGGAAGCGGCCGCCGGGCGTATCCCGGTGATTGCCGGCGTTGGCGCCATGACCAATGCGAAGGCCATTGAGCTGGCACAGCATGCCGAGCGCGTGGGCGCCGATGCCATCATGCTGGTTCCGCCGTTCTACGACCCGATGACCTTCGAGAACCTCAAGGCCTTCCTGAAGGCCGTTGCCGAATCCATTGAGCTGCCGATCGTCTACTACAACGTTCCCGGTGCCACCGGTATTGCCCTGTCTGCTGAGGAAATTGCCGAACTCGGCGAGATCGAGGGCCTGGACTACCTGAAGAACACCAGCGACGACGCCGTGGGCTTGACCGAGTTGCTGGTCAAGCACACGGACAAGATCAAGGCCTTCAACGGCTGGGACACCCTGACCTTCCTGGGGGTCAGCCTCGGTGCCGAAGCCTCGGTCTGGGGCGCTGCCGGCGTGGTGCCAGAACTGGCCGCCCGCTTCTGGGACACCCTGGCCGTGCGCAAGGACCTCGCAGCGGCCCGCGAACAGTGGAAGAGCCTCTGGGAGATCTCCGACTTCCTCGAGTCGGTGCCCTACCCGGCAGGGCTGAAGGCTGGGCTGGAACTGATCGGCCACCCGGCCGGGCCGGTGCGCGCCCCGCTGCAGGAACTCTCGGCCGCCGACAAGGCACGGTTCGAGGCCATCCTTGCCAAGGCCGGCGTCCTGCCTGTATCTGCTTAATCATGGAATATATCGACACTATCGAGGTGCACGCCGAGGGTGAACCCGGCCGCATCATCCTCAACGCCGCGGACCTGGTCAAGGGCGAGACCATGGCCGAAAGGCTGGCCTACTGCAAGGAGCACCTTGACTGGCTGCGCAAGCTGGTGCTCCACGAGCCGCGCGGCTACCCGGCGCTGTGCGCGGTGCTGCTGCTGCCGCCGGTGAACGAGGGCAGCGACTTCGGCATCATCGTTTTGGAGCAGGGCGGGTTCACCCCGATGTCGGGCTCCAACACGATCTGCGCGGTTACCGCGGCGATCGAGGGCGGCCTGGTCGAGGCCCGGGGCGCGCAAACCACGGTAGTGGTCGATACGGCCGTCGGGGTCATCACCGCGCTGGCTGCGGTGCGCCCCGACGGCAAGGTCGAATCGGTCACGGTACTCAACGTCCCATCCTTCGCCGTGCAGATCGACGCGCCGCTGCTGCTGCCGGAGTCCGGCCAGGTGCTGGTGGACGTGGTCTTCGGCGGGCAGTTCTTCGCCCAGCTGGATGTGGCCCAGCTGGGCCTGGGGCTCGACCCGGACCGGGGCAAGGAGCTGGCCCGGCTCGGTGCCATGGTGAAAATGGCCGCCGCGCAGCAGCTGCGCGTAGAGCACCCGCTGTTCCCGCAAATCAACGAGGTGGCCCTGGTGATGCTGCACTCTGGTGCCCCGGCACCGGGCAAGCGCAACCAGAACACCGTGGTGCTCTCCAATGGCGTGCTCGATCCGCAGGACTCCGCCAGCTGGGTGGGCGTGCTGGACCGGTCCCCGTGCGGCACCGGCACCAGCGCCCGCATGGCGGCGCTGCACGCCCGCGGCCAGCTGGCCCTGGGCGAGGACTTCGAGCATTACAGCATCATCGGCTCGAAATTCACCGGACGGCTTGTCGGGACCGAAGAGGTGGCCGGCCGCCAGGCGGTGCGCCCCACCATCACCGGCCGCGGCTGGATCACCGGCCGCGCGCAGTGGAGCGTGCACCCCGAGGACCTCTTCCCGCAGGGCTACACGCTCTCGGATATCTGGGCCCCGCAGGGCAACGCCAACTCCGCTGGGAACCCCCGGCTTCAGAATCAAATGCACCAGTAGAAGCACAAGAAAATGAGGAACAGACCATGAGCGAAACCACGCTCAGCGCCCTGGTTCAGGGCCAGTTCATCAATGGACGCGTGACTGAAGGCAGCAGCGGCCAGTACACATCCGTGACGAATCCGGCCACCGGTGCCGAAATCGCCAGCATCCAGCTGGCCGGCACCGCAGACGTGGATGCGGCAGTGGCCGCGGCCAAAGCCGCCTTCGGCCCGTGGTCCACCACGATCCCTGCCGAGCGCTCCGCGGTTCTCGCCAAGTTCGCCCGGCTTATGGAAGAACGGGCCGAAGACTTCGCGCAGCTCGAATCGGCACAGGCTGGCAAGCCAATACGCCTGGCCAGGGAATTCGATGTGCCCGGCACCATCGACAACATCGATTTCTTCTCGGGCGCAGCTCGCAACTTGGAAGGCAAAGCCACCGGGGAGTACTCGGCCGATCACACCTCGTCGATCCGCCGCGAGGCGATCGGCGTCATCGGCTCCATCTCGCCGTGGAACTATCCGCTGCAGATGGCGGCATGGAAAGTCTTGCCGGCCATCGCGGCGGGAAACACGATTGTCCTGAAGCCGGCGGAGATCACTCCACTGACGACGACCTTGTTTGCCCAAATCGCCGCGCAAGCCGGTCTTCCCGATGGCGTGCTTAACGTGGTCGTGGGCAAGGGATCGATCGTGGGAGACTACCTGCTGCGCCACCCGGATGTGGATATGCTGTCCTTCACCGGATCCACCCCGGTGGGGCGCACCGTGCTGGATGCGGCGGCTACCACCGCCAAGCGCGTGCATCTGGAACTGGGGGGCAAGGCTCCTTTCGTCGTCTTCGAGGATGCCGATCTGGAAGCGGCAATCCACGGTGCGGTAGCCGGTTCGCTCATCAATTCCGGCCAGGACTGCACCGCGGCCACGCGTGCCATTGTGCACCGCAGCCTGTACGAGGAATTCATCGACGGGGTCTCCAAGCTGTACGCGCAGGTGAAGATCGGGGATACCACCGATCCAGCCACCGATATGGGTCCACTGGTTTCCATGGCGCACCGTGAGAAGGTGGCGGAGATGGTCGAGCGCGCCCGCGGCTACGCCCGAGTCATCGGCGGCGGCATCCCGGAAGGAGAGCAATTCGCCAACGGCAGCTACTACCTGCCCACCTTGGTGGCCGACGCGACCCCGGACTCGGAGATCTTCCGCGAGGAGGTCTTCGGCCCGGTCCTGGCCGTCACTCCATTTGACACGGATGAGGAGGCCATCGAGCTGGCCAACGACACCCCCTACGGGCTGGCCGCCAGTGCCTGGACCACCAACGTGTACCGGGCCAACCGGGCCACCCGGGAAATCCGATCGGGCTGTGTCTGGGTCAACGACCACATTCCGATCATCTCCGAAATGCCGCACGGGGGAATGAAGCAGTCCGGCTTCGGCAAGGACATGTCCACCTACTCGCTGGACGAGTACACGGTGATCAAGCACGTGATGTTCGACTTGACTGGCGACGCCAGGAAGGAATGGCACCGCACCATCTTCAGCGTCGACTAGACGCTGACGAATACTGGCTGGGCGCACCGGCACCTCATCACCGGTGCGCGCAGCCGTGTGTTTCCCTGCAACAACCCACCACACCGTCGCCCCTGGAGGACGTGAAGTGAACATTGATGCTTTCCTTGAAGAGAAATTCGGCTCATTCGCAGAATCGTTCTCTGCCATCATCTTTTTCGAGATCCCGCTCTTTGGCACACATATCCCGGTGATTGTCACGTGGATCGTGGTGTGCGGGCTGTTTTTCACCGTGAAGCTGCGGGCCTTGAACCTGAGGGGCATGAAACACGCGTGCGATTTGGTACGCGGAAAGTTCCCGCAGCCCAACGCGCCAGGGGAAGCCACGCATTTCCAGGCATTGGCCACCGCCGTCTCCAGCACAGTCGGATTGGGTACCATCGCAGGAGTGGCCATAGCCATCACCGTTGGGGGGCCGGGCGCTGTGTTCTGGATGTTCATTGCCGGATTCTTCGCAATGAGCACCAAAATGGCTGAATGCCTGCTCGGGGTGGCGTTCCGCCGGATCAGCGACGGGAAGATATCCGGTGGGCCGATGTACTACTTGAAGAGCGGCTTGGCCCATATGGGCCATCGTAAGCTCGGCGCGTTCCTGGCCGCCGGCTGGGCCGCGTGCATGATGATCGCAGCCATGGGCACCAATGCGTTCCAATCCAATCAAGCGACAGCGCAGCTGGTTTCGATCGCTGCGGGGAGCGCCGCCGGGGATTTCCTCGCGTCAAATAAATGGGTGATCGGAGTGGTGTTGGCCGTCTTTGCCGGAGCCGTGATCATCGGCGGTGTGCGCTCGATTGCCAAGGCCGCAGGGGTTCTGGTGCCCTTGATGACCGTCTTCTACTTCATGGCCTGCGCAGTGGTGCTGCTGGTGAACATCACCGAGTTGCCTGGCGCGCTGATGCTGATCCTCTCCGAAGCCTTCAAGATGGATAGTGCAACCGGCGGGGCGATCGGCGCATTGATCATCGGTTTCCAGCGTGCCACCTACGCCAACTCGGCCGGCGTGGGAGATGCTCCCATCGCGCATTCGATCGTGAAGACCAACCGCCCTGCCACCGAGGGCCTGGTTGCCGGTCTGGAACCTTTCGCGGATACGGTGATCCTGTGTTCGATAACAGCGCTGACCATCGTGGTCACCGGGGCTTGGAACGACCCGGCTAACGTCGGCGCTGACGGAGTGGTGATCACTTCCAACGCTTTTGCCTCGGCAGTGTCCTGGTTCCCCTACGTCCTCACTGTGGCGGTCGTGCTCTTCGCCTTTACCACCATCATGTCGAATTCCTACTACGGCATGAAGGCCTTCTGCTACTTTTTCAAGGACAACCCGATAGCTGAAACCGTCTACAAGTGCTTCTTCCTGTGCTTCACCGTGATCGGAGCCGCGGTCTCGCTGGACCCGGTGATCTCCTTCGCCGACTCGATGTTCTTCCTCATGGCGGTCTTCAATGTTATTGGCTTGTACTTGATGTCGGGGCTGATCAAGCGTGAATTCATCGACTATTGGCAGCTCTATACCAGCGGGAAACTCGACTTGGAATCCATGACAGCGCCGAAAGATATCACCGAGATGCTCGACGCCCGCTACGAAGTACCCCTCGAGATCGTGTCCCGCAAATAAACAACATCCAAAGAGCTATCATTTCCACTGCCCTACATGAGAAAGGCATGAAACATAATCATGATCCTGGAAAATATTGAGACCTACGGCGCTCGCCGTTTCGAGGGAAAGACCGCCCTGGTCACCGGTGGTGCCGGTGGCATCGGCGCGGCCATCTGCGCCAGGCTGGCTGTCGAAGGCGCTACAGTAGTCATCGCTGACACGAATCGCGAAGCAGCCGAGACGCTGCAGAACGAGCTGCGTGCTGCCGGTTACCAGGCGGCCACCGCGGTCTTCAACCTCACTGATGCCGAGGCCTGCGCCAGCGCGATCGAGGAAGTCGTCGCAGAGCATAGCCAAATCGACGTGCTGGTGAACAATGCCGGGATCAACCGGCGCGGACCACTGCTTGAACTCAGTGACGAGGACTGGGATTTGTCCTTCGCAGTGAACCTGGACTCCCTGTACCGGCTCTCCAAGCTCGTGGTGCCGCTGATGCAGGCCCAGGGTGGTGGATCCATCGTGAATACCGCCAGCCAATGGGGTATCAGCCCGGCTCCGGGTCACATCGCCTACAACGTGACAAAGGCAGCCGTTGTCTCCTTTACCAAAAATCTTGCCCGCGACTATGCTCCGGACAAGATTCGAGTCAATGCCATCGCCCCGGGCGAGGTGCTGACCCCTATGGTCGAGGCGAATCTGGCGCGCACGGGACGCTCTGTGGAGGACCTGGATTCGCTGGTGCCCTTTGGGCGGGTGGGACGCCCGCACGAGATTGCCGCGCTGGTGGCTTTCCTGGCCAGCGACGAGGCACCGTACCTGTGCGGCAGCGTCGTTGAAATCACCGGCGCCCAGGCGGTGGCCTAAATGGCGGGGCTGCTGGAAGGCAAGGGCCTTGTTATCACCGGTGCCTCGCGCGGCATCGGCCTGGAGATGGTGCGCGCCGCGCATCGAGAAGGTGCGCGCATCGTGGCGCACGCCGGGCGAAGCGCCGCCACGGCCGCCAGCGTGAGCGAAGAATTCGGCGGCAGGGTGACCGCTCTGGCCGCGGACCTGACGGATGCCTCCGCACGTCGCGCGTTCTTCGCTGCCAGCGTGGCCGAATTGGGGCAGGTGGATGTGCTGATCAACAACGCCGGAGCCTGGCTGGATTCGCCGGTGGATGATCCGAAAGCCTGGGCTGAAGGCTGGGCGAAGAATCTGGAGCTGAATCTGCAGGCGCCAGCGGACCTGTGCCGGGAGGCCATCGAGCATTTCCGCGGGCAGGGTGGCGGTGCGATCATCAACGTGACCAGCCGGTCTGCGCACCGGGGCGATGACGCCGAGCATCTGGCCTATGGGGCCGCCAAGGGCGGATTGCAGTCGCTGACCAAGGGCATTGCCCGCGGCTATGCCAAGGAGGGGATCCTCGCCTACGCCATTTCCCCGGGGTGGGTGGCCACCGAGCTCTCCAGCCACCTGGCCGCCGACGACCCGTCGATCACGGCCCTTCCGCTGGGAGAAATGACCCCGGCCAGTGATGTCGCCGAGCTGGCGGTCTTCCTGGCCAGTGGCCGGTCGCGGCACCTGACGGGGGCTACGGTGGACATCACCGGCGCCGACTACGTGCGCTGAGCGGTGATCGCTGTCCTGCGGGAAAGCGCGGACAGGACCTTGGACCAAGAGCAAGAGGAGCAAGCATGAGTGATGACACCAGGCCGGCGGGCGAAACAGCCTTCGGATCGCACCAGCTGCACGGCTTCATTGAACGCTGCATGCAGGCGGTTGGCGCCAGCGCCGAGGACAGCGCCTACATGGCCCGCCACCTGATTGCCTCGGAACTGGCCGGGCATCCTTCGCATGGGTTGCGGAGGCTGCCCGAATATGTGGACCGCTCGGTCGAGGGGATCACCAATGCGGCGGCCCGGAGCACGATTGAGAAGGATCGCGGGGCCCTGGTGACCATGAATGGCCAGCGCGCCCATGGGCACTTTGCCTTGCGCGACGCGACGCAGCTCGCGGTGGAGCGGGCGAAGGAGCATGGTATCAGCGCGGTGACGGTGCGCAATAGCGATTTCGCCGGACGCTTTGCCCCGTTCTGCGAGGATGCCGCCGAGCAAGGTGTCATCACCTTGGTCTTCGGGAACAACAATGGCTCGCTGCAGTCGGTGCTCCCGCCGGGCGGAACCCAGCCACGGCTGTCGACCAACCCCATAGCCGCCGGTGTGCCCCGGGCCAAGGCCCCGCATCTGGTGCTGGACTTCGCTACCAGCGAGGTGGCATCGGGCAGGCTGCATTTCGAAAAGGACAGCACCGGCAGCGCACCGGACACCTGGACAGGTCCCGGCGGGTACCTGAAGGCGTTCGGCGGATTCAAGGGCTTCGGGCTGGGCCTGCTGGTCGAAGCCCTGGGTGGTGCGCTCACTGGATCAGACACGGTATCAGCCCGGCAGAGCGAAGAAGCCCAGGGGACGCTGATCATCGCCTTGGACGTCGCGCAGCTGCGCGACCTGGAGGACTACACGGCCCAGGTCGAGGAATTCATTGCCCACGTCAAGAGCTCCGAGCTGGAACCCGGGGCCCGTGCGATCCGTGCGCCGGGAGAGAACGCTCCGTCGCCCGAGGCAATGGCCGAAGACACGGTAATCCGGCTCAATGCAGTCACCACCGGGCAGTTGCATCGCATTGCCCGGCAGCTGGGCATCGAGCCGCCGGCCAGCAGATAGCGGCAGGTGGCCCAAAGCTGCTAGCGGGCTGGTCCAGTGGTCTCGAATGGCGAGTTCGTGCGGGAAAGCACCATGGTCAAAAGTGCTCCGAGGAGTGCGAACGCCACGGTCAGGGTCCAGGTGGATTTCCATCCTCCGCTGAACGTGGCCAATAAGGCCAGCAGCATCGGGCCGGCGAAATTGCCGATGTTGAAGATCTGCTGGCTCAAGCCCATGGACGCTGGCCCCGAACCTCCGGCAGGGGCCAGATCCACGATGACCCGGGTCATCGTGGTGGGAATGCTCGCGCCGGCAAGCGAGAACAAGCCCACGCAAAGCATCTGGACCCACACCAGCTGCACTGGGTAATCCACAACGAAGGTCAGCATCGACGTCAGGGACATCAACGCGAAACCGGCCAGGAGCAGGGTTCGCCCGTTGATCCCGTGGTGCAGCAGGCCTCCGCAGACAATGGCGCCGACGGCGTTCAGGCCCCCTACCACGGCAGAAGCCAAACCGCCGGCCACCGGCGTGAGGCCGAAATCCTCATAGATTGTGGGCAGGAACCCCACTACTGCCATCCATTGCACCGTATAGCAGCCGAAGATGAGTCCTGAGATCCACACGCGGGAGGAACGGGCGGTGATGGCGATGCGCTGGACGGCCTCGCGCAGGGCCGCCGGTCCCGACGGGCGGTCCGCGGCGACGAACTTCAGGATCAGTGGAATGGGCAGCAAAGTGATGGCCGCGAGGACGGCCCACCACAGGTGCCACGGCATATGCTGCAGGGCCAGTGCGGTGCAGAAGACCCCGAGGAAAGTGGCCATGCCCATGTAGGCGGCCCACCAGCCCACGGCCATGTTCAAGTTCTTGGCGGGCGCATGCAGCCGGACCAGTCCCGGTCCCATGACGGTGGCCATGATGACGCCGGCACCTTCCAGCGCGCGGGTGGCCAGCAGCCATGGGGCGCTGGGCGAGACGGCCCCCAGCGCGCTGCCGGCAACCAGCAGGAGCAGGCCGAGAATCAGCGTGCGGCGTTGCGAGATCACTTCGGCGAGCAGCGAGACCGCCAGGCCTCCGAGCATGCCGGCCACTTGCACCACTCCGAGCAATACGCCGGAGAAGATCAGCGAGAAGCCCAGCTCGTCCTGGATCACGGTCAGCGCCGGGGAGAGCTTCCAGATATGCAGCCCTGCCATAACGCCGGAGGCCACGATGATGATCCAGGCTGTGTTGGTCCGCTGCTGGGACTGCCCCATTCTCGCTTGCACTGCCGCCGTTTCCTCCTTGCTCAAAACGCGCCAGCAGGTGCCCGACGCTACGATCCTCTTCGGATTGTGGCACGCGGGCAGGAAAGATCCTATGCATATGTCAATGAATAAGAATGGGCGCCGTGACCTGGCTGCGTTGCCGTGAACTGTGGGGCAGGTACCAGGCGTGCTGCTATCAGCTAAGGATCACGGTCAGCAAGTGCACGTTGCTCCGGTGGCTGGTCCGCGAGCCACCACGTCTGGCTTCACCTGCCCGATTCAGCTGGCAAGGCGATGCGCAAGCGGGCTTGAGGGTAATTCACGAATTTACCCGCTGAGCTTCCCTGGCATTCACCGCCGCAAGCTCCGCGCGGTTGGAATTGGAGAATTCCATTGCCTGGTCCAGAGTTGCGCGGTCGCCGCTATGCGCGGCTGAGCGCGCCATCGCCAGTGCGGAATCGCGAAGAGTGACGCGGTCGTGGCGCAGCTGGGTGATTCCCCTAGCTGAATAGGCTTTGATCACAACCTTGCCATGATCCGACAAGGTAGGCATTCCGGCCTTTTTGGTAACGGCCGCAAGTTCACAGAGCCCTGCCGGTGATGCTCAGGGCAGCCATACGGGCACTGTATGGACTTCTATCCAGTCTTGCATCACTACGTTGGCGGCCAGCGAAATCCAGTCCCGATGGATTCGAGAAGCCATCTCCACCCTTGCCCAGGGTGATGTGCGCTGAAATACCCGTGCTGCAGGCCCCGTACATGCGGAGCAAAGAGGGTCCTGTTGAAATCTTCGGAATGATTAGGGCGATCAAAAGTTCGGGCGGCTATTCCGATGTGCCGTCTTGATTAGGATGGCTGCCCGTCCTCATTAAATCCCCAGAGCTAGTGCCCGCCGAGCTTTCCTCCCAGGCGCTCGCGCATCTTCGCACTGGCCTGGTTCAGCCCTTCGATCTGGACATTTTTGCCGTACTTCCCGTATTTGCCGGTGATCGAATCCAAGGCAGCGATGGTCGAAGCGTCCCAGAGATGCGAGCTATGCATGTCGATGACAATATTTTGCGGGTCTTGAGCATAGTTGAACTGCGAGTACAGGTCATTGGAGGAGGCGAAGAACAGTTCGCCGTTGACCACGTACTTGGCGATCTTCTCTTCGAAGTGCTCCTCGATGCTGCGGGTGACCGTCACCAGATGGGCCACCCGGTTGGCGAAGAGCACCATGGCGGTGAGCACGCCGACCCCGACGCCGATAGCGAGATTGTGGGTGGCGACGGTGAATGCCACGGTAATGAGCATGACGGTGGTTTCGCTCTTGGGCATCATGCGCAGCGTGGAGGGCCGGATGCTGTGCCAATCGAAAGTGGCGATGGAAACGAAAATCATCACCGCAACCAGCGCGGCCATCGGGATCAACGCCACCACGTCGCCGAGCACGACGACCAGGATGAGCAGGAAGGTGCCGGCCAGGAAGGTGGAGATCCGGGTCCGCGCCCCGGAAGCCTTCACGTTGATCATGGTTTGCCCGATCATCGCGCAGCCGCCCATGCCGCCGAAGAATCCGGTGATGATATTCGCCGCGCCCTGGCCCCAGGATTCCCGGGTCTTGTCCGAGTGGGTGTCGGTGACGTCATCAACCAGCTTGGCGGTCATCAGGGATTCGAGCAGGCCCACGAAGGCCATGGCCAGCGCATAGGAGAAGAGCACCTGCAGGGTTTCGAAGGTCAGCGGCACATGGGGGATGAACAAGCTTGGCAGGGACTCGGGAAGCTGGCCCTTGTCGCCCACGGTGGGCACGGCCACGGAGGCGAGGACGGTGATCCCGGTGAGCACCACAATGGCCACCAACGGGGCTGGGATTGCGGTGGTCAGTTTGGGCAAGCCGAAAACAATCAGCAATCCAAGGCCCACCAGCGGGTAGACCAGCCATGGGACGCCGAGCAGCTCGGGGACCTGGGCCAGGAAGATCAGGATGGCCAGCGCGTTGACGAAACCGACCATCACCTGCCGCGGGATGAAGCGCATCAGCTTGGCCACGCCCAGCAGTGCCAGGATCACCTGGAAGACCCCGGCCATGATGACCGCGGCGATGAAGTAGTCGGTGCCGTGGCTGGCCACCAGGGGCGCGATGACCAGCGCGATCGCGCCGGTGGCGGCCGAGATCATGGCGGGGCGGCCGCCGAAGAAGGAGATGGACACTGCCATGGTGAAGGAGGCGAACAGCCCGATGCGCGGATCCACGCCGGCAATGATGGAGAAGGCAATGGCCTCCGGAATCAGGGCCAGGGCTACTACCAGCCCGCCGAGCACCTCGGTCTTCAGCAGGCGCGGGGATTTCAGCGTGCGCAGCACGGATTGGCGTTCAAGCGGAGCCAAGGCTGACGGCTCCGAACTGGTGATTGGGCTCATTAAAGAGCTCCCTTCGATGCAGGGCGGGCGGGTAAAGACCGGGGAACGCTGGGGTTGCGTAGAATTCTTGGGGGTGCGCGTCATTGCGCCGCGGATGATTCGAAAGGCGCCAGGCTGGCATGAATCATCCCGCTTAACTCTAACCTAACGTAAGGGTAGGGTTTAAATTCAGGACTTGGAGGACGGCATGGACGAATCGGCAACGGGGCACGCAGGCGGCTCGATGCATATCGGGGACATGGTTGAGGCCACCGGGCTTTCGCACCGGACCATCCGCCACTACGACGAGGTGGGGCTGTTGCCGGCCAGCACCCGCAGCGAAGGCGGTTTCCGGATCTACCGCGATTCGGACTTGCAGCGCATGCTGGTGATTCGCTCGATGAAGCCCCTGGGATTCAGCCTCGAAGAGATGGGCGAGCTGCTTGACGCGGTGGACGCGCTCGCCGGTAACCCGCAGGACACCGCGGCGCGGGCCAAGCTCGATGACTACATCCAGCGAGCCAGCGCCAAGCGGGACAAGCTGGAATTGAACCTGCAGCGTGCGGATTCATTCATCGCTGATTTGCGCACCAAGTAGGATCGGTCGGCGGGTAGGGAAGGCTGCGGGGGAGTTGAAGGGCGTAGAAATCCAGATCACCGGCATGGCCGAAAGTCATTGGCAGGATGTCTCGCGCATTTACGGACAGGGGATCGCGACCGGGCTGGCTACCTTTGAATCCCACGTCCCGACCCGGGAGTCATTCTTTGGCGGGAAAATCCCCGCGCTGTCACTGGTCGCGGTGGATCTGGAGGGGCATGTGCTCGGCTGGGCTGCGGCCGCGCCGGTTTCAGCACGCCCTGCCTACCGCGGGGTTATCGAGCATTCAATCTATGTGGATCCGGACTCTGCCGGCCAGGGCATAGGGCGGGCGCTGATGGGAGAGCTCATTGGCAGGGCCATCGCGCAGGGCTATTGGATGCTTCAGTCGGCAATTATCACCCACAATGAGGCCAGCCGGAAACTGCACGTCAAGCTCGGGTTCAGGGAAGTGGGTTTCCGGGAACGGATAGCACAGGTCGCGTCCGGGCCGCTGGCAGGGCAGTGGATGGATACCTGTCTCTACGAGCTGCGCCTCTGAACCTGCAAGGCAAGCCTAGTTTTTGGGCAGCAGTGTGGAGCCCAGTGATTCCAGTGCTCCAGGCACGACAGAAAAATATGCCCACACACCGCGCTTTTCGCGGTGCAGGATTCCGGCATCCACCAGGATTTTCAGGTGGTGGGAGACGGTGGGCTGCTTGAGCCCCAGGGGTCCAGGCAGGTCGCAGACGCAGGTTTCAGCGTCTTGGTTCGAGGAGACGATCGAGAGGATGCGCAGGCGATTGGGGTCGCTCAAAGCCTTGAAGCGAGCGGCCAGCAGTTCGGCTTCCTTGGGCTGCAGCATGCCCTCGCCGTGCGCCGGAACGCAGCACGACGCATCGATGCTTTCGGCCGGCTGTGGAGGTTCATTCAAGTTGTGCGTGCTCATGTCCCGCGCTCTCTGGGGTGCTCCGTTAAGAGATTGACAAACGTCGATATATTTCATCATACTCAAGATATCGATGTTCGTCGATGTCTATCTTTGGAGTGATGAAGTCAGTGACAGCCGCGCCTGTGCCCGATACAGCCCCTGTGGCCCAGAAACTGTCTTTCCTGGACCGCTATCTCGCCCTCTGGATCCTGTTGGCCATGGCCGCCGGACTGGGCCTGGGACGAATCTTCCCGCAGCTCGGCGAGCTACTGGACCGCTTCACCGTCGCCGGTATTTCTGTGCCCATCGCCATCGGCCTGCTGGTGATGATGTACCCCGTGCTGGCCAAGGTCCGCTACAACGAAACCGGTCGCGTGCTGGCCGACAGGAAGCTGATGATCACTTCCTTGGTGATCAACTGGATCCTGGCCCCTGCCTTCATGTTCGTGCTGGCCTGGATCTTCCTGGCAGACCTTCCCGAATACCGCACCGGGCTGATCATTGTGGGCCTGGCCCGCTGCATCGCCATGGTGTTCATCTGGAATGACCTGGCCTGCGGCGACCGCGAGGCGGCCGCCGTGCTGGTGGCCATCAACTCGGTCTTCCAGGTCATCGCCTTCGGCGCGCTGGGCTGGTTCTACCTGCAGGTCCTGCCATCCTGGCTGGGCCTGGAAACCACCAGCGCGCAATTCTCCGTCGCCGCCATCACCGCTTCGGTGCTGGTCTTCCTGGGCATCCCGCTGCTGGCCGGCTTCCTGACTCGAACTTTTGGCGAAAAAGCCAGGGGACGCGAATGGTATGAAGGAAAGTTCCTGCCCAAGATCGGTCCGTGGGCACTGTGCGGGCTGCTGTTCACCATCGTGCTGCTCTTCGCCCTGCAGGGCGATAACATCATCTCCAAGCCGCTGGATGTGCTGCGCATGGCCATCCCGCTGCTCACCTACTTCGTCGTGGTCTTCGGCGCCGGCATGCTCATCGGCCGCGCACTTAATCTCGGCTACCCGCGGACCACCACGTTGGCCTTCACCGCGGCCGGCAACAATTTCGAACTGGCCATCGCCGTGGCTATCGCGACCTTCGGCGCCACCAGCGGCCAGGCCCTCGCCGGGGTAGTGGGCCCACTGATCGAGGTGCCCATCCTGGTTGCTCTGGTCTACGTGGCCCTGTGGTCACGCAAATTCTTCCCCTCCACTCAACTCGCCACCACGTCAGCCTAAGGAACAACATCATCATGACTGATAGGAACAAGCCCTCGGTGCTCTTCGTCTGCATCCACAATGCTGGCCGCTCGCAAATGGCTGCTGCCTACCTTGCGCACCTTTCCGAGGGGCGGATCGAGGTTCGGTCGGCAGGCTCCGCGCCCGCCGATTCCGTCAACCCCGCGGCCGTGCAGGCGATGGCCGAGGAAGGCATCGACATGTCGGCGGAAACTCCGAAGATCCTCACCATCGAAGCGGTCAAGGAATCCGACGTCGTGATCACCATGGGCTGCGGGGACACCTGCCCGATCTTCCCCGGCAAGCGCTACGAAGACTGGAAGCTGGATGATCCGGCAGGCCAGGGCGTTGAAGCGGTGCGCCCGATCCGCGATGAAATTCGCAGCCGGATCGAGTCCTTGATTTCTGAGTTGCTGCCAGCAAACTAGCCATTAACCTCCCATTTCCCAGCCAAGGAGCTTTCCATGAGCCAGTCCCATCCAGTGATTGTCGTCGGTGCCGGGCCTGTCGGCTTGGCCACCGCGGCGCACCTTCGCGAACGCGGGCAGGAAGTCCTGGTTCTGGAGGCGGGGGAGCACGCGGGCGCCGCCATGCAGCAGTGGGCGCACATCAAGCTCTTCTCACCCTGGCGGTACAACATCGACACCGCCTCCCGGCGCCTGCTGGAAAACCCACGCGAAGGATATGCGGGGGACTGGGAAGCGCCTCAGCTCAGCAAGCTGCCCACCGGCGGCGAGCTGGTGCGCGAGTACCTGGAACCACTGGCGGCCCATCCTGAATTGGAACCGCGCATTCGCTACGGACACCGCGTGGTGAAGGTCAGCCGTGTGCTGGAAGATGGCCGAGGCGCCGACAAGGCACGTACCGCTGGACGCAATGACGCGGCCTTCCTGGTGCGCGCGGAAACCGCTGAGGGCCAGATCGACGTCATCGGCAGGGCCGTGGTGGATGCCAGCGGCACCTGGAACCAGCCCAACCCGGTCGGCCGAGCCGGCATCGAGGCCATCGGCGAAGCCGAAGCCCGCGAACGCGGTTTCATCGTGGGCGGCTTGCCGGATCCGCTGGGCGCGGACGAACCGGAATTGGCCGGGAAGTCGCTGCTGGTGCTCGGTGCCGGGCACTCGGCGGCCAACACCATCATCGCCCTGGGCCGCTTGCAGAAGAGATACCCGGACACCACCATCCTGTGGGGACTGCGCGGGACGGCCAACACCATCCGCCTCTATGGAGGCGGAGCCGCTGATCAGCTCCCAGCACGGGGCCAGCTGGGCACCAGCTTGCGCCGACTTGTGGAGAACGGCAACGTGCAGGTGCTGGAAAATGTTGCCGTCGCCTCCGTGACATCGGGGAAGCAACTGGCGGTGACCCTAGGGGATGGCCGCGAGCTGGCCGTAGACCGCATTATCGCGGCGACCGGTTTCCGCCCGGATCTGCAGATGCTCTCCGAGCTGCGCCTGGATCTGGATGAAAGCGTGGAAGCACCGCGCCAGCTGGGGCCGCTGATTGATCCGGAATTCCATAGCTGCGGCACGGTCAGCGCCCACGGTGAAAAGCTGCTGGCGCATCCTGAGAAGGGTTTCTACATCGTAGGAATGAAAAGCTATGGCCGCGCGCCCACCTTCTTGCTGGCTACCGGCTATGAGCAAGTGCGTTCAATCGCCGCCGCGCTCTCCGGGGATGCCCACGCCGCTGACCGGGTCGAGCTGCAACTGCCGGAGACGGGTGTTTGCTCCACGGATCTGGCTGGCTCCTGCGATGCGCCGGAGCCAACGGGTTCCTCGTGCTGCACCAGTGGTCCGCAGCCGGTGGTCCTCGGGGTGCCGACCGGAACGTTGCACGGGAACACGCAGTTGGCCGGGCGGGCCATGAACACGTAGAAGCCACCGGGCCAGCGTGCCGCATTGCAGGGGCCTGCGAGCAGGCCCGGGGCGCCCCCGGATGAGTCGACACACAATTTCTGCGCTCAAGGGTCAACGCTTATCCTGTACCGTACGCAAAATGTCTGCAACAACCCCTGCAGTTTGAACTTTTCCCAAGTGAGGCAGCCATGGCAGAAACACAAGGCCCCCCATTACCGGCGCAGCCGGACCCCCAGAATCCCTCCAACCCCGGGACAGAACCCAAGAGACTTCGATCACGCCACGTTATGATGATCACCCTTGGTGGCATCATCGGCGCAAGCCTGTTTGTCGGTTCGGGCAACGTTATCCGTTCGGTGGGACCCGCCGCCATCATCTCCTACCTCATCGGAGGACTGCTGGTCTTCCTCGCCATGCGCATGCTCGGCGAGATGGCAGCCGCTCGCCCTGCGATCGGTTCCTTCATGGAATATGCCCGCGTGGGGCTCGGCAACTGGGCCGCCTACCTGGTGGGCTGGCTGTACTGGTATTTCTGGGTCGGCGTGCTCGCCTACGAGGCGGTGCTTGGCGGTGAGACCCTGAACTCCTGGTTCGCGTTCCTCCCCGCCTGGACCTGGTCGTTGATCCTGATCTTGATCTTCATCGGCACCAACGCCATCTCGGTGCGCACCTTCGGTGAAGTCGAATTCTGGCTGGCCAGCATCAAGGTCCTGGCCATCGTGGTCTTCCTCGGTGCCGGCCTGCTCTTTGCCTTGGGCCTGTGGCCTGATACCACGATGTCGGTCAGCAACCTGTGGGCGCACGGCGGCTTCGCCCCCAATGGCTTCGGCGTGGCGCTCACCGGTGTGGCACTGGTGATTTTCTCCTACTTCGGCACCGAGATCGCAGTGATGGCCGCCGCCGAGTCGGAGAATCCGGCCAAGGGAATCAAGCAGGCCACCAGCACCGTGGTCTGGCGCATCCTGCTCTTCTTCGTTGGCGCGGTATTGATCATTACCATGGTGATTCCATGGGACGAGCTGCCTGAGCCAGTGAACGTGGCAGCGGCCCCATTCACCAAGGTCTTCGAGCTGCTCGGCCTGCCCGGAGCGGCGATGATCATGCAGCTGGTGATCTTCACCGCGGTGATTTCGGTGCTCAACTCCGGACTGTATTCGGCCTCGCGCATGTTCGCCGCGCTGGCTGACCAGGGCTTCGCCCCCAAGTTCGTGGCCCGACGTTCCAAGAACGGTGTCCCGCTGTGGGCGCTGGTGGCATCCACCTCCGGTGCAGTGATCGCGACCATCGTGAACTTCGCTGCTCCTGATTCCGGAGTCTTCGACTTCATCATGAATTCTGCCGGCCTGGTGGCCTTGTTCGTCTACGTCTTCATTGCGCTGACGCAGATGCGCATGCGCCAGAAGATGACGCCCGAAGAGGTGGCGGGATTGAAGCTGAAGGTCTGGCTGCACCCGTGGCTGAACATTCTGCTGTTTGCCGCCATCGCCGGCGTGCTGGGAGTCATGCTCAGCTCGGAGAGCGGCCGGACCCAGGTGTGGACCAGCCTGCTGGCCACCGCCGTGCTCGTCGCCCTCTGGCCGCTGGTGCGCAAGAACCTGAAGAAGCGCGGCACCCAGGATGATGCTTCCGTGGCCCTGGAACGCAACGAGAGTGAGCGCGTCAGCGAGCACTAGGAGCCATCGCGCAACAAGCCATCGCCCCCAACCATTGATCATGGTTGGGGGCGATTGGCGTTGTGGCCCAGGATGAACTGGCAGGTGCCGCACTTCCTGATGGACACCGGCATTTGGCACGCTTGCAGCGCGGCCGCGGCGGTTTCAGGGAATGCCGGTCACCGTGGAATCCTAGGCTGCGTCAAAGGTCGGGGCGCTGCGCGCTGCGCTCCCTTCCTGGAAGAGGCAACTGAAGTGGTGGGTTCCCGAGCCCACGATGATTGGCTCGGAACCGTCGGGCAGGCAGACTTCCGCGGAGGTTGACGAGGGAACGATGACCTCCAAGGCGAAGCTTTCCCCGTCAAGGGTCCAGGAGGAGGAGGCCACGCCGTAAGGAGTCTCAAGCCGGGTGCGTGCCCAGGACAAGTCCTTGGTCGGCACCGGGGCGATCCGCTGACGGCGGTAGCCCGGAGCGGCAGGGGCCAGTCCGCCGACCCTGCGGTGCAGGAAGTCGGCCACCGCGCCGAAGGCATAGTGGTTGAAGGAAGTCATGCCGCCAGGATTGATCGAGCCGTCGGGCAGCATCGAATTCCAGCGTTCCCAGATGGTTGTAGCCCCCATGGTTACCGGGTAGAGCCACGACGGGCATTCTTCTTGCCGCAGCAACTGCCACATGGTGGCCGCCTGGCCGGTCTGCACCAGAGCGTCGCAAATGTGCGGGGTGCCGAGGAAACCCGACCCGATATGGAATCCGTCTTCCGCGACCTGGGCTGCCAGCAGGGCACCAGCATGCTCCTGCTGCTGCGCAGACAGCAACCCGAATCGGATCGCCAGGGCATAGGCGGTTTGCGAGGGGAAAGCAGCTCTTCCGCTGGGGGTCACATACTCCTGGCGGTAGCGTTCCGCGCAGCGTTCGAATAATTCGGCATAGTAGCGCTCATCCGCGCTGCGCCCCAGGGCTTGCGCGCTGTCACGCATGATCCGCGCCGACTGGGCGAGGTAGGCGGTGGCGACGGCTTGCCACGGCAGGCGTGCCGCCCACGGCTGGTCATCCGGAGCCGCCGAATCAAGCCAGTCGCCAAAGGAGAACCCGCCACTGGCGAAATCGAGCTGATCGCCGGCGCGGCGCAGCATGGCGTGGACCCACCGTTCCATGCTGTCCCATTGGCGTTCGAGGATGCCGATGTCCGCGTATCGCTCGTACAGGGTCCACGGCACGACGGTGGCGGCATCGCCCCACCCCGCTTCAGCATCAAGGGGAGGCATCGAGGGGTCGACGTCCACCCAGGGGATGTAGACCGGCACGTTGCCGTTGGGCAGCTGATCGGCTGCGAGGTCGGCGAGCCAGCCGGAGAGCATCCCGGAGCAGTCGTAGAGGTAGGCGGCGCTGGGAGCAAAGGCCATCAGATCCCCGGTCCACCCGAGCCGTTCGTCCCGTTGCGGGCAATCGGTGGGAACGTCGAGGAAATTTCCGCGCATGCTCCACACCACGTTCTCATGCAGTTTGCTCAGCAATTCATCCGAGCAGTCGAACTCGCCGGTACGGGCCATGTCGGTGTGCAGGACCACGGCTTGCAGCGCGTCGAGGCCCATTTCTCCGGGCCACCCTTCGACTTGGACGTAGCGGAAGCCATGGAAGGTGAATTCGGGTTCCCACTGCGCGGCGTTGCCATCGCTGATGTACTCATCGGTCGCTTGGGCTGAGCGCAGGGGCCGGGTGCCCAGCTCGCCATGTTCCAGTACTTCGGCATGCCGGAAGGTGATTTTCTGCCCGGCGCCCATGGCGGGGATCTGCACCCTCAGCCGGCCGACGAGATTCTGGCCGAAATCCACGATGGTGGATCCAGAGGGGCTAACCAGCCGCGCCACCGGAGCGACGAGCCCGGTTTGCCTGACCGCCGGTCCTTCAGGGGCCACCAGGGTGCTGGTCTCGAGAGCTTGTATCGTTACCGGGGTCCAGGCGCTGTCATCGAATCCTGGTTCGTCCCAGCCGTCGGGCACGCTCCGGGCATCGGTGGTCTGCCCCATGTAGAGGTCCGCTCGGATGACCGGCCCCAGCGTGCTGCGCCAGGAATCATTGGTGCCGAGGATGGACAGTGTTCCGTCGGCATGCCGTACTTCCAGCTGCGCCAAGGCAGCTGTCGTCTCGCCGTAGAGACCACGCAAGCCCCCGAAACCGAGGAAACCGCGGAACCAGCCATCAGCCAGGTGGATGCCCAGCGCGTTGGCACCGTGGCGGAGCTCGGCGGTGACATCCCAGGTGCGGTAGCGCAGGCGCTGGTCATAGCTGCTCCAGCCGGGATTCAGGGCATCCTCGCCGATGACTTGGCCATTAAGATGCACCGTCATGATGCCCCGGGCCGTGGCACGCAGGCGGGCCGAGCGGATTTGCCCGTGTTTTGCGATCCGGGGCGCGAGGTCGATTTCCCCGCGCAACAAGGCCGCGGGTTCGCCGTTGTTGCCCGCGGGAGGCAGGTGCGGGCTGATGGCCGAGGCGCGGAACAGTGCCGGGTCAAGCAGTCCGGTTTCCAGTACCGTTGGCTCGCTCCAGGGCGAGGGATCGTGATCAGCGCCCCAGACTCGCACGCGCACCGCCCGTGCGGCACGCGAGGGAAGCTCTTGGGCGGGCCAAGGGATAAGGATCTGCTGCGGGGAGTCGATGCGCCCGGTGCGCTGCAATTCCCCGGTTTCCTGGTTGCTGATTTCCAGCTCGTACCCCTGCTGGAACCAGCCGCCCAGGGCGGTGTCGGTGATCCAGGACAGCCGCGGCGCGGCCTCCCCGATGCCCAGGGGTTCGCGGTGGTGCTCAATGGTGACGGGGCGTACGCGGACGGTCATGGATGTTCCTTGGGGGGTCGGGGTTCACGAGCAAGGGGGTGTGGGCTGGGATCCTAGAGCGGGCGCTGGAGGTAGCCGTTGATGTAGTCGCGGATCCCTTCGGCCATGTCGACGTCCATGCCTTGCAGCCAGAGGGCTTCCAATCCTTCGGTCATGGCCAGGGTGTTGAGGGCCGCGGCGCGTGGCTCGACTCCGGGCAATAGCCCGTCTTGGAGCAGGACTTCCGAGTAGGACTGCGTGACAGCGTCGGCGATTCTCCTCAGCCGTTCATGGAAGTACTGGTGTGCTGGGTGCGTGCTGTCCACGGCTTCGGTGGACAGGTTGCGGTAGAGCTGGACGACGCCGCGCTGCTGTGCTTGGACGCGGGAGATTTCGACGAGCGCGGCGAGGAAGTCCCTGCCGGTTTTGCCCTGGAGCTTCTCTTCCGCCAAGGCATCTCGTTGCTGGAGCACGGCCGTGAGCAGGGCCAGCTTGCCACCGGCAAAATGATGCAGCACACCGGTCTGGCTGATGCCCACCATGCGCGCTATCTCATTGACGGAACTGGCGGTGTAGCCGTTTTTTGCAAAGAGCGTGAAGGCGGCGTCGAGGATCTGCTCGCGTCGTTGTGCTGTTTTCCGGTAGGTGCCCCTGGTGCCTGTCATACCTGAACTGTATCAGCGATCACACGAAAACATGTAACCCTTTAAGTTTTCGTGTTACAGTGATCTGCATCACCGGCCGTTCGGGAAATGGCGGTGCTTACCGGCCCCATTGCAGTGGCCCCAAAGGTTAAGGAAACCTCACCATGACACACCCAGCCCAAGGGGAATTTCTCTCCCCGCCCACCGATGACGCAGGGCAAGAACACACAGGTCCGATGGCCACGGCAACCCACCGCTCTCGTCGGGTCTTGGTCTTTTTTCTCGTGCTCGCCATGATCGGCGCCGGCGCCGCCCAGATGTCGGCGGCCTTGCTGACGCTCACGCTCAAAGCCACCGAGCTCAACGCCTCGGCCGCGACCACCACGATCTCCATTTCCAGCGCGGTGGCCGGTGTGCTGACCCTGGCCGCGCTGCCCCTGGTGGGGGCGCTCAGCGACCGCTCGCGTTCACGCTGGGGACGGCGCCGGCCCTATCTGCTGCTGTCGGCGCTCGCCTTCACCATCGGTGGCGTGCTGCTGGTGGCAGCCCGGAACGTACCGGTCTTTGTCGCAGCCCACCTGCTGATCACCCTGGGATTCGTGACCGCGAGCGTGACGATCATCGCGTTGCTCACCGACCAGCTTCCCGATGATCGCCGTGGTGCCCCGACCGCGCTGTTGAGCATGGGCACGCCCCTGGGTGCCCTGATCGGCATGGCGGTCGCGGTGCCTTTTGGCGATCACCTGCTTCCGCTGGTGGCGATCCCGACCGCACTGGCCGTCATTGGCGTCCTCAGCCTGGCCTGCATTGTCCGCGACCCGCACCACCCCGAGCATCGCCCGCGCAGCACCCCCGCCCAGCTGCTCGGCATTTTCTGGGTCAATCCAATCCGCCATGCCGATTTCGCCTGGGTCTTCAGCTCGCGGATGCTGGTGTTCTCCGGTGTGGCTGCCCTGAATGGATACCAGGCGATCTACATGCTCCAGCGATTGCATTTGCAGCCCGCATCCCTGGGTACCGCGATCCTTTTGACCGTAGTGCTCAATGCAGGAATCACCATGCTGGTAGCTCCGGTCATTGGCAAGATCAGCGACCGGCTGAACCTGCGCAAGCCCTTCATCCTTGCCGCGGCGGTGATCCTGGGTATCGGATTGGTCCTGGCTTCCTTCGCGCCAAACCTGCCAATGTACTTGATTGCCTGCACTGTCGTCGGCTTGGGCCAAGGCGTCTACTTCGCCGTAGAACTGGTGCTGGCGACTCAAATCCTTCCCGACAAGAAGAATCCAGCCAAGGACCTGGGCATCCTGAAAATCGCGGATAACCTGCCGGTCACCATCGTTTCGGCGGTTGCCCCGTTCCTGCTGGCCATCGGCGCAGGGACAACGGGACCGAACTTCTCGGCACTGTTCATCGCCGGTGCGCTGTCGAGCATACTCGGCGGATTCTGCATCCTGCTGGTGCGCGGTGCGCGCTAGCCGCCGACCACGAAATTCACCACATCACCACGAGCCGAAAGGACATTGGCCCATGACCCACTACCCAGAGAATTTCCTATGGGGCGTTGCTACCGCGGGACATCAGAATGAGGGGAACAATTCGCACAGCGATATCTGGTTCCTGGAGCATCTCCAGCCGACCCTTTTCAGCGAGCCGTCCGGTCGTGCCTGCGGCGCCTATGAGCGCTATGAAGCGGACCTGGACCTGGTCGCCTCGCTGGGGCTCAACGCGTTCCGCTTTTCTATCGAATGGGCGCGGATCGAACCCGAACGCGGAAAGACCATCGGGCGGGAACTGGACCATTATGAAGCGGTGGTCGACGCGGCCCTGCAACGGGGGCTGACCCCGCTGGCGACGTTCAACCACTTTGCGGCGCCCCACTGGTTTTCGGCCGCCGGCTCCTGGCTGGCCAGCGACGCGGCGGAGCGCTTCGCTGACCAAGTCGATCGGGTCATGCAAAGAATCGGAGACCGCCTCGGAGCCGCCGTGACCATCAATGAGCCGAATCTGGAGCAGCTGCTGCAGGCTGGCGGCAAGCTCCCGCCCGAGGCGGAAGCCCTCAAGAGGCAGATGCTCCGGGAGGCAGCTCGCGCCGCGGGAACCGAGAGCTACTATGCGTCCAATGTGATTCCCTCGGATGTCCAAGAAGAGTTCCAAGCGGCCTTCACCGTGGCGCACCGGACAGCAAAATCTGCCATCAAGGCCCAACGCGGCGACTTGCCCGTGGGAGTCTCCATTGCAATCGCCGACGAGCGTGCGCTGCCCGGCGGCGAGGAACGTCGAGATGCCCGCCGCGCCGCGGTCTATGATCATTGGCTGCGCGTGGCCCGCGACGATGACTTCATCGGCGTGCAGAATTATGAAGCCTTCCTGCACGGTCCCGACGGCGAGGTCCCGCAGGAAGGAGTGCGCAATGGCATGGGGTCCGTTGTTGATCCCACCGCCCTCGCCGGTGCCGTGCGCTATGCCCATGAAGTCTCCGGGGTGCCGGTGCTGGTCACCGAGCATGGCATTCAGATTGCCGATGACGCAATCCGTGCGCAGTTCATCCCGCAGTCCTTGGCCGCCCTGGAACAGCAGATCGCCGCAGGCACACTGGTGCTTGGCTACTGCCACTGGACGCTGATGGACAACTTCGAGTGGATCTTCGGCTACGCACCGAAACTGGGCTTATTCGAGGTTGACCGCGACTCATTGGAACGCACCCCCAAGTCCAGCGCCGCGGCCTACGCCACGGTCGTGCACGCAGCGCGTCAGCTGGCAGGGGCCCGCGGCTAGAGCGGCGGGGCAAAGACCCGGGCCCTCGGGCCACAGCCATCGGTGGCCAGCAGGCCCAGCGATGGCTGTCGTCACTTTTATGCTCAGGTCCAAGGATTCGGCGACCTCCTGGGACCGATGCATTGAATTCCTGGAGCATGAAAGCAAGATGCTGTTCTGGCCGGATGACCGTTTCTTGGCGGGCCAGACCCCAGGGCATCCGCCTCCGGAGGCGTGGTCGAGGAAAGCGCTAATCGAGTGCCCTCCAGGTGCTTGCTCAACGCCGTTTCCCTGCGTCGATGCCCGAGAATCGCTCCCGCATTTTCGCGCGCTGTCTGATACGAGGAGGTGGCCCATGAAGAACCTGCCTGATCGCGGCAGCCTGCGCGCTCGTCAGCAGCATGCCGGAGTCCGAGTTCTTCCACAACGATGACATCACGCTATTCGCCGCCGGGTATCCGGTCCACTCCAAGCGGGACCGAATTGGTGCACAAGCAATGGTAGCCGGGTCAACGAGATCTCACGCGTTCGGCTGTGCTTACTAGGCCGGCCAGCGCAGTCAGCCCTGCAACGAGCGCGACCGGCAGCCACACGATACCCGTGATAAGCGCGCCCGCCACCGCCGTGCCTGCGGATCCAGCAGCGATCTTCAGGGCGCCAACCCAGATGAACACCTGCCCGCGGGCCTCGGCCGGCGCATGCTCGCTGCGCGCAGCAAGCGTTGCAGCGAAGAACAAGGAATTCGCGATTCCCGCTATGCCGAAGGACACCAGGACCGATACGAATCCTGGAACCATGAGCACCACGGCCAGACTGGCCGCCACAACAAGGGCAAGCACCGCAGTGAGCCGATCTGATTCTCCCCTCAGCGGCCACGCCATGAGCACCGCGGAACCCGTCAAGCTTCCGACTCCGTAGCCGGCGACCAAGGTGCCAGCCAGCGCGGCGCTTCCGAGGGATGGAGCAACCGCCACCGCGTAAATTGGCAGCACGGCCACCGCGAACGCCACAACGACGGTCAGCGAGAGAGTCCGCCGCAACGGCCCCGATCGCCAGATCACCAGCAGTGTGCGCCCCGGCGAGGGAACGTCCGCGGCGGCAACCTGGGGATCCTGTCGAGGAAGAATGAGCACGCCTCCGGCGCCGGCGATCGCGGCGGCCGCGAGCGCGAGTGTCGCCGTCAGCGGCCCAGGGCCGGCGGCGATCCAGGCGACCGCCGCCGGGCCGAGGGTGCCGCTGAGGCCATAGCTTGCGACATCCCAGCCCTGGGCGCGGCGTTGGCTTCTCTGCGACGGGCCCGCGATCGAAGGCAAGCGGCTGCTGACACCGCCGGTGAGCATCGGCCCGAACAGGCCCGATACGATCAGCAGCACCGCTGGAACAGCAGCCCACGTGACGGGCAGCAGCAGGCCGGCAGCACCCAGCAGCACACCGTGGACTAGTGCGGCGAGGGCGATGACCTTCCGCCCGTCCCGTGCCGTGTCGAGGCGGCGCGCGATGAACGGACCCAGCAGGTGTGGCGCGGTGATCGAAGCGCCGAGCAGCCCCGAGACCCAACCGGGCAGGCCTGAAGCCTGGGCGAGCAAGACGATCGCGACCACCGCGCCGCCATCGGCCGAGCGCACTAGCGTCGAAGCGGCGACGTACCGGGCAAGCGCCCACCCTCGGCCCTTCTCGGCGGGATCAGCGACTTCCTCTGCGCTTTCAGTCGAGGCCGAGTTCATCGACCACCTCGCTCACTCGCACACGCTGCGCCTCGGTGAGTCCCAGAAGAGGCAACGGCAGGCTTCGTGTTGGAGCAAGGCCGAGTTGCTCTGCAATCGCGGCGACTACTCGCAGGCTCCCGCCGAACTCTGCGAACAGCTTGAAGATCGGCGCGAGACGTTCAGAGGCAGCTATGGCATCGTCCGCTCTTCCTTCCTGGGCCGCGCGGGTGATGGCGAGCGACTGCACGGGGAGGGTTCCACCGATGACGGAGTACCAGGCGTCGCAGCCGGCATTCAGGCCCGCCGCGGCGAAGGCATCTCCCGATACGCCGATGGTCAAGTGGGCCGGGACCACGGCACGGATGGCCGCGATGTGCTCGCGGGCCGCTGCCGGGTCGGCTGGAACGCCCGGGATCTTGATCGAGCCGATGCCTGGGAGCTCGGCGATGCGGGCGTAGAGTTCGTTGGTGAAGGAGAAGTGCGTGGTACCCGGATTGTCGTAGACGATCACCGGCAGCTCGGTGCGCTCGGTGACCGTGCGGAACAGCTCGAAGACGTCAACATGCGTCAGAGGCTGGTAGGTCATGGGCGCGAGCAGCACTCCTGCGGCACCGGCCCGCTCGGCGGCTTCGACATTCGCGAGCACCTGCGAGGTGCGCAGGGCACCGACCCCCACGAATACCGGCGTGGATCCCGCGTGCTCGACGGCGAGCCGGGAAACCCGTGCGCGCTCCTCGGCGCTCAAGTAGGCGTACGAGCCAGTCGACCCCAGGGCCGTGATCGAGTCGACACCTGCCGCGGCGAGGCGTTCGACGAGGCCGACGAATGCGCGCTCGTCGATCCGGTCGTCCGAGAGAGGGGTCAGAGGGAAGGCGCTGAGGCCTGTGAAGTTGCTCAATTGTTCTCCTAGTTGGTTGCGGAGGCGGTTAGGGAGGAATGCGATCAGAGGAGCTTCTACGAGTTCCTCACCGGGTGAGCGGTGTCGCTATTGGCGCGGTGTCCGACTTCTTCGCTGACGCCGAGGTAGTGACGGAAGCTATAGATGGTCGGCTGCCACATGCTGGGGTCGATGTGCTGGGTGCCTGGCACGACGATCCGTGGATCGGCGTGGATCCTCAGCACCTCTACCTCGGCCATGCAGTATTCCCCGGCCCCTGGTGTCGCTTTGCACAGCCTGCCCTCGAATTGGAGAGCGCACTCGCGCACACGGGATGGGCCCACGACATCAGACGGCTGAGGCGTGAGGTCTGCCCGGGCGAACTTGTCCGGTTCGTACGTGTAGCGATGACGCTTGGTGGCCGGCACGGGGTCCATTCCCGTGGTGTCGGC
Source organism: Glutamicibacter sp. JL.03c (assembly GCF_025854375.1). Taxonomy (NCBI): domain Bacteria; kingdom Bacillati; phylum Actinomycetota; class Actinomycetes; order Micrococcales; family Micrococcaceae; genus Glutamicibacter; species Glutamicibacter sp. JL.03c. The sequence goes on along the minus strand of NZ_CP107575.1, from coordinate 3,199,543 downwards.
GATTGACTCCACCGATTTCCACTTGTCCGGCGAGGGAAAGTTAACGGTGATGTCTGGGCGTTCCAGGAGGTTCTTGATAGTTCTCCCCTGGTTGAGCAGGCCGATCACTATCATGCGCCCGAGCGACCAGTATGACGAGGCCACCGAAAGGTTTGTGGTCCCGTCCGGGTTTTCGGTGCATAGAAGCATGACCGGGGTGCCGACGTACAAGACGCTGGGTTCGACGATGATGTGTTCAGTAAGTTGCAAGGGCTGCACTTTCTGGATTGGCCCCAGTCAGAGAACTCCTGGCGGCGAAATGATTCAGAGCGGGTTGTCGGACAGCCACTGCAACACCTGCAGGGCATGGGTGTTCGGCGGGAAGATCGGGTAAAACACGTGCTCGATCTGTCCATCGCGGATGATGAGGGTCAGCCGGGAATACAGCCGCTCGTGGCCGGAGGCCGCGAAGGTCGGCAAGCGCAGCGAGTCAGCCAGCACCATTTTCTCATCGGAGATCATGCCGAAGGGCAGGCGCAGCCGCTCGACGACTTCCGCCTGGTATGCGGTACTTTGGCTGGACAAGCCGAACACCCGCTCCGCACCGGTGTCTCGCAACTGCTGGAAGTGGTCGCGGAAGTTGCAGGCCTCGGTGGAGCATCCCCGTGCTCCTGGAATGGAGTCCCATCCTTCTGGCAGGTCGACTCCGGGCCGGCCGGTCAGCGGGTACAAGTAGAGGACGGTGCGGCCCGGACCGAGAGCTGAAAGTTCGACAATCTGGCCTTGGGTGCTGGGCAGCTTCAGTTGGGGCACCAATGACCCCGCTAGGTGATCCACCGCCCCGTCGTCCACCGGAACGGGCAGGCCTGGGGGCAGAGTCGTGAACTCGAGCACAGCGTTGAGTTGGGTGAAGGAGCGGCCGGCACTTTTTTCTAGCCGCTGCTGCAGGGCCGCTCGGCGAGTCGAAAGTGCGTCGATCATGCGATCAACCTCGGCGATCGAGTCGCGATAGACCGCCAGGGAGCTCACGCATTCATCCCCGTGATCGTGTCCGAGGTCCAAGCACTCGACGAACGGCCCGGCCTTCAGCGGCGAGATGCCGATTTCACTGAGTTCGCGGATTTCGACCACAGCCCGGACGTGATCGTCGTTAAAGGTCCGATAACCGTTGGGCTCTCGTTCCGCCTCGATCAGGCCAAGTCGTTCGTAGTAGCGGACCGCCTTGATCGACACTCTGGCCCTTTTCGCCAGTTCACTAATGCGCATCCAGCACCTCCTGCAGTACAGGTTAAACCTTGCCCTTGAGGTCAAGGTCAAATCCCTGGTGCTAGCGCATCGAAGGTGGTGCTGGAGCGCCGAGATCCTAACCCTGCCAACGTCGGGGCAGTCATCGAACGTGTGCACGAGGCAGCCCATGGCGCCTGGGAACGACCTGCCGCACCTGCGCTATTGGGTCGGATTCTGCATCGAACCGAGCCTCGTGACGGAGGGGATCGGCCAGGACGGCTTTGCTCCGCGATTGCCAGCCGCCGCAGGGGCGACCATGCGCAGGGCATTGAATTGCACATCGTGTGCGCTGCCGGTCAACGGCGAGTTGCGCCTTGGCGGGCGCAACGACAGGAACACCAAGGGACACGGTGAAAATATGCCGGCTGATCGCAAGAAGAACGCCCATTCAACCACTCGAGCACGAAGATCATCACCGGATCGGTAACTCGGTGCCGCCGTGGGGAGCAATGGGAGATTGCGGAGCGCAGGGCTGTTCTTTGGGCGCGCCGGCCCTACCAGGCCGCGATGTGACTCATGGATGCCAGGCGCTGCCCGGGACAGCCAGACGGGGCGCGTCAGTGTTCACCCCCTAGGGCCATGCTTCAGCCAATGCAGAAGGACCCCTCCATGGGCGGGGAAATTCCGAGGCCGGCGAGCCATTGCCTCGCCGGCCTCGGGCCATCGTTGATCAGGCTGCGCTACTGCCGCGTGCTCACACCAGTGAACCGGTCTTGTTGCCCAGGCACAGACGCAGCGCGTCCATGACTCCGGCGAGGTCATCGCCCTGCCAGCCCACGTGCTGGTCCGGGCGGATCAGCACGGCGGAAGCTGCCCACCGGGATTCTGCCGGGAAAAAGGAAGTGTCGATGACGCGCACGGCCAAGGGGAGGCCGGCCGCGCCAGCCGCGGCCTTGATCTCCTCGATCGCCATGGCACCATCTGCCTCGGCGGCATGCTGGTCAATGAGCAAGGTGAAATCCTGGCCGAGCTGGTCGTACAGGCAGCTGCCCGGTGCCAGCCATGCGTGCGGCAGCAAGCATCCGGGAGCAGTGCTGGGCGTGTAGCTGATCGGATGCGAGGCCGGGGGCTCGCTGCCATCGGCCGCGATGATCGGCGACCCGGCATAGTGGTAGCCCAGTACCAGACCCAGCGAATGGAACTCGCTGGCCTTGACCTGCAGATGGGTTTGCGCCGACGCCCTGGCCGCGTCGGCCTCGGAGCCCGGGGCGTTGAGCAAGGCACTGGCAAAGTCGTAGGCCAGGGACTTGCCATTCTGCGCCGCTTCGGCGATGGTCCGCTCGGCGACTTGGCGCCGTTCCAGCTCATAGGAAGCCAGCAGGGCCGGGGGTGCCCACCCGTGCAGGACGGCCGCCAGTTTCCATGCCAGATTGCTGGCATCGCCAATGCAGGTGTTGAAGCCATGACCGCCCCAGGGCGGATTCAGGTGGGCCGCGTCTCCCACCAGGAAGATTCCGTCGCGGCCATAGGAGCTGGCCAGAAGCATGCGGGCGGTCCACGGGTCGGTGGCCTGGATCTGCAGGTCGATGTCCGCGCCCACCATGGTCCGGATGGAGGAGGCCGCATCAAAGTCCGGATCATTGCCGTCGGCGCCCTGGATGATCGCCCACCACGAATCGGCCAGATCCATCGGACCGATCATTCCGCAGACGCCTTCGGAAAGGACCCAGTACTGCACCGCCGGGTCAAGCTCCACCGTGCGTGCCAGGTCGGAGGAGGTGAACACGGCGCTGACATTGGAGAGCGCGGCGGAACCGCCAACCATGGGGATGCCCATGGATTTGCGCACCACGGAGCTGGCTCCGTCGGCGCCGACGACGAAGTCGGCCCTTATGCTGAGCGTTGTGCCGTGCGCATTCTCGGCAGTGACCTCATGCTGTGGGGAGCCGAAGGCCGTGGTGCCCTCAAGTTGCCTCACGCTGCTGGTCCGATAGCCGAACCAGGTGGTGATCAGCGGGTTCTTGGCGACCGCTGCACGCAGCACCTCTTCGACGAGGGGTTGCGGGATCTGCTGGCCGCATTCGGGCTGCCAGCGGTACGGGCCCTGGGCAAGCTGGAAGGCTTCATGGAATCGGGTGATCTCGTAGCCGGTGAGGGTCGAGCAGAAAATGACATCCTGCGAATAGCTGGTGGGCAACGGGGCAGCTTGACGCAGCGCGTCGGCCAGCCCGAGGCGCCGCAGGTGGGTCATGGTGCGCGCATTGGTGGTCTTGGCCCGCGGGCGAAGCCGGTCGATCTCCTGCCGGGGCTCGATCAGCACGGATTCGATGCCGCGCTGGGCGAGGTCCAAGGCCAGGAACAGGCCGCTGGGACCGCCGCCGCTGATCACCACCGGCGCGCCGGCTGCTCCTGCAGGTCGTTGCTCGTTGTTCGTCATGGGGATTCTCCTAGGATTGCTTGGAAGCTGGCAGCGGTGCTGAGGCCGAGGACGAGTCGTTCGCCAGCCCCCGTGCGGGGCTCACCCGTGGCAGGGTCAGCATCATGATGGCTCCGAAAATCGCCGGGATGGCGAAGGCTATTGCGGCGCCGGCGACGCCGGTTCCGGTGGCGATAATCAGCGCGCCATAGGTGGGACCCGCGATGGCGCCGAGCCGTCCAATGGCCAGCGCCCAGCCCAAGCCGGTGGCCCGCATGGAGGTTGGATAGAACTGCGCGATGTAGTCGTTGATCTGGTTTTGCGTGCCCATGCCCCCGAATCCGGTCAGCGCCACCAGCAGCATCATCAGCGCGGTGGGCGGGTTGGAGGTCATCAGCATCAGGGCCGCTGCGGCCGTGACGAAGCCGGTAACGATCAACGGCTTCACGCCAAGACGCTGGCTGGCCAAGGAAGCAAGCACCGTGCCGAGCATCGCGCCGACGGAATACGCCAGGAGGAATGAGACCGAGGAGCCCAGGCCATATCCCGCGTTGCGCATGATCTGCGGCAGCCACGTGCTGACCCCGAACATCGTGAGCATGGACAGCAATGTCACCAGCCAGATACGCAGTGAACGGGCCCCGAACGCCGCGCCGAACAACTGCCGGGTCGGGCTGGCCGCCACGGAGCTGTTCGAGGTGCGGACGGCGGCGTCGGGCGAGGCCAGGCCGTAGGCGGTGAAGATCTTCTCTGCCTGGGCCGCGCGTCCCACCGTGGTGAGGAAGGCGGGCGATTCCGGAAGATACTTCCAGGCCAGTGCCGCCGCGATGAATCCGAAGGACCCCAGCGCGTAGACCGGACGGAAGGAATAGGTTTCGATCAGCAGCATGGAGCTCAAGGACGCGGCAATGGTTCCCAGGGCCGGACCGGTGAGCACGATCCCCAGTGTCAGGGATTTCTTCTCGGGCACAGCGAATTCGTTGGCCAGCGCCACCGCGGTCGGCAGCAGCCCGCCCACGCCGAAGCAGGCAACAAAGCGCGCGGCCGCGAAGATCTCCCAGGTCGGTGAGAACGCGCAGACCAGCATGAAGCTGGAAAAGAGCAGGACCGAGCCGATCAGGATCTTTCTCCGCCCCAGCTTGTCGGTGAGCATTCCCACCACGAGGGAGCCGGCGAGCATCCCGACCAGGGCCAAGCTGCCCACGGTTCCCGCCTGCGCGGCGGTGACATTGAATGGCTCCTGGCCGATCAGTGCCGGCAAGGTGGTGCCGTAGACGTACAGGTCATACCCATCGGCGATCAAGCTGAGCCAACAGATGAAGTACACGATCGTTCGTGACCGGTGGGTGGAGGATGGTGCGGTCATCATTGACTCCCTTTCCAAGACGGTGGACGCGGGCCCGAAGCGGTGGCCCTGCAAGAATCTTGGTGTTTTTGACAACCCGGCAGGGACAGTGTTTCAATCAATGAAACACAATTTGTGTGCTGAATCACGCTGGGGGTACGCCGATGAAGAGCGCAGGGGGACGGCCGGCCCAGGGCGAGCCCGTGATTGATCGGGCGTTCATGATCCTCGGCGCGTTCCAGGGCACCCGGCGAATCCTGTCGATGTCCGAGATCACGAGATTGACGGGCATTCCCAAGGCGACCACGTGGCGGCTGGTAGGACAGCTGGCCAAGTGGGGCGCGCTGGAAAAAGCCGACGACGGGCGCTATGTCATCGGCGTGCGCATGTGGGAATTGGCATCGCTGGCACCACGCGGGCATGGGGTGCGAGCCATCGCCCTGCCCCACCTCGAGGACTTGTACGCTGCCACGGGCCACCACGTGATCCTGGCGATTCGCGACGGGAGCGAAGCGGTGATGGTGGACCGGCTTTCCTCGCCGCAGGCCCCGGAGGTGGCCTACCGTGTTGGAGGGCGCATGCCCTTGCGGAGCACCGCCGTGGGCCGCGTGCTCCTGGCACATTGCCCGCTGGCCGAGGCGAATGCGATTCTCGCCAGCGCCCAGGACAGCGAAGCGGGCGGCGACACCCTGGATGAAGCCGAGATGCGCCAGGTCTTGGCGCACGTGAAGCGCACCGGGTTCAGCGTGGTGCGCCGGACCCTGCCGAGCAGGACCCTTTCCGTGGCAGCTGCCATCAAGGATGCCAATGGCGCAGTGGCGGCCGCGCTGTCGGTGGTCATCCCCGAGGGGGCGGCGGCCCCGCAGGCGCTGTGGCCCGCCGTGGGCACGGCCGCCAGGACCATTTCCCGGAGCCTGGGATACAGTTCCCCGTCGTCTCCGGGGTACGTTCCGGAGTTCCGGCTATAGCTGCAGGCTCACTGCTGTTGCCACTGGTTCACCCAGGCGCGGCCATAGTCATTGCCGTGCGGCGTCCTCATGACCGTATGCACATGGAAGCGCTGCGGGGTCTGGTAATCGAGGAATACCCCGCAGTGATGGTCCAATTCGACGATGATCACCGGGGATTGAATGCGGTAGTAGAAAACGTCTCCCGGGGCGCTTGCGCCAATCCAGGCAAACCAGGTCTCGTCCAGATGCTCGCGCAGCTCACGCGCCCGCGCAGCCCGGGGGCCGCTGGGCAAAGGGGAGATGAACTCGTCGAGGATCTCGAGCACCAGCTCCCGGGAGCCGACCTCCATGTCAGCCACGCAGATCCCTTCCAGGGGGATGACCCGGTTGTCCTGGAAGGCCCCGGCCAGATGCCGTTCGTCGCCGGGGTGCACCCGGCCTTCGGGCATGGCTGGATCGACCATCTGCTCGTACAGCGTCGCTGCGCTGCGCAGTTCGGGGGACAGCGTGGCCATCAACTCGGTGGCGAGGCCGACGCGCCGGTCGAAAGCCCGCAGCCCGCGGTCCGGCCCTTCATCGATTTCATTGGGTTCTGCCCCGAAGAAGACCGGGCCGAGTGCCATGCGCCCGTCCACCACAAGGCAATTGACCGCGCAGTGATGGCCGTAGAGCTGCCAGCCCCAGGGCTGTGTGGGGTGCGGAGTGCCGTAGAGCGCGAAGTTGTAGCTGAATTCGTTCAAGAGCGATTCCAGGCCAACGGTTTTGCCAAGGAAGCCGTTGATCAGCATCATGCCGTGGGCCAGCTCGTAGCCTTCTGGGCTCAGTGAGGCCGCCATGAGTTCCAGGACCTTGGTGCGCACCGCCGGCGGCTGGAACTCCAGGCGCAGCCCGGTATCGAATTGCATGAATTCCGGGTTGGCCCAGGTCTGCCACTGTGGGGCGTCAACCGGGTGCATCAGCGTGGCCTGGTCTTCGGGGCCCAGTTCTGCAAGCAGTGCCCCGGCGGCCTCAAGCATCGCGCCCAGCGGAGCCGCTTCGCCGGGACGGGCGGGCTCGAGGCGATGAAGCCCTTCCCGCAGTTCGCCCGCTTCGGTGACCCCCTTGAACGGTTGGAGATAGAGCGGAGTCCAGCCCTTGATGAGCTCGCCGGTGAAGCTGCCTTCTTCCCTCGCGGCTTCCCGGTATTGATACGCGTCCAGCTCCTTGATCCGGGCGATGCGGGGGTGGCCTTCGGGGAAAAGGTACTGGCGGAATTCTGCGCTCATGGTTCATTCCTTCGGAATCTATGGGAGGGGGAGACTTAGCCGGACCAGCCTATCGAGTGGTGCGCTGCGGGGATCCCGGGCTGTACACGGACCGGAATCTATGTCATGCTCCAATTCAAGCATAAAAGGTGCGAATCTTTTAGACCTTTTAGAAAATCGTGAATCGTGACGGAGGCAAACGCATGAGAATCATTGGCGTGCAACGCGAGAATGGGCAGATTCAGGTCGCATCCCTGGCCGAGGACGGCGAATCAGTGGAAATCCTGGGCGGATTGGAGGAATTCTGGGCTGCGCCGGCCCGCCATCTGCAGAGCGCCGGCCAGGGGCAGGTCCTGCCAGCCCGAGACCTGCCCTTCGTACCTCCGGTGCTGCCCGGGGCCAGGGTCATCTGCATCGGGCTGAATTACCTCAAGCACGTGGCCGAAGGCTCCTACCGGGATGCCGAACTGCCCCAATACCCCACGCTCTTTGCGCGCTGGACGCAATCGCTCACCGTCGATGGCGCCGAGGTGCCCGTGCCGGCGGGAGAGGCCGGGTTGGATTGGGAAGGGGAAATCGTGGCCTGGATCGGCGATACCCTGGTCGACGCCACCGCAGACGAGGCCTTGAAGGCAGTCCTGGGCTATTCCGCATTCAATGACCTCACCGCCCGGCGGGCGCAGAAACTGACCTCGCAATGGATTCTCGGGAAGAACGCGGATCGCTCCGGTCCCTTGGGCCCCATGGTCCCGGCCGCTGAAGTCGGCGACTTGCGCGACGGGTTGCAGGTTGTCACGAGGGTCAACGGGGAAATCGTGCAAAATGGCAACACCGATGAAATGGTGTACACGCTCGGGGAAACGCTGGCACATATCTCGCAGACCTTCACCCTGAGGCCCGGCGACCTTCTGGCCACCGGAACACCCTCCGGAGTCGGGTATGCCCGCGACCCGCAATGGCTGCTGCAGCCAGGGGATACCGTGGAAGTGGACATCGAACGCCTTGGCACGATCAGCAATACGATCGTGGGCAACGAGGCCCGGCACGCCGTGCGCTCCGAAGTTGCCGCAAATCCCGCGTAATCGGTCGAACCTGGCCAGGCAGCGGCCTATCACCGGCGCTTTGCGCCGGTGATAGGCCGCCCAGTGCTGTACCCCGCCGCTGACGCCAGTGGCACCTAGTCCGGGGAATTGTGCTCCTGGACGATCCCGGGCAGATCCCTCTCGCGGGCGTCGATAATCGATTCAACTAATTTCTCGTGGACCTCCACCCGGCGGCGCCGATACCCGGCGCCCGCAGCCGTATTCTCATCCAGCAGGGCCCCGGCGGAAGACTGCTGAAGGTAGCCCAGGGTCGAGAGGTACACGGCCCGCGCCATTTCGTTGGGGCAGATCGCGGCGATATCCCGATGCAGCGCCCAATTTGCCTGCATGAACGCTTCCCAATCGTGCTGGGCCTCGCGCAGCAGCTGCAACGATCGGCGCAAGCGCAGCACATCGTCATCGGTGCGATGGCGTGCGGCCTGCACCGCAATGAAGAGTTCAAGGGCCTCACGCAGCTCGATGGCCTCCTGCGTCGCGGTGGCTGAGCTTGCGACGTTCAACAGGGTGTGGCGCAATTGCACCACGGGGGTGCGCTGGGCGAGGAAGAGGCCGCCACCGCGGCCCGGCCGGATTTCCAGCATTCCGCGCTCGCGCAACAGCCGCACCGCTTCGCTCACCGTGGACCTGGCCAGCCCGGTTTGCGCGCGGATCTCGTGCAGCGTGCCGACCATGTCTCCGGGAACCAGCTGGCGCTGCCGGATGTCTTCCTCAATGGACAGCGCGAGCTCTTCGGCCCGCGAACGGGGCAGGCTCCGCCGGAGCTGGCTTTCAGAAGTCATCGAGGCAAACTCCGGTTGCTGACGTGGTGCTGGCAGTGGACACTCCGTTCACCGCACTGGGTCGACATCGGAGGATGCATCCACTATATCGGCAGGACCCGCGCTGGCGGCTTCGTCGCGTCCGCAAGCGCGATCCGGGTCCCCGGTGCGGGCGGTGGCGATCCGGAGGAATGATTCAAGCTCGGGGGACAGCTTTTCATCCCGGGTGGCCAGCAGCACCCACACCCGCAGTTCGGTGTCCAGCGGCACAAAACGCACGCCGGGACGAGCATAGGAGGAAATCACGGAGGAGCCAGCGATGTTCATGCCGATGCCGGCCGATACCAGCTCCATGGCTTCGTCGGCCGAATCCACCAGGTGCTTGATGGTGCACTGCTGCGGCAGCCGAGGATCAATGGTTTCGTACCAGTAGCGCCCCGGGGCGTGGCCGGCAGGCTGCGTCTGTGCCGGCCCGATCAGCGTCTCGCCCAGCAAGTCGTCCACGGTGACGCGATCCCGGGCTGCGAAGCGGTGGGCTTCGGGCATCGCCACCACCAGCTCCTCGCCCCACAACACCGAGGTCTTCAGCCCCGGGTAGCTGGCGCCCGGGTTCAGGTCGAAGACGAAGGCGCAGTCCGCCTCGCGGCGCTCCACCGCCTGCAGCCCGCCGGTGAATCCGCTGGGCCGCAATCGCAGGTCCACCCGTGGCATGCGCGCGGTCGCCGCCTGCAGGATGGCCCGCAAACCTGCGCTGGCCGCCGGGGTCCCCAGATGCAGCACGGACTTCTGGGGCGAGCGCGACCAGTCGAGGATTCTTTCGGAAGAGTTCAAAGTCTCGCGGGCCATGGGCACCAGTTCCAGCCCCTTGGCGGTGAGCAGGACGGTGCGCGGGCTGCGCTCGAAGAGCTTGCACTCCAGCTGGCGTTCCAAGGCGGAAATCTGGCCGCTGAGCGTGGAGGGACTCAGATGCAGCAGCCCGGCGGCCCGCGCAAAATGCAGGGTATCGGCCACCGCGATAAAACAACGCAGCTGGTGCAAGGTAAGATCCACGCTTCGACTGTAGCGCATGCGTGGCAGGGAACCGGGCCGTGCCAGCGCCACAGCCCGGCCGGCTGCTTCGGATCTGCCGAACGCCGGTTCGGTTTTTCCTGATGGCCAGCGGCACCATGGACCCCCGAAAATTGACTGCATGACTTCTTCATCGTCAAACCATGCCGTGCGCAGCTATCTTTCCGTTGACTACGCCGGCGCAGAAAGTTCCGCGCTGCTGATGGATCTGCACGTTCCGGCGGACGCGCCGGGCGAAGTCCCGGTGGTCATCTGGCTGCACGGCGGCGGCTGGTTCACCGGCGACCGCACGCTGGCCCCGGACCTCGCAGCCTGTGCCGCACGCACCAAGATGGCCTTTGCCTCCATTGACTACAGGCTCTCGGGCGAGGCCAAATTCCCGGCGCCCCTGGACGACGTGATTACCGCGATCAGGCATCTTCGGGCCCGCGGAGCGCAGTGGGGCATCGACGGGGCGCGCATCGGCGTATGGGGTGCTTCGGCCGGTGCCCACCTGGCCGCCCTGGCAGCGCTGAAGGCCTCGGCACCGGCCCCCGAGGCACCGTCGGACGCGCAGGTCGCCTGCGTGGTGGCCTGCTATCCACCGGTGGACCTGGAAATGATCATTGCCCAACGCCCGGCCGGGCGCAGTTGGGAGCAGACACCCGAAGGGCGCCTGCTGGGCGTGGATCCGGAGACCGGCCCCGGCCAGCTGGTGGCCCAGCAGGCATCCCCCTTGGGCCACGTTTCCGCCCAGGCCCCGGCCTTCTTGATCTGCCACGGGACCGCGGATGAACTGGTGCCGCCGGTGCACTCCCAGATGCTGTTCGAGCGCCTCGAAGCCGAGTCGGTGCCCGCCGAACTGTACCTGCTCCAGGATTATCGCCACGGATTCATCAACCCGCCCGGGCGCCTGGACGTGCAGCTGGCTGCCGTCATGGATGATGGCCGGCTGGAGGCGGAGGTCCGTGCGCCCGCCCTCGCCCGCAATACCCGGCAGCCCGGAACCCGGGACACCACATTCGGATTCGCGGAAATCGAGAATTTCCTTTCCGCGCACCTTCAAGCCGCCAATCCACACCGTCAAACACCACGAGGACACAGCGAATCATGACCCAGATCGATATAGAACGCATGCACCGCTTGGCGCCTGTCATCAACGCCCTGCCCGGGGAACCGGTGCCCTATTACCTGGCATCGGGCGAAGGCGAACGCCATGAAGTCGATGGCCAGCTGGTCACCGTGGTCGCGCGCACCCAGGATACCGGCGGGCTCTTTGAAGCCGCGTTCATCCTGGGCTCGGCCGGTGCGCACAGCACCGGCTCCGCACTGCACGCGGTGCAGCGCTCATTCTTCGTCGTGGACGGCAGCGTGCAGGTCACCGTTGCCGGGACGACCCGCATCCTGGCCCAGGGCGACTCCTTCCATGTGGCGCCGGGCGAGAGCCTGGAATACCGGATGCTGGGCCACATGACCCGACTCTTCTTGTTCAGCGCGCCCGGCGGCGCGCTGGCGGACTTGCTCGCTGGGGCGGAGCGCACCGAACGCCACCTGTTCACCATGGACTCTTTGAACCCCGGGGATCTGCAGCTTCCCGAGGGCATCGGTGCCGCGGCGTCATTGGATTTGCCTGACGGAGGTGGCGGCTACTTCCTCAGCGCCGGGGGAGGCGAGCACCGGGCCTGGCCCGATGCGCTGAACAGCTACCTGGCGCGGCCAGCCAATACCGGCGGCCGCTACTTCGCAGTCAATACGCTGGCCGCGGTGCAGCCCTACATCATCCGCCATTTCCACCGCCTGCACACCGAGAACTTCATTTGCCTCTCCGGACGCGTGTGGCTGTGGGTCAATGGCCACGAGGTGCTCCTGACGGCCGGCGATTTCCTGCACGCTCCGGCCGGGACCGTGCACAGCTTCGCTATCGGTGCGCACAATACCCAGATGCTCGGGCTGCTCACCGGCGGGGTCTTCGAGAAATTCTTCGATGTGACCTCGGAGCCGGCCAAGGCGCCGGTGTATTCCGAGGGGCTGGTTGATCCTTCCACGGTGATTGCCGGCATCCAGGCGAATCCGGATCTCGACCTGCAGGTGGTGGGGCCACCGCCTGAGCGCACCCTCGCGCCCGGGCTGTAGCACCGGCCCGCGAGAACCTGGCGTCCCCGCGGCGTGGCGCGGATCAGAGTCCGCCGGCTACCCGCAGGGTCGCACCGGTGGTGTACGAGGCGTCCTCGGAGAGCAGCCACGCGACCGCGCCAGCAATTTCCTCGGGAACGCCGGGGCGCCCGAGCGGGATGGAAGCAGCCACTTTTGCCGGGCGCTGCGGGTCCTTGTGGAAATCCGTCCACACCGTACCGGGCTCGACGCAATTGACGCGGATGCCATCCTCGGCCAGTTCCTTGGACAGCCCGAGGCTCAGCGCCGCAATGCCGGCCTTGGCCGCAGCATAGTGGACGTACGTGCCGGGACTGCCCAGGGTCGCGGCGCAGGAACCGATGAGCACCAGGGAACCCTGCGTGGCAGCCAGGTACCGGGTGGCTTCCCGAGCCGTCAGGATGGCGCCGTAGAGATTTACTTCGAGATCACCGCGGATCTCCTCGGGATCCAGCTCCTGCAGGGAACCCACTGCTTGGACCGCACCGGCCGAGGCCACGACGCCGCGCAGCGTTCCAAGCCCTTGGCTGGCTGAGAAGAACTGCGACACCGAGCCGGGATCGGTGACATCGAGTTGCAGTGCCATCGCTTGCTGGCCCAGTGCGCGGACCTCCTGCGCCACGTCCTGGGCGGCCTCCTCGTTGCTGCGGTAGCCGATGGCAACATGGTGGCCGGCTTGGGCCACCCGCTGGGCGATCGCCGCGCCGATGCCCCGCGACCCTCCGGTGATGGCGATGACGGACTCAGAAGTATGCATGGGCCCAGTCTAGCCACGGCATCTGCCCCTCGGGCACCCTAGGCCGCCAGAGCGCAGGGATGCTGCCCCGCACGCAATTCCCGCGCCGCCACAGCATGGACCGTGGGGCATCGTCGGCTCCCGAGGGCCTGGAAGGCTTAGGGTTGAGCTGATGCGTATTTCAGAAGCTGAAGCCCGGCCTGGTGTTCCCGCGACCGCCTTGAGGTACGGCGCGCCTGAAGGGCCGCTTACCGCGGGACCCGGAAATAGGAAAGGCCGGGCATGCGGGTACTAATCCACTGGTGGGAGCGCCACCAGGCGCTCCTCTATCTCCTGGCCATCGCCGGGGGTGCGGCCCTCGGCCTGATGTCCCCGCCCGCGGTACCGGTGATGCAAGAGCTCATCGAGCCATCGCTGATGCTCTTGCTCTTTTCCACCTTCATGGCTGTGCCGCTGGCAGAGGCCGGCAAGGGTTTCCGCGACCTGCGTTTTCTGGGAACCGTGCTGGGCGTGAATTTCGCAGTGATGCCGTTGGCGGCGTGGGGACTGTCTCGATTCGTGATGGATGACCAAGGGCTGCTGCTCGGTGTGCTGCTGGTGCTGCTGACCCCCTGCATTGACTACGTCATCGTGTTCACGGGCTTGGCCGGTGGGGCCCAAGCCCGTCTGCTGGCCGCCACGCCATTGCTGATGCTGGTTCAAATCCTGTTGTTGCCCCTCTACCTGTGGTTATTCGCCGGTTCGCAGGCACTGGCGGCAATCCAGATTGCGCCGTTCATTCGAGCATTCATCCTGTTGATCATCATCCCGCTGGCCGCAGCCGCCCTGGTTCAACTGCTGGGCCGGAAAACCCGGGCCGGGCAGGCCATTGGCGAAACCATGGGCGCGGCCATGGTGCCGCTGATGATGGGAACGCTGGCGGCAGTCGTGGGTTCGCAGATCCCCACGGTGGCCACCCAGCTTGCTTCCCTGGCCCGGGTGGTTCCGCTCTACCTGATTTTTGCCGTCATCGCCGTGCTGGTGGGAAGCGGTGCCGGAAAGGCCGCAGGGCTCGATGCCGGTGCCACGCGGGCGGTCATGTTCTCGGCCACCACACGGAATTCGCTGGTGGTCCTGCCCATGGCCCTGGCCCTGCCGGCAACCTTTGCTTTGGCGCCGATGGCAGTGGTGACCCAAACACTCGTTGAACTGGTGATCATGGTGGTGATGATCCGGCTGGTCCCTCGATTGGCCAGGGAAACATGAAACCCGGGGCCTGATGGCCGCACGGCAGCCCCATGGAGAGATCCGGCAGAAGAGCAACTACTTCAAACGCAGTGCATGGATCGGTTCAACCAGACGATGTTCCCAGTACTCGAAAACGGGACAGTGGATGAGAGAAAGTTTTCGAGTCCAAGGAGCGTCACGTCCCTCTTCTTATCCCGTGTCGGAGGGCTCAGTGCCCGTATCAATGGTGATCCGTGCCAGGCGGGTGATGATGCTTACCGTCGTTGCCGGCCATCGGAACTTCAGGAATCCAACGGCCGGGACTTGGAATCCCGGCCGCCGCGTAGTGGTTACTTCGTCGGCTCCCGGGGCAGATCGATGGGTTCCAGCGCCGCCTGCTGCCGGCGCCCACCTCGCTGGGCCCCGGCACCAGCACAGACCACCAAGACGATGCCCAGTACTTGGAACCAGGTTGGCGTCTGGGACAAGACGAGCAGGCCCATCAGCACACCGAAGGCCGGTTCGATGGATAGCAGGGTGCCAAAGGCGCTGTGGGTCATGCGCCGCAGGGCCAGCATCTCCAAGCCGAAGGCGATCACCGGGGTGATCAAGGCGATGCCGGCCGCGGCGGGCAGGACCCACCAGGTGAAATCTCCGTGAAGGGTTTGGGGCAGCCCGACGGGCAGGGTGGCGAGGGCGGCGACCGGGATGGTCAAGGACAGGCCGCTGATTCCTGAGAATCTGTCGCCCACGTGCTGCGTGAGCAGGTTGTACAAGCCCCAGCAGGTCCCGGCCCCCAGAGCGAACAGCACCCCGACGCCGTCGATTTCCCCGTGCCACGGCTCGGTCAGCAGCACCACGCCGATAATGGCGATGACCGGCCAGATCAGCGCCTTGTGGTGCTTGCTCATGAGACCGGCGACGGTCAGCGGCCCCAGGAACTCGATGGACACGGCGGTGCCCAGCGGAATGCGGGCCACCGCCTCGAGGAACAGGGCCGTCATATATCCGGTGACCACGCCCAGGGCGATGAGAGCTGGCACGTCTTGTTTGCGGATGGCCTTGAAATCCGGGCGCGCAATGACCCAGAGGAACACGATGCCAAAGCTCATGCGCAACCATGCGGTACCGCCGGCGCCGACCTGTTCAACCACGGAGACGGACAACGCGTTGGATAACTGGACCGCGAGCATCGCCGCGATGGCCAAGGTCCACGGTGGCAGGCTGTGGATGGAACTGCGTGCTGTCATTGGGCACCTATGATCCGGCGCGAAACCTGTACCGCGGGGCCCAGCGATTCCAGGGCCTGGCCCAAGGCTTCCCCGGCGGCGTCGAGCTCGGCATCGGCCATCGGCTCCAGCGCATCAAGGATGAAGAAGGCCGTGGTGGTGTTGCCCGAGAGCGCGGTGCGCTGGCCTTGGCGCCAATTCCAGCGGCGGCAGGTCACCCCGGTGCCATCGCGCCAGATCACTTCGCCAGCCGCGGGGTGCTCGATGACCGTTTCGCCGGCCGCGCGCGTATCGAAGGCTTCGTCTCCCACCGCGCGGGTGAGGCGGGCCGGACCGTCATACAAGTCAAAATCCTCGCCACCGAGCGGAACCTGGTGGAGCACGCTGATGGCGTTGTAGATATCGGTCAGGGCATTGACCCGAGGCAGGCCATCGGCGGCCCGGCGAGTGAGGGCTTCCAGGCTGTTACGGGTGCGCTGCGGCTTCGCCCCAAAAGCCCGGTAGGCTTCGCGCCACGCGCTGATGTGCGGCAGCTGATCCACCGGCGTAGTGGACAGCAATTCGCTGGCGTGGGCTTCGGCGCGTTGGATCAGGCCATCGGCGAGGGTGGTATGGGCCTGTTGATCCAGTCCCTCAACGACCAGCAGCAAGGCGCGGTAGTCCGGGCGGAGCGCGTAAATGCTGGGATCAACGCTGCAGGCGTAGAGGAATTCGGTGGGGGTGAGATTATGTGGCATCGCTATGCTCCTTCTTGTGTCCGTGGCCTACGCCGGGTTCGTAGACGCAGAGGCTGAACGTGGCGGAGATTTGGCCCTGATTTTCGTAGGAATGATCAACGTCGCTGAAGAACGATAGGGCGTCTCCGGCCTGCAACTGGTGGGACTGGCCGCCGACGTGGACGGTGAGGGAGCCTTGGTGCAGGTGCAGCAGTTCGCGCGTTCCAGCGCTGTGGGCTTCGCTTTCGTGGCGCTCGCCGGCAGCCATCGTCCAGTCCCACAATTCCACGACATCAGGGGCTTCGGTGCCGGCGACCAGGATGCCCTGGCCACCGTTATCCCCGGTCCACAAGGTGGCGCCTTCCCCGGCCCGGGTGAGGCTGGTGGTGCGGGGTTCCGGTGGTTCGACCAAGGCGGGCAGGCCTACTCCGAGGGCATCGGAGAGCCGCAGCAGGATGCTGACGCTGGGGTTGGCCGTTCCCTGCTCGACGTTGACGAGCATGCGCCGGCTGATCCCGGCGAGCTCGGAGAGCTGGTCCAAGGTCCAGCCGTTGTTCTTGCGTTCGCTTTTGACCCGTGCCCCGATGCTTCGGGCGAGCTGTTCCGCGCTGGTTTCCATAAGTGCATCATAATGCACTGAAAGTGCACTGTCTAGAATGCGGTACCCGCATCGGTTCCGGTGAAGACGATAATTCACGACATGTTGGTGCAACCAAGGGATGTGGCATCTATGGTGGGAGCAACGCGCCTCGTACACCACCTCTGGAGTATTCGTGACCGAGCCTGCAGCATCGCCAAGGATGGCTGCATTCACGTCGCTGAATCCCTGGCAGTCCACTGCATGGTGTTTGCGCGTCGAAATCGAGCTTCCGGGAAGGCGCTGAATGAAGATGACCGATGTGCGACTGGCAGAAGCAGGGCACCACGCCGTCCTCACCTGGCGGCCTCTGGCGCTGGCCTACCGGTTTGCGGCTCTCATCCTGATCCTGGCAGGCATTCTGCGGATATCGGGGATCCTGACAAGCGCCCCGGTCTGGAACAGCTTCCTGTTCTACACGGTGCTCAGCAACCTGCTGTGCCTGGCCTGGACGGCGGGGTTGATCATCGCCACCATCAAGGACCTCAGGAGCGCCGGCGTCCGCGGCTGCTCCACGCCGTCAGCGCGCCTGGGCGGGGCGGTCATGCTGGCCATCACCGTCACCTTGCTGATCTACCTGGTTGTCCTCGTGCCGCAAAGCTTCCGGCAAGGCGGGGACTACGTCCCGTTTTCCCTGACCGATAACCTCATCCACATCATCAGCCCTCTGCTGATCATCGTCGACTGGCTGGCCTTTGCTCCCAAGGGCCAGTTCCGCTGGACGGATCCGCTGCTGTGGGCACTGATCCCCTATGGGTACCTGGCCTTCGCCTTTGCCTATGGAGCGTCCGGCGGCGAATTCTATCCGGGCGTGAACTACCCCTACCCATTCATGAATGTGGCAGAACTGGGAGTGGGCGCGGTGGCGTTGTGGATCGTCGGACTGACCGTTTCGCTGCTCGGCGTAGCCTATCTCTACGTTGCCGTGGATCGATGGCTGGGGCGCCAAGCCGGACGGGATGGCGTGCGCACCCAAGTGCGGTAGCAGGCCTTCGGCGCAAGGGCTGCGTCGCAGGCACCCCCTTGAGCCGAGCTGCGCTCCCAACCTGCATGGAGTCCGGGAGTTTGCTGCTGCTGATAGCCAGATTGCCTCCGTGCTGCCTAGGGTGGCAGCACAGCAGGATCAACAGCAGCAGAATGCGAGTCATCAACGATGGACAGTGCCGGTACCCTGAAGCCCCTCGCCACCCCGACCGTGAGACTGGGGCGACTCTTCGATGCGCCCGACCTCCAGATCTTCGCCAAGCTCGATTCGCTGCAACTCTCCGGGAGCACCAAGGAGCGCACGGCAGCCAGCCTGCTCGATGCCTTCATCGCCTCCGGGCGGCTGGCACCCGGCGGCCTGGTCATCGAATCGACCTCCGGGAATCTGGGCATTGCGCTCTCCCGCCAATGCGTCGTGCGCGGCCTGCGATTCATAGCCGTGGTCGACGAGAACGCCAACCGCTCGGCCCTGCAGATCATGCGGGCCTACGGGGCGCGGGTGGATTTGGTGCGCGACCCCTCAGATGGCAACAAGCTGGCGGCCCGGCGCCAGCGGGTCCAGGATCTGCTGGCCGAGCATCCCGGGGCGGTGACCACCAACCAGTATGGTTCGCCGGATAACCCCGCGGCGCACTATTCCTCGACCATGCCGGAAATCATGGACGCCGTCGACGGGCAGCTGGACTACCTCTTGGTCGCCACCAGTACCACCGGCACCTTGCTGGGGTGCCAGAACTATGTGCGGGAGCATCGCCTGCCCACGCAGCTGGTCGCAGTGGACGCTGTGGGCTCGGTGCTCTTCAACGGAGATGCTGCCGTGCGGCGCCTGCCGGGATTGGGTGCCGGTGTGGTTCCCGAGCTGTCCCTGCAGGCGCAGCCGGATCGGGTGATGCGCATCGCGGAGATGGACATGGTCCGGGGCTGCCGGCGGCTGGCCCACCGCGAGGGCATCCTGGCTGGCGCTTCCACCGGGGCCATCGTCGCGGCCATCGAACAGCTGCTGCCGCAGATTCCCGCCGGATCACGACTGGCCTTCCTTGTCCATGACTCGGGGGTGCCCTACCTGCACACCGTGTACGACGATGAGTGGGTCGCGGGGAATCTGGGTGAACTGCAGGAGGCGGGACTCGCCTCGTGACGCGGATTGCCATGATCGGCGGCGGGCCGAAGTGCCTCTTTGCGCTGCTGGAACTGCACGAGCAGCTGCGGGCGCTGCCCGGCGCGGCGGTCGCGGTGGATGTCTATGACCCATACCCTCCGGGAGCCGGACGGGTATGGAATACCGCCCAGCCGCAGGAGCTGCGGCTGAACGTCAATGCCCGCATCATCGACGCATCCTTCAGCCTCGGACCCTGGTCTTTCGACCAGTGGCGGCGCGGGCAGCCGGGTCTGGACAGCGACGACCCCTTCCCGCCGCGCGCGCTGGTGGGCCAGTACCTGCGGGGGCAATTCGAGAGGTTGGCCGAGGGCGGCTTGCTGCGCATCCAGCATCGGGCGAGCATCGCCAAGACCCTGCGGCGCGTTGCCGTCGGCTGGGAAATCAGCACCGGCCAGGGCGCGGAAACCTACGACGAAGTCGTGGTGGCCACCGGCCATGGTGCCACCGGCCAGGACTCCGATCCCTCGTGCGCCATGGGGCTGCCCGCGACCGCGCTGACCGTGCAGCGCTGCGATGCGGCGGATAGGAGCATCGCCGCGGGTCGCACGGTGCTGATCAAGGGGGCCGCGCTGACCGCCTTTGACGTGGTGCTGGCCTTGACCGAAGGCCGCGGCGGCCGTTGGCAGGAAGGCCCAGGCGGTGCAAGCCCGGCACTGCGCTATCTGCCCAGCGGCCACGAGCCTTCCACGATCATCATGACCTCGCGCCAGGGAATCAGCATGGCTCCCAAGCCCCTGGAGTCAGGCCCCGAGGTGCAACGCCAGCTGGAGGCCTATCGCAGTGGCGTGCGCGCCTGGGGCCTGCGGGAGGAAGGCACCCCCAGTCAGCTGCGGGACCTGCTGCTCGATGGCGCACTGGCCATCGCGCGCGTCAGCGGCGCCGATGCCAGCCGTCAGGCCCTGGAGCAAACGGCTCGCCACGGCATCTGCGAGCAGATGGCAGCCTTGGGCAATCCTCTGGAGCAGCTGCGATACAGCGTCGAGGCCAATCGCGGGCTGAAGGCCAAGACCCCGGATTGGGTCTGGGGTGTGCTCTGGTCGGGTCTGTACCCGGAATTGGTATCGGTGCTCTCCCGCTACCCCTGGGATGCCACCAGCCGCAAGGAGTTCACCGCACTGGCCGCCAACCTGGAGCGGCTGGCCTTCGGCCCGCCAGAACCCACGGCACTGAAACTATTGGCCCTGCACGAGGCGGGAATGCTTCGCCACGAGATCGCCGGCAGCCGCAGCGCCGGTGACCTGGGGCGCAACGAGGTGGTCAGGGTGAACGCCGTGACTGTAGCCCCCGGCATCCTCAACGCGCCGGCTCCCGAGGGGGTTCCGTCCAGCAAGCTCTTCGGCGCCCTGCTCGGCCGGGGCGAGATCATGGTCAGGCCCGGGGAGCGGGGAATCTTCACCGACACCGACGGAACCTGCCTCGATGCGCGCGGTCACCGCAACGAGTCCCTGTCCGCACTGGGCCGCCCCACCGAGGACCCCACCCTGGGCCACGACACGCTCAACCGTGCCCTGCACCCCGAATACCGGCGCTGGGCCCGGAGAATCGCGGCCCAGGCGGCCGCCAGCAACCAGAAAGCCATCTCCTCATGCCACCCATGATGCACGGAACCATGCCCCTGACCGCACGGACTGAACAGTGGATGGAGCAGCTCGTGGAGAACCCGCAGCTGTGCCAGGAATTGATCCGCGACTACGGCTCGCCGCTGAACCTGCACGACTACGGCGCCATGGCGCGGAACATCGCCGAATTGCGCGAGGCCGCCACCGGGCACGGCATCGACTTCCAGATCTATCTGGCCCGCAAGGCCAATAAGACCCTGGGCGCCATCGATGCGGCGCGGGCCGAAGGCTGCGGAGTGGATGTGGCAAGTTTCCACGAACTGGAGCAGTGCCTGCAGCGCGGGGTGGCCCCCGAATCCCTGATTGTCACCGCCGCGGTGAAATCCCGCGCCCTGCTCCAGCTGGCGGTGGAGAACCGCGTGGTGCTGAGCCTGGACAATGCCGATGAAGTCCACGAGCTGGGGGAAGTCGCCGGGGCATCGCGGGCCCCGGTGCAGGTCGCGGTGCGGCTGGCCTCCGGGAACCCGCGGATCCCGGTGACCCGGTTCGGTCTCAAGGCGGCGCAATGGCTCGAAGTCCTGGCCCAGCCCGAGAACTCCGGGCTGCTGGAAGTGGTGGGCGTGCACTTCCACCTCAATGGCTACAGCGCCGAACAGCGGGCGATGCTGATCCAGGAGTCCCTGGAGTTCGCCGATGCCTTGCGCTCGCAGGGCCATGCCGTGGAATTCGTGGACATGGGCGGGGGCATCCCCATGTCGTATCTGCCAGAGGCCCAGCAGTGGAACGGATTCTGGCAGGCGCTGGCCGGCCTGCCCGCCGGCGATGAATCCCTGACCTGGAAATCCGACCGCCTGGGGGCCACCGGGACGCAGCCCAGCACCGCGGTGTACCCCTACCACCAGGAAGTGATCCGCGGCCCGTGGCTGCACGGCATCCTCGCAGCCCGAAGCGCCGACGGGACCCGCTCTGTGGCGCAGATGCTCCGGGAACGAGGCATCCAGCTGCGTTGCGAACCGGGACGCTCCCTGCTCGATGGCTGCGGGCTCACCCTGGCCGAAGTCGCCTTCACCAAGCAGCGCAGCGATGCCGTGGCGCTGGTGGGCCTGCACATGAACCGGACCCAATGCCGTTCCACCTCGGCCGATTTCCTGGTCGACCCGATCCTCATCAAGGCCGGCGGGCAGCCGGCGGCCGGCACTGTCGCCCAGAGCGGGTTCCTGGTGGGCGCCTACTGCATCGAGGAAGAGCTGATTCTGCGCCGCCGGTTCGAATTCCCGCACGGTGTGGGCCGCGGCGACATCGTGGCGTTTTTGAACACCGGCGGATATCTCATGCACATTATCGAAAGCGCCTCGCACCAATTGCCGCTGGCCAAGAACCTGCGCCGGGAGCAGGGGCGCTGGGTCCCAGATGGCATCGATGAGGTGCACCTGGGCTGACCACCACGAACGGTTGGAACGCTGGCACCGGGTTAATTGACGGATGCCCGTTTCACGGCAAGAATCAAGATATGACGCGAACCATCACAGCGCCGGGTCGTTTCGATATTGCTTCGTTGGTGCAGGGCCGCTTTTTCATTGCGTTCGTGCTGGTGTTCACCGGGTGGAGTCTGCTGTCCACCGTCTGGGGACTGGACAGGCTGGATAAGGCAACGCTGGCCCCATGGATCCAGGCCCGCAGCTACGCGGGCCAGATCGCCGAGGCCTTCGCCATCATCACCCACCCTGCCCTGGTCTTCGCCGTCATCCTGGCCATGGCATTGTGGTCCTGGCGCCGCCGGATGCGCCGGCTGGCCGGCGCCCTGAGCGCCGCCTCCCTGGTGATCCCGGCGACCGCGGCCATCCAGCTGATGACCCAGCAGCCCAGGCCCGCGTCGCCCTTCGAGGATTCGCTGACCTACCTGTTTTCCGGCTATCCCTCCGCCCACATGGTGGCGGTGACCGTGCTGGCCTGGGTGCTGGCCACCCTGGGCCAAGCCAGGCGGCTGGCCACCAGCTCGGCCCTGCGCTCGCGGAGTGTGGCGGCCTTGCTGGTCTTCCTGGTGCTCGCCGACCAATGGGTGATGCGCACCCAGTCCACTAGCCAGCTCATCGGCGGCATCCTGCTCGGGTTGACCTGGGCCAGCGGGGTGCTGGTGGTCACCGGCGTGGGGCCGATCCTGCAAGGCTGGGCCGGGCTCGGGCTGCCGGCGGAGCAGAATGACAAGCGCGCCGCGGTGATCTACAACCCCACCAAGGTGCTGGACTTCGGCCTGTTCCGGCGCCGGGTGGAGTACGAGCTGCAAGCCGCCGGGTGGAAGCCGCCGCTCTGGCTGGAAACCGAACGCGAGGACCCCGGGGTGAAGATGGCGCAGCAGGCCATCGACGCCAAGGTGGATGTGGTGATCGTGGCCGGAGGCGATGGCACCGTGCGGGTGGTCTGCCAGGAACTGGCCGAACAGGGAATCCCGGTGGCGCTGATTCCTGCCGGCACCGGAAACCTGCTGGCCCGGAACCTCGGTGCTTCGCTCGACGAGAGCGAAGCGATCCGCACCGCGCTGGCCGGCAGGGCGGTGCCGGTGGATTTGATCCGCTGCACCACCGATGCCGGCGAATCGGTGTGCGCGGTCATGGGCGGGCTGGGCTTCGATGCCAAGATCATGGGCAATACGAATGCCGACCTGAAGAAGACCATCAAGGCCGGGGCCTATGTGGTGGCCGCCGCCCAGCAATTCAGCCTGACGCCTTTTGACTGCACCGTGAAAATCGACGGTGAGCCGGTCCAGGATCACTCTTCGATCATGACCCTGGTGGGCAACGTGGGCCGGCTGATGGGCGGCATCAACCTGATCCCCGCGGCGGTGCCCACCGACGGGAAGATCGACGTGATGGTCGCCTCGCCCACCGGCGCCCGGGAACTGGCCTCCCTGGCCCGGGGCATTGTGCTGGGCACCGACGCGAAGTCGCTGGACTACCAGCAGGGACAGGTCATCGAGATCCATGCCGATCAGCCCGTGGCCTGCCAGCTTGATGGGGACTATGCTGGCACCTCGCGGTTCTTCCGTGCCGAGGTGATGCCCGCGGCGCTGGCGATCATGCTCGATGCCGAAGGGCCCCGGCCCTGGCAGGGCTGAGCGGGCGGCCGGGCGCGGGCTAGCCCACGTGCACCCAGGGGCGGCGTTGCAGGTTGGGTTCGGCCTCGCGCAGCACCTCGCGGGTCAGCGGGGCGATCTCGCCCTGGCCCAGGAAGATGAACTTGGCCAGGTTCAGCAGCGGATTGCCCTCGGTCCAGCGGAAGTAGATGTGCGGCATGACCTCGTAGTCATCCCTGATCGCCATGGCGATGGCGGCAATCGCGGTGGACACCGAGGGGGCGGTGGCCTCCAGGATCCACTGGCCGTGCCGGGTGATGCCGCGCACCTCGATATCCTGGGCGAAATCCGAGTAGTCGCTGACCTTGATCTCCAGGAACGCCACCGGTGCCCGCTGGGGGATGTGGCTGGCGAGGACGGCATGCTGGTGCTTGTGGATATAGCGCCGTTTCGAGGTCTTGACCGGTTCGTGGGCGATGAGCCGCAAGAGCCCGGCGCTGCCGGCCTGCCGGATGATCGCCACCGCCGGCTCGTCGAACCTCACCGAGGTGGCGCGCAATTCGGTGGAGCGGCGGAAGCGGGAGAGCAGCGATACCAGCAGCACCGCGGCGATGAAGAAGGCGGCGATCTTCAGCCCGTCGGGACGCTCGACGCAGTTGGCGATGGTCGTATAGGCGAAGACCAGGCTGGTGGCCCCGAAGAGCAGCGCCTTGCCCTTCTCGCCGCGCCGCCGCGCGGAGATGGTCACCGCGATGGCCGCCGAGCTCATCAGGACCAGCACGCCGGTGGCGTAGGCGGCCCCCTGCGCGTCAACGCTGGCCTCGAAGTGGATAGTGATGGCGATCGCGACCAGCAGCAGGACCAGGACCAGCGGGCGCACCGCGCTGGCCCAGGCCGGGGCCATGCCGAAGCGCGGCAGGTACCGGGGGATCAGGTTGAGCATCCCGGCGAGCGCCGAAGCACCGGCGAACCAGAGGATCAGGATGGTGGACAGGTCGTAGGCGGTGCCGAAGGCATCGCCCATCAGGTGATGGGCCAGCCAGGACAGGGCCCGGCCGTTGGCCGCCCCGCCGGGCTGGAACTCCTGGGCGGGAATCAGCACCGTGGTCACGATGGAGGAGAGTACCAGGAAGCCGCTCATGATCAGGGCCGCGGTGGTCAGCAGCTTCTTGGCGCCGCGGATCCGGGCGGCGGGGTTCGCTTCGGTGTCCCCGGGGGCCGAGGCGATCTGCGGCATCACCGCCACCCCGGTCTCGAAGCCCGAAAGGCCCAGGGCCAGCTTGGGGAATACGATCAGGCAGACCAGCAGCATCATCAGCGGATCCCCGTGGGCGGTGAACAGGGAGTCCAGCCAGCGGGTGATGGACACCGGGTTCTCGATGATGCTGGCGGCCGAGACCACGATGATCACCAGGTTCAAGGCCAGGAAGGAGAAGACCAGGGTCACGGCAATCCAGATGACCTCGGTGAAGCCGCGCAGGAACAAGGCCCCGAGCAGGATCAGCAGGACCAGGGTGATGGGCACCTGCTTGCCGGTGAACCATTCGGGGGTGAACGGGTTCTCGATCAGGTGCGCCGAGGCGTCGGCGGCCGAGAGGGTGGCGGTGATCATGAAGTCGGTGGCCGCGAAGCCCAGCAGGACCAGGACGAAGACCTTGCCCTTCCAATGCGGCATGAGCCGTTCGAGCATGGCGATGGACCCCTGGCCGTGCGGGGATTCCGTGGCGACCCGGCGGTAAACCGGCAGGGCGGCGCAGAGCGTGACGGCCACCAGGATCAGCGTGGCCAAGGGCGCCAGGGCTCCGGCGGCCAGCGCGGCGATGGCCGGCTGGTAGCCGAGGGTGGAGAAGTAGTCCAGGCCGGAGAGGCACATGACCTGCCACCAGGTGGCTCCGGCCTTGCCTCCGCTGCTGGAATGTTCCTGGCCGACGGAACCATCGGTCAGCCATTGGCGCAGGCGCGATGGCACCGTGGTTCCAGGTGCCTTCATCGACCCCGGGGCCGACGCAATCTTTGTCTTCACGAAGCAGTACAGTACGCCGATCTTGGACGCTTGGCACCACTTCCCGCAGCGAATTATTCCCCGCCTTGTCAGAGGTGGAATCCGGGAGACTTTGGCGGCTTGGGCGCGGAAGCGGCGGGGCGTGGTGCGTGGCAGAGGGTCGCGTAGGTGACAGCAGGAATGCATGGTGGGAATCGCTAGTGAAATGGGATTTTAAAATCAAGGAGATAGCCTGATTCGCTGGCGCCGGGTCCCGGCCGAAGGGTGCTGTATGGGCGCCAGCCACAGGGTAGGAGCCAGCGGAAAACATGTGTCCTTGGCCATAAAAACGCCCTGGTATCAAGGGCGCATCAAGATTCTTCCGCAGCCCATTAAGCGGGCATTAAGACCGGGGCGGGTCCAGCGGCGCAGGGCGTGCAATGGAACTGTGCCGGCAGCACCCGCCGGTGCGATGATCCATCCGCTCTCGCGTGAAGGTGGCTTGCACCATGTCCTTGAATCTCCAGCGCTCCCCGGGGCGTGGCCAGCCCCTGCGCGTGCTGGCCGGGGGTCTTCACCGCGCCCTGCTGGGCAATCCGGTGCGCCTGGTGCCCCTGGGCTTCCTGGCGGTGATCGCCGTGGGCACCCTGCTCTTGCTGCTGCCGGCGGCACGGGTCCAGCCGGTGGCTGGCGGCTTCATGCCGGCGCTGTTCACCGCGGTGTCCGCGGTGAGCGTGACGGGCCTGGTGACCGTGGACACCGCCACCTACTGGACCCCGCTGGGGCAGGGCATCATCCTGGCGCTGATCCAGGTCGGCGGCTTTGGCATCATGACCCTCAGCTCGCTGCTGGCCCTGCTGGTGCGCAAGCATTTGGGGCTGCGCACCCAGCTCGTGGCCGCCTCGGAGACCCAGGCCATGAACCTCGGCGATGTGCGCCGGGTCCTGCTGTTCGTGGCGAAGACCACCCTGGCCATTGAAGCGGCCGTCGCGGCCGTGCTGTCCGCCCGCTTCTGGGTCATCAACCCGCAGGACCCGGCGGCCGCGCTCTGGAACGGGGTCTTCCACTCGATATCGGCGTTCAACAATGCAGGATTCGCGCTGTTCAGCGACAGCCTGATCAGCCATGCTGGTGATCCGTGGATCATGATCCCGCTGTGCTGCGCGGTGATCCTGGGCGGGCTGGGGTTCCCGGTGATCCATGAGCTCTTGCGCCGGCCACGGAAGAAGTGCTGGTCGGTGCACACCGTGCTGACCCTGTGGGGCACCGTGGGGCTGCTGGTGGTGGGGGCCGTGCTGCTGGGGCTTTTTGAATGGAACCGGCCCGAGACCCTGGGCCACCTGGAGCCCGGGGAGAAGACACTGGGCGTGCTGGGGCTGAGCGTCTTCCCGCGCACCGCCGGATTCAACAATATCGACTACGGGCAGGCCTCCTCCGAGTCCCTGCTGGTGACCGAAGCACTGATGTTCATCGGCGCAGGCAGCGCCAGCACCGCCGGCGGCATCAAGATCAGCACCTTCTTGGTGCTGGCCTTCGCCGTGTGGAGCGAGGCGAGGGGCCACGAGCAGATCACCGTGGGCCGCCGCGCCATCGGGCCGGCAATCCAGCGCCAAGCGCTGTCGGTGGCCCTGCTGGGCCTGGGCGCGGTGGTGGGCGGCTCGTTGCTGTTGCTGCTGCTCACCGAGCATCCACTGGAGAAGATCCTCTTCGAATGCATCTCGGCCTTCGCGACCGTCGGGGTGAGCACCGGGATCACCGCAGCGCTGCCGGCCAGCGCGCAATGGGTGATCATCTGCCTGATGTTCATCGGCAGGGTCGGGATCGTGTCCGCCGCGGCGGCCCTGGCGCTGCGCCACCGGCGGCTGCTGTTCCGCCTTCCCGAGGAGCAGCCGGTCATTGGCTAGGCGATGCGCGGTGCCCGCCCGGGGGTATTCCGGTACGATCGCTTCGTACCGGCCCGGATCACCAACACCAAGGAGCAGCATGGATGTCTCTGACGCGGCGCCGCAGGCCCACCCGCTGCTGATCGTGGCGCTCTCTGGACGCAGCGGCTCCGAAGCACTGCTGCGCCGTGCCTGCCGCGAAGCCTCCAAGATGCCCGGTGCCGAGGTCATGGCGGTCCACGTTCCGCAGCGCGGCGTCGGTTCGCCGCCGGACGCCCTGCAGCCGGAATTGGCGCGGCTGCGCGCGCTGGCCGATGAGGCCGGGGCCAGCTGGCACATGGTGCTGGGCCAGGGCCTGGGCGACGCACTGCTCGGCTTCGCCCGCAGCATCCAGGCCACGCACCTCATCGTCGGAGCACCATGGCCCGATGGCCCGCGGAAGAACCGGGAAGAACCGGTCTGCGTGCAGCTGCTGGAGCAGGCCACCGAGCCCACCGACCCCAGCATCCTGGTCTTTCCCCTCCAGTCCCAGCCCGCAGCGCCAGCCCGCCGCACTCGGCACCGCGCCGGCGGACAGCACCGGCTCGGCGCCGCACGCCGGGTTCTCGGCTGGTTGCTGGCTCTCACCGGCCCGCTGCTGCTCGCTGCCGGGTTCCTCCTCGGCGGGCTGGAAAGCGAGCTGCTGACCCTGAATTTCCTGAGCCAGCTCACCCTCGTGGTCTTCGTGGCGTTGCTCGGAGGCTGGTGGCCGGCACTGACGGCCGCCCTGCTGAGCACCGCGATCCTGAACTGGTTTTTCACCCCGCCCACCGGGCAATGGCATATCCACGAGCCGTTCAACATCCTGGCCCTGGTGCTCTTTCTCGTGGTCGCCGCCGGCGTGGCCCGGGTGGTGGACATCGAGGCGCGGCGCACGGCCGAGGCAGGCCAGGCCCGGCATCAGGCGGACACGCTCTTCGAGCTGTCCGGCGGGGTGATCCGCGAAGGGTTGAGCGTGCCGGCGCTGCTGGAATGGCTCCGCCGCTCCTACCAGCTGCAGGGCGTTGCGCTGGTGCAACGCGGTACCGGCCCCGCGTCTGAGCAGCAACTGGTAGCCTCGGCCGGCGCCCCGCCGGCGGATGCGCAGTCCAGCGACTACACCGTCACCGTGGATGCGGAGCATCTGCTGCTGATCAATGGAAACCCCCGGGAAGCCTCTGACCAGGGAATCTTCGAGGCTTTTGCCGGGCGCATCTCCGCCGTGCTGCAGCAGCGGGCACTGGCCGAGGCGCGCCTGAACGCCCGGGAACTGTCTGCCGGCAATGAAATGCGCACGGCGCTCTTGGCCGCGGTCTCCCATGACCTGCGCACGCCGCTGTCCGGGATCAAGGCCTCGGCCTCCAGCCTGCGCCTGCAGGATGTGGTGCTCAGCGAACAAGACACCGCGGACTTGCTGGCCACCATCGAGGAATCGGCGGACCAGCTCAGCGAACGCATCGAGGATCTGCTGAGCATGAGCCGGATCCAGGCCGGGGAGCTGGTCGTGCATCGCAGCCCCCTGCAGGTCGAGGACCTCGTGGCGTCGGCGCTGCGCGATGTCTCCGGGATCCTGCGTCCGTCGCATATTCAGCTGCACCTTCCCGATGATTGCCCCCGGGTCAGCGCCGACTACGGGCTGGCCGTGCGGGTGCTGGCCAATCTGCTGGAAAATGCTGTGCGCTACGGTGGGGAGCAGCCGCTGCAACTGCGCGCCGTGCCCCTGCGCAAGGCCGTGCAGATCCAGGTCATCGACCATGGGGTCGGTGTGCCCGAGGCCGAGAAGGACCGGATCTTCCGGCCCTTCCAGCGGCATGGCGACCGGAGCAACACCACCGGATTGGGCTTGGGACTGGCCGTGGCCAGGGGACTTGCCGCTGGCATGGATGGGGACGTCCACGCCCAGGACACCGCAGGGGGAGGAGCCACCATGGTGTTCACCCTGCCGATTTTCGAGGAAGCAGCATGAGCACCACCGTGTTGATCGTGGAAGATGACCCGCAGATTGCCCGTGCGCTGCTGGTGAATCTCAAGGCCCGCGGCTACCGCACCTTCCATGCGGCTACCGGACTGCAATGCCTGCAGCTAGCGGCCGATGCGCATCCGGATGTGATCCTGCTGGATCTGGGCTTGCCGGATCTGGAGGGCGGAGATGTCATTGACGGCATTCGCGGCTGGTCCAGCGTGCCCATCATTGTGGTGTCCGCCCGGCATGAATCCCATAGCAAGGTCGACGCCCTGGATCGGGGCGCCGACGATTTCATTACCAAGCCCTTTTCCATGGATGAGCTATTGGCACGTTTGCGTGCCGCGCTGCGCCGGGCGCTGCCGGATCCGGGGCAAGCCGTGGTGGAAACCTCTGACGGGCGACTGCGCATCGACCTCTCCAGCCACCAGGTCACCATTGACGGCGAACCGGTCCGGCTCACCCGCTTGGAATGGCGGGTGCTGGAGGTGCTGGCCAGCAACCCGCATCGCCTGATAGGCGGCACCGAATTGCTCACCACCGTGTGGGGGCCGGAATATGGCGAAGAAGCGAACTACCTGCGGGTGTACATGTCGCAGCTGCGCACCAAGCTGGAACCCGAGCCGTCGAATCCCCGGTATTTCCTGACTGAATTGGGTATGGGGTACCGCTTCACTCCGTAGGGCCTGCGTCCTAGAAGGTTTTGCCCGAGTAGCCGAGCTTACGCGAAATCTGGGCTGCCGTGGAACCCATCACTGACTTCAGCGCCTTCATGCGCTCGTCCGGCATATACGGGTTGGTGGCGGACATGCTGATGGCGGCAATGATCTTCCCGCTGCCATCGCGGATGGGCGCGGCGACACAGCGGATGCCCGGTTCATTGTCTTCCAGATCCAAGGCGATGCCTTCGCGTGCGTAGGTTTGCATCCGGGCCAGGAAGGCTTCCTTGGTTTGCTCCGAAGCTTGTTCCACGGGGGATTCCGCATCAAAGGCTGATTCCCAGCGTTCGGGGGAATCAAGCAGCAGCGCCTTGCCGATGCCGGTGCGGCTCAGCGGCATGCGCTGGCCCACCCGCGAGCGCATCTGTGCCCCGCGGGTACCGAGGACCTTGTCGACGTACAGCACCTGGGCTTCGTCTTCCACCGCGAGGTGGACGGTGTCCTGGTACTTGCGGGCAAGCTCTTCGAGGAGGGGCTTGGCGATTACCGGGACCGGGCTCTGGTACAGGGCGTGGAAGCCGAGCTCGATCAGCGCCGGTCCCAGGCTGAAGTCGGTGCCGTGGGTGCTGCGCAGGAATCCGCGCTGCACCAGAAGCTTGACCATGCGCTGCGCCGCGCTCTTGCCGATGCCCGCGGCGGCGGCGACGTCATTCAAATTGGTGGCCCCGCGGCCGACGGAGTGCAGGATGTCCAGCCCGCGGGCCAGGGTGAGCGTCCCGGGTGGGGGAGCATCTGCCGATTCACCTGCAGTTATTTCAGGTTCTCTGGCCACGCTGTGCTCCTTCGGCAAAATTGATGAATTCCTTTCATCCCACTATATACAACACCTTTTGAACTATTGGGATGAGTCGGTCACTATTCACATGTGAAGAGGCGCACACCGCGAGAACATCGTGCGCTCCACGAAGCGGAAACAGGAGACATGACAAACATCGCCGAAGCCCAGCTGATTGCCTTGGACTGGGGAACCACCTCTGCCCGTGCCTACCTCATGGGCAATGGCGGAAGTGTAGTGGCGGAACGCAGCCTGCCGCTGGGGATCATGCAAGTTGCGGCCACCGCGCAGGCGGAATCTTTGACCCTCGCCCGGGCCTTCGAGGTGACGCTTGGTGAATTGTGCGGGGACTGGCTCGAAGCCTTCCCGACCATCCCGGTCATCGCCTGCGGCATGGTGGGCAGCCAGCAGGGCTGGGTCGAGGCGGCCTACCGGCCGGTGCCGGCAGATCTGGCCGACCCATGCGCGCAATTGGCCACCGTCGAAATCGCGCCAAGCCGGTTGCTGCATATCATCCCCGGAGTCCTGGACAACAAAGAACTTCCCGATGTTATGCGGGGTGAAGAAACCCAGATCCTGGGAGCCATGGAACTTGGTGGCCAGCCTGGACAGGATCCTGAGGATCAAGTCTTCCTGTTGCCCGGGACGCACTCGAAATGGGTCAAGGTTTCCGGCCGGACCATCACCGAGTTCTCCACGTCCATGACGGGGGAAACCTACGCGCTGCTCAGCTCGCAATCCATCCTCTCGAAACTCATTGAACCCTCCAGCACGGTGCAGTGGTCCGCATTCGAGCGGGGTGTGCAGGTGGCGCAGTCGCCGCAGGGCGCAGCCGATCTCATGCTGACCGCATTCTCGGCGCGCACCCTGGTGCTGACCGGTCGCCTGGAGGAAACCGAAGTCAGCGACTATCTTTCGGGCCTGATGATCGGCGCGGAAATCCGCTCCGTACTCGGACTGCCGACGACTGCGACGGCCCCTGCGCTGACCATCTGCGGTAACAAGGAGCTCAGCGCACGCTACACCCGGGCGCTGGGGATTTTTGGAATCGAGCAGGTGCGAGAGCTGCAAGGCACTGCGCCGCGAGGCATCTGGGCCTTGGCCTGCGCCCAGGGACTCGTGCCTTCGGTGTTTGCCTAGGCACCGGAACTGATCACACTTCTCAAGGAAAGGTATTGCCATGCACGACCCGAAGACCACCCTGCACGAAAAGGGACTCGTCGCCATTCTGCGCGGCCTTCAGCCCGCAGAGGCCCAAGCTGTGGGAGAAGTCCTCTACGCCAGCGGCTTCCGTTCCCTGGAGGTGCCGTTGAACTCGCCGCAACCGCTCAAGAGCATCCAGATTCTGCGCAGTGCATTGCCCAACGACGCCGTAGTGGGCGCCGGAACAGTCCTCAGCGTGGAGCAAGTGCGCTCATGCCACGACGCAGGCTCGCAGATTATTGTGTCGCCGAATACCAACGTGCAGGTGATCCGCGAGACGGTGGCGCTGGGAATGGATTCGTTCCCGGGGGCGGCCACGCCGAGCAACGCCTTCGACGCCATCGAGGCCGGAGCGAAGAACGTCAAGATTTTCCCCGCGGAACAGGTGGGCCTCGCAGGCTTCAAAGCCTGGACCGCTGTCATTCCCGCCGGGATCGGCCTGATCCCGGTTGGCGGCATCAATGAGGAAAACATGGGGCAGTGGGTCCAGGCCGGAGCCACCGGTTTTGGCATTGGCTCGTCCCTGTACAAATCCGGCCGAAGCCTCGATGAGCTGAAAACCAGGGCAGACAAGCTTGTATCTGCCTACCGAATGATCCATGAGATGAGGACGCCTGCATGAAAATCACGAAACTGACCACGTACATGGTGCCGCCTCGCTGGCTGTTCCTGAAGATCGAAACCGACGAGGGGATTGTTGGCTGGGGCGAGCCAGTGCTCGAAGGCCGTGCCTCCACGGTCGCTGCAGCCGTTGAAGAGCTCTCGGATTACCTCATCGGCCAGGACCCGCGGAACATCGAAGACCTGTGGACCGTTATGTACCGCGGCGGCTTCTACCGAGGTGGCGGCATCATGATGAGCGCCTTGGCGGGCATCGACCAGGCGCTCTGGGATATCAAGGGCAAAGCCCTGGGAGTCCCGGCCTATGAACTGCTCGGCGGCAAGGTCCGCGACAAGATCCGCGTCTATTCGTGGATTGGCGGCGACCGTCCGTCGGACACGGCTGCCGCGGCGAAGGCAGCGGTTGATCGCGGATTCACCGCGGTGAAGATGAACGGCACCGAGGAACTCCAGTACATCGACACCTGGGACAAGGTGCAAGGATGCTTGGAGAATGTCCAGGCGGTACGCGACGCCGTGGGTGAAAACGTGGGCATCGGCGTCGATTTCCATGGCCGTGTCCACAAGCCGATGGCCAAGGTACTGCTCAAGGAACTTGAACAGTACAAGCTGATGTTCATCGAGGAACCAGTGCTCAGCGAGAATGTGAACTCAATGCTCGAGCCATTGCGCAATTCCAGTACCCCAATCGCCCTGGGCGAGCGTTTGTTCTCGCGCTGGGACTTCAAGGACGTCCTGGCCAGCGGAGCGGTGGACATCATCCAGCCGGATCCTTCGCACTGCGGTGGCATCACCGAGGCGCGCAAGATCGCGGCCATGGCTGAAGCCTATGACGTGGCGGTCGCATTGCACTGCCCACTGGGCCCGATCGCCCTGGCGGCAAACCTGCAGATCGATGCCGGTGCGTATAACGCCTTCATCCAGGAGCAATCCCTGGGAATTCACTACAACAAATCCAACGATCTCCTTGATTATGTCAATGATCCTTCGGTCTTCGCCTATGAGGATGGCATGGTCGCCATTCCTGATGGTCCCGGCCTTGGCATTGATGTCAATGAAGAGTACGTCATTGAACGCGCAGCTGAAGGTCACCGCTGGCGCAACCCAATTTGGCGTCACAAAGATGGTTCTTTCGCAGAATGGTAAATCATATGTCTCAGTCGACAATGTCGTCAGCTGCAGCACTCAAGGGCGCTGACAAAGCTACAAAGATGCGCTACGCCGTAGCGTTCATGTTGTTCCTCACCGTGGTCATCAACTACATGGATCGCTCCAACCTTTCGGTTGCAGCTCCCTTGATCTCTGAAGAATTCGGCCTGGACACAGCCCAGCAGGGGTTGCTGCTCTCAGCCTTTGGCTGGACCTATGCTGCCATGCAGCTGCCCGGCGGCTGGCTAGTAGACCGGGTGCAACCCCGGTTGCTGTACCCCATCTGCTTGGTGCTCTGGTCCCTTGCCACCATCTTCATGGGCATGGCCGGAAGTTTCGTGGCCTTGATTGTCCTGCGCCTGGCCGTAGGCGGCTTTGAAGCGCCGGCCTACCCCATCAACAACAAGGTAGTCACTGCGTGGTTCCCCGAACGTGAACGCGCCACAGCTATCGGTTTCTATACCTCGGGCCAGTTCATCGGCCTGGCATTGCTGACCCCAGTCCTGCTGTGGTTGCAGCATGCCTTGACCTGGCACTGGGTCTTCGTAGTGACCGGTGCCGTCGGTGTCATCTGGGGCCTGATCTGGTTCCTCATGTACCGCAATCCCGTGGATTCCAAGAAAGCCAATGCTGCAGAAGTCGAGTACATCCGCCAAGGCGGGGGATTGGTTGACCTTGGCAGCTCCCAGGCCAAGACCCCCGCGCGAAAGCTGAGCAAATCAGATTTCGCTCTGGTCCTGGGCCGTCGCAAGCTGTGGGGCATCTACATTGGACAGTTCTGCCTGACTTCCACACTGTGGTTCTTCCTGACCTGGTTCCCCACCTACTTGGTGACTTACCGCCACATGGACTACATCAAGACCGGCTTCCTGACGTCGTTGCCATTTATCGCAGCGTTGGCCGGGGTTCTGATCAGTGGTGTGCTCTCCGATTTCATGCTGAAACGCGGAGCCAGCCTCGGCACCTCGCGCAAGCTGCCAATCATCACCGGGCTCCTGCTGTCCATGAGCATGATTGGCGCAATCTTCACCGATAGCACCGCGCTGGTCATCACCTTCATGTCCATTGCCTTCTTCGGCAATGGGCTGGCCTCGATTACCTGGTCCCTGGTGTCCGCGCTGGCACCATCGCACTTGATTGGCTTGACCGGTGGCATGTTCAACTTCATTGGCAACCTCTCATCGATTGCCACTCCAATAGTTATTGGCTTGCTGGTCTCGGCGACCGACTTCGGTCCGGCCTTCATCTATATGACGGTCATTGCCGCGGTCGGCATCCTCTCCTACGTCTTCTTGGTAGGCAAGGTTCAGCGCGTCGAGAGTTAAGACGCACGTTCAATCTGGAGAGGCCACGCTTCGTTTTCTTCCTAGAAGTCGAAGCGTGGTCTTTTCTGTTTATGTGCGCCAACTGGCTATGGAAATTACTCAACGTTTCCGCTCTACTACGCTGTTTTATCCGTCTGCCTGCAAAGTGTCAGTGTTGGCAGATAAGATCACTAGTAACGGTCGTAGTCGATTAATGTAGACGTCAGTGGAGAATTAGGTTGAAGAAGCAAATCAAGGTTGTCGGGGCCGTAATTGTACGAAACGATGAGATTCTTTGCGCGCGTCGCGGATTCGGCGGCAGCCTCGGTGGCATGTGGGAGTTCCCAGGGGGCAAAATCGAAGCCGGCGAAACTCCTCGACAGGCACTTGAACGGGAAATTCAGGAAGAGCTACTCTGCACCATTACGGTGGCCGAAGAAGTTACTAGCACGACTCATGAATATGATTTTGGGATCGTGACTCTGACGACCTTTTATTGCGAATTAGTTGAGGGGGAGCCGCAGCTGACGGAGCACGAAGCTACAAAGTGGCTAAAGCGCGGCGAACTGGACACCTTGGAATGGGCTCCTGCCGATATCCCCGCTGTTGAACTCATTATGGCAGCATGACGTCGTCTAGCCCTGATATCTCATTTACCGGTGGGCTTTCCGGCGATGTCACCTATGGTTTTTTGGACAGTAA
This sequence comes from Glutamicibacter sp. JL.03c, assembly GCF_025854375.1. Classification (NCBI taxonomy): domain Bacteria; kingdom Bacillati; phylum Actinomycetota; class Actinomycetes; order Micrococcales; family Micrococcaceae; genus Glutamicibacter; species Glutamicibacter sp. JL.03c. The sequence continues at coordinate 3,163,709 of NZ_CP107575.1, read as the reverse complement.
GAAACAGTCTCGTCGCCACCATCATCCACGTGTAGTCCTTAACGCGGACGGCAATACGGTTCTACGTATCCTGCGTGAGGAACTGGCGCGATGCGATGAATTCATTTTCTCCGTAGCTTTCGTGACACCTAATGCAATCGCAATGCTCAAGCAGGAACTTCTGGAGTTCTCTGGTCGCGGCACTATCATCACCTCGGATTACCTGGGGTTCAACTCGCCGTCTGCCTTCAGCGAGTTGCTGAACCTGGGAAACCTTGGCATTGACGTGCGAATTCATAGCGCTGATGCTTTCCACCCCAAGGGTTATATTTTTAAGTCGACTGACGTGGTCACAGCTATGATCGGAAGTTCAAACCTTACCGGCAACGCTATTGTCAAAAACCATGAGTGGAATCTGAAGGTAACCGCGGCGAACGACAGCGACTTGGCCGGACAGCTGGCAGACCTTGCTGGAAACCAACTCACGGAGTCTCAATCCCTGAGTCAGGAATGGATTGATCTCTATTCGGCGCAGTACACGCCTCCACCGCCGCGCAAGAGGATCGAGGCTGCCAAGAAACTTGAGCAAGCAGATGAGCAGCTCATCGATGAAGTCGCCGCAGAGCTTTCCGAATCCATCGGCTTAGGCGGCTACACCAATTGGGCTGATCATCTCATGCCGATTCTGCCCAACCAAATGCAGTCTGAAGCCCTCAAGGCATTGGAGAAGGTGCGCCTCAGCGGTGAATCCAAGGCCATTGTCATTTCGGCAACCGGCACAGGCAAAACAATACTGTCGGCGCTTGAGGTGCGAGCTGCCCACCCAGAGCGATTCTTGTTTGTTGTTCATCGCGAACAGATCCTGGATAAGACGATCAAGGAATACCGCCGTGTTATTGGCGGAGATCCAGAACAGTTCGGCAAGCTGGCAGGAGCCTCCAAGCAGAGCGACCGAAAGTATGTTTTCGCGACGGTTCAGACTCTGTCGCTAGATTTGGTGTTGCAGTCGATAGAACCCGACGCCTTTGACTACGTTATTGTCGATGAAGCCCATCGAGTTGGTTCGCCGACCTACAAAAAAGTCCTGTCGCACCTGCAACCGTCGTTTTTGCTCGGACTAACGGCTACTCCGGAACGAAGCGACGGATTCAACGTATTCGAGTTCTTCGACTACAACGTTCCATACGAAATCCGGCTGAATCATGCTTTGGAAGAGAACATGCTCAGCCCGTTCCACTATTACGGGATTGCGGACGTGACCCTTGACGATGAATCGATTCGCGATAGCTCCGCGGATCTCTCGCGCCTGGTGACACCGGATCGTGTGCACCACGTAGTCGATGCGTTGACGAAATACGGGCAAGCCGGCGTTTCGCCCAAGGGCCTGATCTTCTGCTCTCGCAAGGATGAAGCGAACGCACTGTCTGCTGCTTTGAATCAGCAACAGTTACGCGGAAAGCCTCTGCGGACGGTGAGCCTTAGCGGCGAGGACTCGGTTGAACGACGTGAACGAATCGTCGCTCAGCTAGAAGCTGGCGAACTCGACTACATCTTGACAGTGGACATCTTCAATGAAGGTGTGGACATCCCGACTGTGAATCAAGTTGTGATGCTAAGACAAACGCAGTCGGCGATTGTCTTTGTTCAGCAACTAGGCCGAGGGCTTCGCAAAGCACCGAAGAAGGACTACCTGGTAGTCATTGATTTCATTGCCAATTACGCGAACAACTACATGATTCCCATTGCGTTGTTTGGCGACGAGTCTCTAAACAAGGAATCGCTTAAGGAAAAGCTGATCGCCACGGAGCAAGCCGGTGTCATGGCCGGACTGTCGAGCATTCGCTTCGATAAGATTGCTCAGCAACGAGTCCTTGAATCTATTCGCACTACCCCTTTGGACAGTATCCAGAAGCTTCGGGGTTCAATGCAGGCAATGCAGAACCGCGTTGGGCAAGCGCCTCGGCTCTTTGACTTCTATCGTTTTGAATCGGTCGACCCTGTTCTCCTTGCTACAAAGAAGGAGAACTATCCGACGCTCGTGAAAAGTCTGCTCAGGATTGATCACGATCTAAGCAGGGATGAGCTGCGCGCACTGTCTTTGCTATCGCATGAAGTGCTGACGTCCAAACGAATCCACGAGTTTGTCCTGGTTCGAGAGTTGCTTTCTCGAGAGTCAATTACGTTGCTTGAGTTTGAATCGGCACTGCGGGAGCATGGGGAGGAGCCCACTAAACGTCAAATGCTCAGTGTGGTGGAAACTCTCAATCTCGCTAATCACGCGCAAGTCGACCAAACACGGTATGGAATTCAGTTAGCCACCATTTCGAACGAGACAATTTCTGCTGATCGGGGCTTCATTCACGCATACCGTACACACGGTTCTTTCACCGATGAAGTCGACGATATTATCCAAACGGGTATGGCTTTGGTCGATGACCGATATGCCGGAGGGCGCCCATTCCTCGTTGGCGGACAGTATTCTCGTAAAGAGGTCACGCGGCTACTGGGGGTTCCACGAAAATGGACGTCTACCTTATACGGTTACAAAGTCGATATGGATTCAAGGACCTGCCCGATCTTCGTGACGCTCCATAAATCCGATGATGTCTCGGCCAGCACGGCGTACCAAGACGAACTTGTGGACCCGTCTCATCTGCGGTGGTTCACGAGGTCACGTCGTACCTTGCGCAGCGATGAAGTTCGACGCATAGTCAATAATGAGGTTGACCTTCATGTGTTTGTGAAAAAAGACGACGCTGAAGGAACCGAGTTCTTTTATCTAGGCCAAGCGGACTCACGAAACGCAGAACAGACGCGAATGCCTGACAAGGACAACGTGCCGCTGGATGTAGTTACGATGGACCTGCATTTTGAAGAGGCCATCGACAGTGCGCTGTATGACTATCTAAGCCCGAATAGTGACCTTACCTAGCCGCGAGCAAGGCTGCATCGGTGTGTATTTAGCTTGATCATTCGACGAAAGTAGAGGAATGAGTGGCTCTGGTAGGCGATAAAAGTCCGTCTGGAGCAAATGTGTCTATGACACGCTTGCTCATCGATTGTGACACCGGCATCGACGATGCCTTGGCCTTGGCGTATCTGTGCTCGCTCGGTCACGTGCAGTTCGAGGCCGTCACGAGCACCCCAGGCAACGTTGATCTCGAGCAAGTCGAGGCTAATAATCGAGCACTGCTCAAGCTCTGTGGAAAGCCAAAAATCCCGGTTCTAATTGGCGCCCGTGAACCAATTGAGATCCCACTCGTGACAACCCCAGAGACCCATGGTCCTCAGGGGGTAGGCTACGCGACGCTTCCCGATCCAGGCTCAGGCCCTTCGGCAAGCGATGACGCCGTTGACTATTGGATCGAAGCAGCCCGCGCCAACCCCGGTGAGCTTACAGTTCTTTTGACTGCGCCACTAACCAACTTCGCGCTGGCGCTGCGTCGCGAACCGAAGCTGCCGTGGTTGCTCCGCAAAGTCGTCATCATGGGTGGCGCCTTCTACCACCAAGGCAACACCACTCCAACAGCCGAGTGGAACACCCATGTAGACCCGCATGCTGCCAAGGAAGTCTTTGCCGCCTACACCGCAGCGGCTGAACAGGGCCTCGAATCCGAGAAGCTGCCAATCGTGTGCTCTCTGGACACCACCGAACGTTTTGAAATGCAGCCAGAGTTCCTGACGGAACTGGCTGAACAATCAGGATGCGAAGAACCAGAATTGGTTCTAGCCAGTGACCCCGAAGGCACACTCAGCAAAGCGTCCAACCCACTGGTACGCTACCTTTCTGATGCCTTGCGGTTCTACTTTGAATTCCACCGGCACTACGACCAGGGCTACATTGCTCACGTCCACGACTACTTCGCGGCCGGCGTAGCAGCGGGAACCCTGGAATATGAAACCCGTCCCGCCACTATCGATGTCGAGACAGAATCACAATTACTGTTTGGAACCACCGTGGCAGATTTCAGGGGACTCTGGGGCAAACCAGCAAATGCCCATGTGGTCTCCCAAAACGATCCAGAAGCAGGCTTTGAAGAACTGGTTCAACGCCTCGGTGCGCTGGCTCGAAAACTAGACAAGGATTCATAGTCGCCAAGACGAGTGAGCTAGAATCGTCTACCGGGTCGAGGTGACATAGACCCGCAGCTCGCGCGCGCCAGCCTGAACTTTGGTGCGCAGTCATACTCGTACCTCAGGACTGCCTCATCATGTCATCTAATCTTCTGTTGCCCGACGAAACTTCGTCGCAAACACTTCGCCGCCGCCTCATGGCTATCGCTGGAACTGTCATCCTCGTGGCCACCTACATCACCTTGATTACAACTCAGCCCATGGGAATTGTTGAGGGTCTGGGACAGGGCGTTGCTCTGGGCACCTTTGCTGCTTACCTTGTAGCCGCAGTTCTTCTGCTGTTGGCCGTGTTGCCTGATCTTCCGGTCTCCACGTTGACCCTGATTCCGGTGGCTCTGGTCCTGAATATCATCCTCGGCCAGTTTGTCGGCTCGGTGATGATTCCTCTGTACATCGACTCCATCGGTACGGTCATCGTGGGCTTCCTCGCTGGCCGTCGAGCCGGCGCCGCCACCGGTGTATTGAGCACCCTGGTGTGGTCGTTGTTCGCGCCTACCGTTCTGCCGTTCGCCGCCGGCGCTGCACTTGTCGGTTTCCTGGCTGGAACCGCTGCACGATTCGGTGCACTGCGCCGGATCTACTTGGCACCAGTTGCCGGTCTAGTTGCCGGCGTTCTGGTTGGCGTGGTTTCCTCGCCGGTCGCGACTTTCGTTTACGGTGGCACGTCGGGTGTGGGCACCGGCGCCTTGGTGGCCGCCTTTAGCTCCATGGGCGACTCGCTGCTCTCTGCTGTCACCAAGCAGGCATTGATTTCGGATCCCGGGGATAAGGCAGTGGTTTTCCTGGTCGCAGCCCTTCTGGTCTACGCGCTGCCAAAGCGCTTGAGCGGCAGCTTCGCCTTTGTCCGCCGCTACAACGTCTTGGGAAAGCGCGTCGGCAAGTAAGCGACAACCCATGCCCCGCACCATCAAACTTCACCCATTCACCATTCTGGCTATCGCGGTAGCAGTTATCACCATGACGACTGCTGCCAGCCTGTGGTGGTTGAGCTGCGCTGTCATGGCACTGTGCCTGCTCATCGCGGGATGGGCGGGGCACCTGAAAAAGTTGGCAGTTCTCAGCGGTGCCATGCTCCTGCCAACATTCCTTTCCTTGCTGTTGATTCATGGGCTGGTCTCCCGCGATCAGTCACCTGCCATCGCGCAGTGGGGCCCGCTGCGCGTGACCGTTCATGGCCTGGAAGTGGCGTTGTCGCTGGGCCTGAGGACGGCAGTTCTTGTCGTGGTCGGTCTGCTCTGCGGGTTGCTCATCGACAGGCATCAGTTGGTAGCAGCCATTGATCTCTCGCCAGTTCCGCCGCAATTGGGATACCTCTTGGCTGCAACGTTGTTCTTGCTGCCGCAAATGGCCGAGAAGCAACGCCAGATCGGTGAAGCCCAGACTCTGCGCAAAGTGGCAGCAGGGAAGGGCATCGCCGGCTGGTTCCAACGCGTGCGATTACGCGCGGTTCCACTGGTGCTGGCATCCATGCAGGATGCCCAAGACCGCGCGGTTCACCTGTCTGCACGCGGATTCCCAGCCACCAGCGCTCGGACTCGTTTGCGAACCGTGCCTGATTCATCAGCACAGCGTGGCATCCGCTGGACGGCCACGGTGTGCGCCGTGCTAGGTCCGATGCTGATCTTGGTGCTCGCACGCATTGGGGGCCAATAGCCATGGAGCGAAAACTCTCCCACCTGTCCACCTCGGTGCTTGGCTTGAACTTGGGACGCTACACGTACGCGGATACCCAGGATGCTGTCCTGCACAACATCCAGTTGGATGTGCGCCCTGGAACCCTGACCGTCATTTCTGGCGATTCGGGCTCAGGAAAATCAACGCTCGGCGCAATCCTTGCCGGCCTGCTTCCGCGCCATGGCATGGACGAACTAGCCGGATCCATCGAAGTTGGCCACACGAGGATCGAATTCTCTGCGTCGTCGGCCCCACGCGTCGATGTCGCCCAGTGGGCCAAGCATGTAGGCCTCTTGCCGCAGGATGCAGGACACTATCTATCGGGTATCCGGGGGACAGTCGCTGAAGAGCTGGCCTTCTCCTTGGAAAACGCCGGTGTCCCAAGGGAGCAGATGCAGCAGCGAGTCTCCGACCTTGCGCAGAATCTTCATCTTGAACACTTATTAGAGCGCCACCCGCAACAGCTATCCGGGGGCCAAGAACGACTCGTGGCTTTGGGTGCCCTGGCCATGAGTGAGCCTGATGTCCTGGTCCTGGATGAACCGCTGGCCGGGCTAGACAAGCATGCCACCGTCGTCGTTTCCGAGATGATCGAGCTGCTCCGTGCCCGCGGGACGGCACTCGTGGTGCTTGCGGATTCGCCAGGAAGCTGGGCCCGCGAGGCCGATGAGCTGTGGCGCCTGAACCAGGGGACGTTGCACCGTAATCCGGTCGAAGAACCGCTTACGTGCATTAGCCTGCCAACAGGTGGACGGCAGATGGCTGCCAATGCACCAGTCTTGCTGACCATGGACTCTGTACAGCTCGCCTATCCTGGTTCCGCAGCGCCCGCGGTGAACAATCTGAACCTTCGCCTCAGCGCGGGGGAATGTCTGGGCCTGGCCGGGGCAAACGGCTCCGGCAAGACGACGGTCCTCAAGGCCATTGCCGGATTGCTGAAGCCAGAATCCGGAACATTGACGCTGTCCGGAGAGTCCGGCTTGTTGCTGCAGAATTCCTCTGATCAGCTCTTTGAACGGACGGTCCTGCGGGAAGTGGCATTTGGAATTCCCAAGAAGAGTGCACTGCGGCAGCGGGTTCCTGAACTGCTTTCGCGGCTCGGCCTCGAATCCCATGCGCAAACCCATCCCTATGAGTTGCCTGCCTCTGCGCGCAGGCTGGTGGCTCTGGCCACCGTTCTGATCCATGAGCCACAGATCTTGCTGCTTGACGAGCCAACAGAATCCTTGGATGAAGCCGGAGAAGCGTCACTTCAGGAAGTCATCGCTTCGGTGCTGGATCGCGGGGGAGCGGTGGTTCTTTCCACCCATGACGAGCAATTCATGCGCCGAGCAAGCCACCGAGTGCACCATATGCAGTGAACGTGATCTAACAGACAAAGGTTTGATTGACACGTCATCGACTTTTGGGATGGATCGGAGTAGCGTCGAAAACATGAGGCCGACGGAGATCCCGTGACCATCGAAAAACAGAAAGTGAGTGCACTATGGCTCAGTATGATGTGGCAGATCGTTCGGCAGTAGTTACCGGCGCCGGATCAGGTATCGGAGAAGCAATTGCAATTCTCCTGGCCGCCAACGGAACCAAGGTGGTCGTCCAGGATCTGAACGCTGACGCCGCCCAGGGTACCGTGGACACCATCAAGGCCGCCGGCGGAGAAGCCGTAGCTGTCGCGGGAGACGCAAGCTCCTCCGAGGTCATTGACGAAACCATCAAGGCAGCCAACGCCATGGCCCCGCTGAAGATCGGAGTCAACAACGCAGGCATCGGCGGCCGCGCTGCCAAGGTGGGCGAGCTCACCGATGAGGACTGGGACAAGGTCATCTCGATCAACTTGAATGCAGTCTTCCGCGGAACCCGTGCCCAGGCCAACGCCATGAGCCAGAACGGCGGCGGTTCCATCGTGAACATGGCCTCCATCCTCGGCTCCGTGGGGTTCGCCGGCAGCTCCGCCTACGTGTCCACCAAGCACGCCGTGGTGGGCCTGAGCAAGACCGCCGCAGTCGAATACGCCACCGACGGCGTGCGCGTGAACAGCGTGGCTCCCGGATTCATCGAGACCCCGCTGCTGAAGCAGATGCCAAAAGACGCCTATGATGCCCTGGTCTCCAAGCACCCCATTGCCCGCTTGGGCCAGCCAGAGGAAGTCGCTGCGCTCGTAGCCTTCCTGGCCAGTGACGCTGCATCCTTCATCACCGGCAGCTACCACCTGGTTGACGGCGGCTACACCGCAATCTAGCGCAACCGCCTGTCGTGAATGCGGTGCATGCTAGCTCCGCATCCTCGGCGTCGGGCGTTGGGTGCCGTTAGCCAGCTCATATTCTCTGCTGTGGTGGAATAAGTTGTTTGCGACGGTAGTTACGCAATGCAACTACAATTTCCACGTCAGGAGTCCAACCCATGGATCTGTTTTCCCCAGTAGCCCTCGGCGACCTCAAGCTGTCCAACCGCCTGGTCATGGCGCCGCTGACCCGTTCCCGCTCCGGCAAGGACGGCGTTCCCAATGCTGACGTCGTCGAGTACTACCGCCAGCGCGCTTCCCTCGGCCTGATTGTCAGCGAAGGAACCTACCCGAGCTTTGCCGGCCAGGGCTTCGTCCGCCAGCCAGGCCTGGTTACCGAAGAACAGGTTGCCGGGTGGAAGAAAGTCACCGACGCAGTGCACGCCGAAGGCGGACTCATTGTCGCCCAGGTCATGCACGCAGGACGCGTCACCCACCCGGACACCACCGGAGCCGAGCACGTGGAGGCGCCAAGCGCCATCGCCGTTGAGGGCGAGTCCCGCACCTACACCGGCAAGCATGCTTATCCGGTTCCCCACGCACTGGGCACCGAAGAACTTCCAAGGATCATCGAAGAGTTCGTGGCTGCTTCGCGCAACGCCATTGCCGCAGGCTTTGACGGCGTGGAATTGCACGGCGCCAATGGCTACCTGCTGCATGAATTCTTGGCACCATCGGCTAACACCCGCACCGACAATTATGGTGGTTCCCCTGAAAACCGCGCACGCTTTGTCATCGAGGTAGCTACCGCGGTGGCCCACGCTATCGGTGCCGGCAAGACCGCACTGCGCATTTCGCCAGAGCACAATGTCCAGGGCGCTGTGGAAAACGATCGCGCGGATGTATTGGCTACCTACACCGCGCTGCTGGAAGGCATCGCCCCACTTGGTCTGGCCAACTTGAGCATCCTGCACCATGAACCTTCCGGTGAGCTGGTTCAGTCGCTGCGCAAGACCTTCGGCGGACCGGTGCTGCTCAACACTGGCTTCGCAGAAATCACCACTTATGAAGAAGCCGCGCGCGTGGCCGCCGAAGGCTGGGGCGACGCCGTAGTTGTTGGCCGCCCCGCGATCGCCAACCCGGACCTGGTGCGCCGTTGGAAGGAAGAGCTGCCGCTGAATGAACCAGACTTCGCCACCTTCTACACCGAAGGCCCAAAGGGATACATCGATTACCCATTCTGGGAGAACTAGTCTCCGGATGTCGGTCCTGTGATTCAAAGGCTGCCGTCTCCCGCTCGTGAAGTGACCTGAAGACGGTGGCTTTTATCTGGGTTTCCTCGGACATGCTGAGGTTTGCATTTCTGGAGGGATCCCCCAGTCACTGATGATGTCATTCCTCAGGCGGAAGATGTAGGTGCTCGAATACTGACTTGCCGTCTAATCCGGGTTCCGCAAGCCAAGCGCCGATGCCCACCGAGACTTCGTTGAGTCCGCGATCCACGAGTTCCGAGAATGCGCCGATCTCCATCTGAGTGTATGCGAATACGGGAGATAGGATATTTGGAGTCTTCGGAAGAATTGACGCTATGTCTCCTAATCCGAGATGCAGCCAGCCATTTCTAAGCTTTCGGTAACGCTCAGAAATCACCAACTGCAAGTCAGCAGAATTGGAAAGGTCCTGAATGTAGGCTTTAGCGATTGGACCAAGTCTTTCAAGTCGGTTGCCGAGCTGTTGCAAGGAACGAACGGCATGGTGAAGGACAATAAAACGGTGTTTCAGTGAGGCCACCCTACATGGTTGGCAACAATCGGCCCACGCCCATCGTAGAGCGGACTGTATTGTGGAGTGAATACTGACGAGGGCCAAAGCAATTTCGGTTCTTAGTTCGCCACCGAAAGTAGAACGAACTAAGTCTGCAATATCGCCGTCCCACCATGTCACTGTTGGCTCGGGTTGTTTTCCATGTTTCATGAGCTCTTCAACGTTCATGCTTGTTAGGGCGCTCGCCATCTGCCCTATTCCCATTGCGAGCTTGCGAACATGAGGTCCAATCTTGGTCAGGTCGGCGGCACGATTTGGCGGAAGGCCTACCATAAAGTGTCCGGTAACGTTTGTTAACAACACTTCGGATCCATCCGTTACTACAGACAGGTCATCACGAAGGAAATCGAACTCTGGACCACGTCGATCTTCAGGGTAGTACGCTAGCGTTGTGGCTGCGGCAAGAACGCGAAAATCGCTGATTACACTATCGATTTGCGTTTCGCGACCATCAAAGTATTTTCCGCCATGACGGGCGGCAGCTGCGATTTCGTCTTCCCAGTCAAGGTCTAGTCGAGTGTCGTGTACGTCATGCAGATTCTTCTGGGTTTCGAATGCGATCATTGCACCCCATTGCGAGAATGGCCAGGTTCGAGGATGGCTTTTTGAATTCATCAATTGGCCACACACGTAGCGGAGGTCGCTGGTGGCTATCGCCAATGAAAGTTGTTGGTGTGACTCCATGCCACGCGATTCTATATGCATTCACCTACCCATTGGTTTAAACTATTGTCTTGGAAATATTGGACCAGGATTTTCATCAAACAGTATTAAAAGGTTGCTGTGAAATCAAGTGCCCGGTGGAATAATCAGACTTCCTCCCCAGAAATTGGACTGTGAAACTCGGAATGATTTTGGCCTGTTTTCGCTCCGGCTAAGTAATTGTACGAGATTTTGATGAGAACAGGGCTTAATATCTGAATCGCCCGGTGACCTATGCGGTTCCTGCCACACGGTGAAGAGACTTTGAATATTCGTCTAGCACTTTCAGAACCCCATCATGTTGCCAGATCCGGTTCCTACTTCGTCCAGATTTTTCAACTAGCACGCCCCGTTCGGCCAGTTGACCGAGAGCACGCTGGATTGCGGCGTCGCCCAAGGAAAGCTGGCTTTTCAGGTAGCGGGCGTTCACGACAGGTTGAGAAATCAGTCGAGGAAGGATTCTCCACGCGGCGGAGCTTGAACGCAATCCGGCCAACTTTGTGGCCGAATCAGCTAGCTGCGCGGCAAGCGAATCAATTAAGTCCTTGCCGGTGTTTGCTGCAAAAATTGAGGCGTTAATGAAGACGTGGATGATTGGTGCCGCGTTTCCTTCACGGAAGGCTTTTAGCGCATCAAAGTAGGCAGTAGTGTCTCGCAATAATCCAGCGGAAATTGGTGCAGTGGTGTACTGGGTTATACGTCGGTTGCGAAGCACGCTGTGAACTAGGGCTCGGCCAGTTCGCCCATTGCCGTCCACAAATGGATGGATGGTTTCAAATTGCGCATGGGCAATTGCCGCTTGGATTATGGCCGGCAGATCGGTGCGAGCAATGAATTCAGTGAGGTCTTCCAACGCGTCCTGAACCAGACCGTGGTGCGGTGCTACGTAGATGGATCCGCGAGGTCCGGCGGTGTCCGAACCACGGATCCAGACAAGTTCACTACGGAGTTTTCCGGCTTCGTCTTCCATGCCAACTTGTTGCTTCATCAAGCTTTGATGCATGGTGAGGATGCTGTTGAGGTTGATCTCTGAGGCAAGTTCAAGCGCGGATTCCATCGCGTGGACGTTGCCAACAACTGTGCGGGCATTGGCTTTATCGCCTTCATCGATTTCCGCTAGCGCGAGTTGACGTGCTGTTGTAGTCAACTGTTCAATCTGGCTGCTTGAAGAGCTTTCTGTTCGGAGAAGGACGCTGGACATTGGGCCGAGTTCAGGGTTGTCGTTGCCAAGTTTCAGAAGCGAGTAGACGTCGAAATCCTGGAGCGAATGCAGCGCTTCTTCTAGGCCTGGGATCTTCAACGCTTGTGGTTGAGGCGACCAGTCGGCAATGCGGGCGGGCAACGCAGACAAGTAGGGACCGGTTTGCCGCCGAACTTCAGCGTTGGAGAAGATGTGCGGATTCGTTGGCTTCCAGAAGTGTTCCTGATACTCCAGAGACGGGAAACTGATCGCCGGATGGGCGTTATTAGAATCAACCATGGGTGCCTCCGAAGTTATAATAAGGATTATCTTACTATCACTTTCTAAGAAAGTGATAGTAAGGATCCGTCTTGCTATCACTTTCCGTTTGCTGCATTGTGGACCAGACGCTATCGACCGAGCGATGGAAGCCGAACTCTTCATTGGCGAGATTGCATGACCTCGGCCCAGATCGAGCACAAGACCTGATTCAGCCGCTGATAAATCCTCAGAACCTAAGCAAACAAAGCCGCGGTTTTCCGCCCATCTTGCGAGCAGAAAACGGCGGCTTCATCCGATTTTCGAACTTACCCGAACCAAGGCTTTTCTGCGGCTTCCAGCGTTCCATCATGCTTGGCCATGTTCAGCCACTGATTGACGTACTCCTGGAATTCATCATCGCCCAGAGGCAGGAGGTAGGCCTTTTGCGAGAAATTGAACGGCTTGTCCGGGTGAACCGCACAAAGTTCTGGATGCTCGTGGGCCACCCAGCGGGTTTCCGAAGCATCGGTGGTCATGACATCGGCGCGTCCGGCGATGATTTCGTCGAAGATCTTGTTGTTGTCGTCAAAGCGAATGATCTCGCCGTCGGGGTAGTTCGCGTCGGCAAACTTCTCGTTGGTGCCCCCAATGGGAGTGATGGAGCGGACCCCGGGCTGATTGATTTCCTTGATGGTGTCGTACTTGTCCACGTTTTCACACAGGGTAATGGGTGTCTTGCCCTCATCCAGCGTCGCTTCGCTGTAGTAAGCCTGCTGGGAACGTTCAAGGGAAATCGACACCCCGCCCACGGCGATATCGCACTTGGAGGTGAAGTCGGGCATGAGATCTTTCCACGTGGTCTGGATGAACTCGGGTTCCACGTTCAGTGATTGCGCCAGATTCTTGGCCATGTCGATATCGATGCCGGACCACTGGCCAGACTGCGGGTCAAGATAGGTGAACGGGCGGTAATCACCGGTGGTGCAGACCTTGAGCTTCCCTGCCTCGCTGACACTCGTCAGCCGGGATGCTGCCTCTTGATGGGGCTGCTCGCCGCTGTCGGCCTCCTGCGACGGCGCAGAACACCCCGAGACCAATAGGACGGCACCCAACGCAAGCAAGGATGCATGGCGGATAAAGGACGAGATCTTCTTTGAACGCTCAGTCATAGCCTAGAACCTATTAGTTCCATCCCGGCCACACAAGAACATGGCGCTGAGCTTACGCGCCGATGGTCACCGGGAGGCAGCGGAGGCAGCCGTGGCATCCAGTGCGGCGACGAGGTCCTTGCTGTGCTGGTGCTCCGCAGCGGTCAAGAATTCGCCCAGCGGACGGTGCTCTACGAGCCTGCCTTCATAGAAGACTGCGACATCATCGCTGACATAGCGAATCACGTCCATGTCGTGGGAGATCACGACCAGGCTCAGCCCCATGGTGTCGCGCAGCTCAAGCAGCAGATCAAGAATGTGGCGCTGGGCCACCGAGTCCAAGGCCGAGGTGGATTCATCGCAAATCAGCACCTGGGGTTCGGTCAGCAGCGCTCGGGCGATGGCCAAGCGTTGCAGCTGCCCGCCGGAACACTGGCCCGGACGGCGCTGAAGCAGTTCTTCTGGCAAACCGACTTGGGCCATGGCTTGTGCCATGCGCTTGCTCGCCTGGGCTGGGGCCATTTGCTGGACTGCGGCGCCCATGCTGGTGCGGATATCCAGGCGGGGGTCGAAGGACGAATAGGGTTCCTGGGCGATGATCTGCACGCGGGTGGCCACGTCATCGTTGTGCTCGGTGATGATGCGCCCGGTGGTTGGCTGTTCCAATCCAGCCAGCAGCCGCGCAATGGTGCTCTTGCCGGAGCCGGAACGGCCCACAACACCAAGCACCTGCCCGCCGTGGAGGCGCAGGCTGGTGGGTTCCAAGGCGGCAGGTCCCTTGCCGCGGCGCGTGTAATTCTTGCTGGCATCCACGGCCGCGAGCAGGCATCGGGAGTTCTCGGTGCGTGGAGCGCGCGCCGCCGGAAGCGTTGCTTCAACCAGCTCGCGCGTCTTGGCATGCCGGTCCTTGGAGAAAATCTGGGCGGTGGGGCACTGGTCTACGATCTTCCCGTCGCTGACTACCACCACGCGGTCCGCGATGTGCTGGATGCTGGCGATGTCATGGGTGATGAACAGGACGCCCACGCCGCGCTCTTGCTGCTTGCGGCGCAACAGCTGCAGGACTTCCGCCTTGAGAATTGAATCCAGGGAGGAGGTGGGCTCATCGGCCAGAATGAATTCGGGGTCAGCTGCCAGGGCGATGGCCAGCATGGCACGCTGGGCCATGCCGCCGGAGAGCTGGTCCGGCCGCTGGCTGGCGATCTGCGCCGCCGGCGCCAGTCCCACCTCGTCAAGCAGGGCGATCACCCGGTCTTCATGCGCTCGTGCCTTGCCCCAGCCATGGGCGCCCATGGCCTCGAGCAGGTGGGCGCGGATGGTCATCCGCGGATTCATGACGCGCTTGGGCTGCTGGAAGAGCATGCTGATGCGCTGCCCGCGCACCGCGTCCATGGCCTTATCGCCAAGCTGGTCAAGGCGCTGACCGTCAAGCAGGATCTGCCCCTCGGCTCGCAACTGCTCGGGAAGCAATCCCATAATCGCTTTGGTCAACAGGGTCTTGCCCGACCCAGAGCGTCCCACCACCGCCACCAGTTCGCCTGAGCGCAGCGCGCCGCGTGCCTTGGAGAGCAGCAGTTGCTGCCCCGAGCTGACCGACAGGTTGGTGAATTCCAGTTCCTTAGCCACGGGTATCCACCTTCGGTTCACTATCCAGGATGTCGTCTCCGCCCAGGACGTGGGTGATGCGGTTGCCCAGCAGTGTCACGCTGAAGCTGACCAGGAAAATCGCTGCTCCGGGTGCAATCAGGCCCCACGGTGAGCGGATGGCATGCGGTTGCGCCTCGGCGAGCATGGAGCCCCAATCCGACTGCGGCGGCTGGACCCCGATGCCGAGGTAGGACAGCGAGCCGAGCAGGACCAGCAGCAAGCCGAAGCGCAATGCGGCCTGGGCCAGTACCGGGCCGGCCACAAACGGCAGGACGTGGTGGCGCAGGATGAACCAGCGCGATGCGCCCACATGCCGTGAGGCTTCGACATGGTGCGTGGAGAGCGCCTGGGCAGCCATCGAGCGCACCAGCCGCGCGGTGGGTGTCCACGCCACGACTCCCACCGAGAGCACCATGGTGAAGAACCCGGGACCCATCACCGCGATGATCAACAGGGCAATGACGATTTCGGGCAGGGCCAGCAGCAAGTCGTTGATGCGCAGGAAGATTTCATCCACCCAGCCACCACGCAACGCACTGAGCAGCCCCAGCACCGTGCCCACAAGCAGGGAGAACAGGGTGGTGATCAGCGCGACGGACAGGGAGAATTGGCCACCATGAAGCACCCGGCTCAGGGTGTCGCGGCCCAGCGCGTCGGTACCCAGCAGATGCGCCGGGCTGGGGCCCTGCAGCCGGTCAGCCAGGACCTGCGCGTCTGGATCATAGGGCGCAATCCATGGGGCCGCGATGGTCAGGACCACGACCAGCAGCAAGATGAAGGCCGGGGCGGAGCAGAGGATTCTTGATGCTGTGCGCTTAGCCATGTCGAACTCCAATCCGCACGGTGGGGTCGCTGAGCTTGTGGACCAGGTCAATGATCCCGGTGACCAGCACGGCGCAGGTCACCACGACCACCACGCCGCCCTGGGCCACGGGGATGTCGGCATCGGTGATGGCATCGAAGATCAGCCGTCCCATGCCGGGAATGGCGAAGATGACCTCGACAATGACCGAGCCGCCCAAGAGGCCGGCGAACCAGACCCCCACCATGGTCCACAGGGGAAGCAAGCCGTGCGGGACCACGTGCCGCGTGAGCGCCTGGGTGCGGCTCAAGCCGCGGGCGCGAGCCGCCAGCACATGCTCGGAGCCCAGGGCCTGGAGCACGCCCGAGCGCACCGCCACGGTGAAAAAGCTGATGGGGCGCAAGGCCAGGATCAGTACCGGCAGCACCAGCGAGGCCGGGGAATCGTAGCCGGCGGAAGGCAGCAACGACCAGCGGACCGCGAACAGCAGCACCAGCAGCGGCGCCAACGCGTACTCGGGGATGGCGATGAGCGCATGGGTGGCCGAGGTGATCAGCCTATCGGGCCAGCGTCCGGCGCGCGTGGCAGAGACCACGCCGAGAACTACGGCCACAATGATCGCCAGCAGCAGGGCGCTGCCGGCCAGCGAGAGGGTGACACCGATGGCGGGCACCACCTGGTCGGCGACCGGGGTCCCGGAGATGTGCGACAGGCCCATGTCCCCGGTGGCGAAGCGTCCCAGCCACCGGCCGAACTGCACCAGCATGGGATCGTGCAAGCCGAATTGCTCGGCGTAGGCCTGCACCGTGGCCTCATCGGCTTCCCCGAAGTCCATCCGGGCGCGCAGCAAATTGCGGACCGGGTCCCCGGGGGAGACAAACGGCACGAGGAACACCGCGAAGGAGGAAAGCAGAACGGCTGCGCCGAGTCCAATGACTCGGCGCAGCACGGTGGCAAGGGGCGACACGTTACTTGGTTTTCGCCAGGTCCTTGGTCATCACATAGCGGGTCAGCGGATCCTGGACATAGCCCTGGACCTTGGAGCCGACGCCGTCGATGGCCTGCTCATTGACCAGCCACACGTTCGCGGCATCCTCGGCGAGGATGTCGCCGGCCTGGCGGTAGAGATCGTGGCGCTTGGTCTGATCCTTTTCGGCCAGTGCCTGGTCGATCAGCTTGTCGTAGTCCTTGTTGCAGTAGTGGCTCAGGTTGTAGCCACCCTGGCAGGTGTAGTCCGCCTGCAGGAACCCGATGGGGTCGGCAATGTCGATCATGCGGTTGCGCTGGCTAAGGATCATGTCGTACTTGCCGGCCAGCACATCCGGCTCCACCGCGCCGTAGGACTTGGTGACCACGTTGGCCTGCAGGCCAATCTGCTTGAACTGCTCCTGGATGATGGCGGCCACTCCGGCGAATTCGGCGCGTTCGGTGATGGCGATGATCTCCAGCGGCTTGTCCTGCTGGTACCCCGAAGCCTCGACCAGCTTCTTGGCTTCCTCGATGTTCACCTGGGGCACGGCCAGATCCGGGTTGGCCCAGGGCTCGCTCGGGGCGAACGGACCGGTAGCCGGCTGGGCGGCGCCCTCGTAGACGCTGGCGGCCATCGCCGGCAGATCCAGGGCCATGGTGGCGGCCTTGCGCAGATCCACGTTGTCGAAGGGAGCGCGGGAGTTGTTCAGGTACAGCGTCGAGGTGCGTGGCGAATCGGCCTTGAGCACGCTGACCTGGTCATCGGCTTCCAGGGTGGCCAGGCTGGTGGCCGGGATGGACATCGAGATGTCGGCTTCCCCGGTCTGCACCTGGGTGGCCCGGGTGGCGCCCTCGGTGATGTAGCGGATTTCGCCGCCGGCCAGTTTCACCTCTCCGTCCCAGTAGTTTTCGTTGCGGTCCAGGGTCAGGGACTGGCCTGCCTTTTCGGAGACCGGGGCAAAGGGACCGGTGCAGTGATTCATCGGGTCGATGCCCGTCTTGGTGTATGCGGCGGGGGAGAGCACGCCGGCATTCACGCTGGCCATGCGGTAGGGCAGCAGCGGGTCGGCGGCCGGGGTGGTCACCCGCACGGTGTCGGCATCCACTGCGTCAACCTGCTTGATGGTCTTCGGGTTCACAGCGCGGGCCGGCGCGGTGGCCTCCAGCACGTGATTCAGCGACGCGGCCACGGCCTTGGCGTCAAAGGCGGTGCCGTCCTGGAAGGTGACGTTCTTGCGCAATTCGAATTCCCAGACGGTATCCGAGGTCTGCTTCCACGAGGTGGCGAGCATCGGCTCGATCTGCTTGGTGCCCTGGTCGTACTTGGTCAGGGTTTCCAGGCAACCGGCGATGGAGAGCACGTAGGCGTCATCGCTTTCCAGGGCCCAGTTGGAGACCGGGGCGCGGAAGTTGGCGACGACTACTCGTGCCTCGGAGTCCGCGGCGGCCTGTGGGGCGGTGGTGGCGGTGGAGCTGCACGAGGTCAGTGCCAGGGCCGTGGCGGCAAGGCCCGCGGCGACGCTCAATCGTCCAAGTTTCATGGAAGTCCTTCGGCAATACGTGATGAATTGGCATCTTATGGATGAGAGCCTAGGTAAGCTTACCCTAATTCAGTTGTAGTCCGGCCGGGGGAAAAGCCCGGCATCACCGTGCTCGGCGCACTAGGAATCCGTCCCGCGCTGCAACCAGTGCTGAGTAGCGGGAAGTTGGTGGGGGAAGTGGAAGATCTCGTGCAATCCGCCGGAGATGTGCGCTAGCTCATACGTCATGATGCGGTCGCAATCGCAGCGCAACAACGCGCGAGCCCTGCCAGGACGCCAGCAGCAGGGGAATGATCAGCACCAGCCACGGTGCGAAGTCCAGCGCGCTCTGCGAGAGCAGCCAGCCGAAAAGCATGTTGCCAAGAAGCACCGCCACCCCGCCGCAGGTGGAGAGCAAACCGAAATAGGCGCCGGTGGGATGTTTGCCGGCGAACTTCGAAACCAAGCTCAACGCGGTGGGGTGCACGCTCATATGGCCCAAGGTCATCAAGGTGACCGCGCAGAGGATCCTCACCAGGCCGCTCTCATCTCCAAAGAGCGAGGACGGAACGAAGGCCAGCACGCTGAAGCCAAGAGCACTCAAGACATAGCCGCTGCGCAGTGTGGTGGCCGGGCCAATCCTGGCCGCCACCCACGCAAGAGGCAGCTGCAAGCCCAGGGTCATGATGGAGATCCAGGCAAAGATCAGCCCCAGCCATTCGGTAGGCATCTCGTGGCGTTCGAGCTCCAAGGGGATCGCCAAATACAGCTGGTTGTAGGCCAGCAGATCCGAGGCATGCAATGCGCAGAAGCTGACGAACTGGCGGTCCAACAGGGACTGGCGGAAGCTGCCGCGCGGTTTGACGGCCTTGGCATCCGAGACGGTGCCGGCCAGGTGAGTGCTCACCGGCTCGGCCCTGCGCAAAGTCAGAGCCAAGAAGATGCCAATGGCTACGAAGAAGATCGCACCGAATCCAGCCACTGTGGAAAAGCCCCAGCCCCACAGGGCCGAGCCGACCAAGGGGCCGGTGACCGCCCCGATTTCCCCGGTGATGCTCAGCCAGGCGAAGAGCGTTGCCCGGCGCACCTGGTGGTGCTCGCCCTGGTCCCGCGCGGACTGTGCCGCGGCCACCAAGATGTTCAAGCCCGGGGAAAATAGTGCCCCGCCAAATCCGGTGAGCAAGGTGCCCAGGATGAATAGCCACAACACCGGGATGCTGGCCCACAAGGAGGCCGCCAAGGTGAGGAATCCCGCAGCCCGCACGGCGCATCCGATCAGGATCATGGTCCGAGCGCCAAAACGGTCGGCCAGGGTGCCGCCGGCAAGGAACAATCCTTGCTGGGCAAAGGTGCGGATGCCCAGGATCAGTCCGACGGCCGTGGAAGCCACAAGGAAATCATTGGTCAGCACCACCGCGAGGAAGGGCACCACCGCGTAGAAGCCGATATTGAACAGCGTCTGGGTTCCCAGCAAGACCGGGATATTAGATGGCGCCGGCGTGAGGCGCGCAGGGTGTTGAGAACTCATGAACTGTGGCGGGCGATCTGTCGAGGGGAGCCTCTGGGCGATTCCTGCCGGGCAGGAAGAGGTAAGACTGCAATTTTATCCAATGCCGGGGCGATTTTCCCGGTGCCCTGTCCGCCGGCGCCAGATGTCAGCTATTCGTGGTGCTGTTGGGTGGTCCGAGGAATTCGGTGACCGTGCCGAGGACCTGCTCCGCCGAGTCCAGCTCGCACTCCCAGACGGTCAAGGACTGCCAGCCCAGTGCCAGCAAGTCGTTGCGATTGCGCTGGTCCCTGGCTTGGTTCCCGTCCAGCTTCGGATTCCAGTACTCGGTGTTGGACGAGGGGCGGTGGCGTCCGGTGGGGCAATCGTGCCCGTGCCAGAAGCAGCCGTCCACAAAAACGGCCTTGCGCTTGGCTGTGAAGACCAGATCCGGGGAGCCGGGCAGCTTGCCGCCGCGAAGGCGGATCTGCGGATGCTCCTGGCGCAAGGACTGGCTGATACCGGAGGGCAGTGCGCCATGCAGTCGATACCTGTAGCCAGCGGCGTGCAGCAATCGGCGCAGGAACAGCTCGGGGCCGGTGTTCTTGCCCCGGATCCGCGACATGAGCCGCGAGCGCTGTTGCGCCGACATGATGTCCATGCTCCATGGTGCCGCTGGTGTGGCCCGGGAGACAAGCAGTTGCCGGAAGCCCCGGCCGGCTGCTAGGTGCCGGGGGCGAACGGCCGGCCCGGGAGATGGGGCGCGGGCCGCTCGACGGCGATCACGCACAGGGTCATGCCGGCCGCCGCGGCCACCACCGGCAGCACTGAGGGGAGGAACAAACCAGCAGTGATCAGGGCCACCGCGGTGAGGAATGTGGCATTCCGCCCCGGGGAGAGCTGCCGGCGCAGGACCAGCAGCCAGAGGCCCATGGCAAAGAGAGCCACTGGGATATTCAGGGTGGATGCCGCGGCGATGCCGGAAAGTTCTGATGCCCCTCCGGCCACGTCGATAGCTACCTCAACGCCGGCGGAGAAGGCGCCGGCCGCGGCGAAGATGAAGTAGTGGAAGTACCCGTAGGTCAAGGAGGAACGCAGCGAATGGATCAGATGATGGTGGTCGCGGGAGAAATAGATCCACCACATGCCGGCGGCTGTGATCAACCCGCAGACAGCGATGACCATCAGCAACCCGAGGTGCTCGATGGTATGCAGGCTTTCCACTACGGCATTGGCCGAGGCCAGGATCGATTCGCCGAGCAGGATGAGGGTGAACAGCCCGTAGCGCTCGGTGATGTGGTGCGGATGCCATGGGGTGTGGCGATGGGATTCGGCCCAGGCCGGTACGCAGAGTTCCGCGATCACCAGAACGAAAAAGACGATGAAGCCAGCTTCTTCGGGCAGCATCAGGCGGGCTAGCCAGGCGGCCTGCACCACGGTGATCCCTACGGCATAGCGGATGGCGGTGGTGCGCAGCTCTGCGGCGCCCATCGCCACCCTGATCCACTGTGCCACCAGGGCCAGGCGCATGATCGCATAGCCGAGGGTGATCACCAGGAAATCGTGCTCTGCAACAGCCTGGGCCGCGCCCGAGGCAAGGACCAGGACTCCGGCCATCTGGAGGAAGGTGAGCAGCCGATAGAGCCAATCGTCGGTGTCGAAGGACGTTGCCAGCCAGCTGAAGTTCATCCAGGACCACCAAATGGAGAAGAACACCATGAGGTAGCCGATGACCCCGGCACCCAGATGATCCTCCACGGCCATGTGATGCAACTGCACCGAGGCGAAGGACACGGCAACCACGAAGACCAGATCGAAGAACAGTTCCAGCGGGCTGGCCACGCGATGGGGTTCTTTCGGGTCACGGGGCAGCATGGGGCGCAGGAGCCGAGGAGATGTTGAATTCACGATGTCCACTTTCCGTATCGAGCAACGCTGGGGCAGCGGCCAGCGCGGAATGAATCCTGATGCTGATACTAGTGGTTCTGCGCGGCGGATCCGCTTAATGGGCAGGTGGCCAGTTGCACGTAGGTACGGCGTCGATTTCCGGTCAGGAAACCAGCATGCCGGCACCGCCGGTGATGTCCGCGAGCTCCGAACGCGAGCAGGGGGCATCTGCAGCATCGCGGTAGCGCTCGCCGGCTCCGTGGCGGAAAGCAGGGTTGGCCGCTACGTGCCGCCCTGGGTGGTGATGCCCGGGACGAGTGCCGCGATGCCCAGGCGGATGCCTCCAATAACCGCATCGATACCCTCAAGGGGAATAGGCCGCACCGGCTGTGGCATCAGCACCAGCGCCGCCCGGCAGCATAGAAGCGGCCGGCGGGCCGGTTGCGGAATCATCGGGACTGCCCCCAAGGCAGTCCCGATTCCAGAAGTTGCAGGTCCCAGCTGTTCGCCACGCGTCGGGAACGCAGGAACATGGGCACTAGCGTCGTGGCTAGTGGTGGTGTTCTTCCTGCTTCATCTTGTCGATGATGCCTGGGTCAATGTCTTGCGTATGGTGGGCTCCATGCTCGGAATGCGGTACCGCCAGATGCCCCGCGGAGGAGGCGGCCAAACCCGTACTGGCGATCGCGGACACCACCACTGATGCGGCAAATATGCTCCCCACGACTGCAAGACTGCTGGATCGAGCGGGTCCGCGCGTCGATTTGAGTTGCCGCTTTCGCTGCCACATGATGGCTGCCAGCACAGATAGCTCCAGCAGTAGCAGTGAACCAACGGTGAGATCCAGGAATTGCTCTCTTCCCGGGATCCCTGCGAGGCCCAGGGCGATGCTGGCCAGATGCGCTATCGAGACTACCGCCAGGCAGCGAACCGCGAGCTTCGTGGCTGGAGCCGTGCCCTTGCGCAGGCTGGCCACCGCATAGACCAGTGCTAGCAACGCCCAGGCGGCGGACGCTATGGCGCCGAGCCACACCCACCAGGGAGCCGCGGAGGCTCCGAACGATAGCCCTGATGCCAAGCTGGAGGAGGACGCCGCGGCCAGCGCCGCGATGCCCAACCCGGCGATGCCCGCGTAGATGCCGTCGACGGCACCGGAGCCTGCCACCGCATCTTGCCCTTGGGTGGTGGGTTCGATGGCAGGCTCCCCGGCGATCCGGGAATTCATGACCGTGCGGTACGGGCTGCGGGCGCCTTGTCCTGGGACAGGCCTACCGACAGCAGGACAATCGCGCTGGCCAGGTGCAGGACGTTATCGGCACCGTTCAAGGCAATGATATTCAAGGATGTCGATGCCAGGAAGAGCCCCAAGATGCCCACAAGAAGGTAGACGGCGCCCACGGTCGTGTTGGCGAGCTTGGCGGCACTCACGGATCCGAGTCCGGCGATGAGCAGTACTGCGCCAATGGCCAGGTGGATGACGTTATGCAGTGGGTTGACCTCGAATATGATCAACTTGCCACCCTCTGTGGCGAAGAAATCCACGCCGGCGGTGACAAGGAACCCGAGCAAGCCGACGAGGAGATAGACAGCTCCGAAAATCGTTGCGAGCAAGCGGTTAGGTGATGTGCGCATTGCAATCAGTCCTTCCTTGGACACGGAGTGGATTCCGTGTCGGGTTGTGCAGGGTCCGGAGGGAACCCTGTGGGAGTACTTCGGAGAAGGAGCGAGGGCGGATTGGCCGTGGTTGGAATTATTTGCCTTTATTGCTCGCCTGCACGGCCAACGGGCACAGTGGGCTTCGGACGCCGGGCTCAGTCTGGAGGGCGTGGCCGTTCGCCAGCTACGAACATGGCCCGCTATTTGGGAAAAAGGCTATGGTGCGCCCCTGCGAAGTGACAGTGTTGGAGGCAGGCACAACAACTTTGATCAGAAGGAGCAGCATGAGCATGTACGCAGTGACCAATCCAGCCACCGGTGAAGTCGAAGCAGAATTTGCCACAGCCAGCGACGAGCAAATCCAGCAGGCCCTATCGAGCACGGATCAGGCCTATCAGGCATGGTCGGTGTCCGCGCTGGATGACCGGGTGGCCTTGCTCAACCGCGTGGCGGACATCTACGAGGCCCGCGCAGAAGAACTTGCCGCGATCATCACCCGGGAAATGGGCAAGCCGATCAAGCAGTCGCTGGGAGAAATCAGCATCGTGGTGGCCATCTACCGCTACTACGCGAAGAATGGCCCGAAATTCCTGGAGGACGAAGAGCTGGAGATCGCTTCCGGCGGCCGCGCGCTAGTGCGCAAGGAATCCGTGGGCGTGTTGCTGGGGATCATGCCGTGGAACTTCCCGTACTACCAGGTGGCCCGGTTCGCCGCTCCCAACCTGATGAACGGCAACACCATCCTGCTCAAGCATGCCCCGCAGTGCCCGGAATCGGCGCTGGCCATGGAGCAGATCTTCCAGGACGCCGGCGCCCCGCAGGGTGCGTACGTGAATATCTTAGCCACCAATGACCAGGTGGCCGACATCATTGCCGACCGCCGGGTGCAGGGGGTTTCGCTGACCGGTTCGGAGCGAGCCGGTTCGGCGGTGGCGGAAATTGCCGGGCGCCATCTGAAGAAGGTCGTGCTGGAGCTGGGCGGTTCTGACCCGTTCCTGGTGTTCGCGGACGCCGACATCGCCCGCACCGCCAAGCTGGGGATGCGCGCTCGCTTCGGGAACACCGGCCAGGCCTGCAATGCGGCCAAGCGCTTCATCATCGACTCCTCGGTCTACGAGGACTTCTCTGCGGCGCTGGTGGACCAGGTGGCCGGCATCAAACTCGGGGATCCGACCCAGGGGGAGAACTTCCTCGGCCCGTTGTCTTCGGCCGCGGCGCGCGATGGCCTGGCAGCCCAGGTCCAGGATGCCATCGACAAGGGGGCGACGGTGCTGGCCGGCGGCAAGCCGGTCGATGGGCCCGGCGCCTTCTATGAGCCGACCATCCTGGCCGGGGTCACCGAGCAGATGCGTGCCTTCTCCGAGGAGCTCTTCGGCCCGGTGGCGGTCTTGTACAAGGTGGACGGCGAAGATGAAGCCGTGGCACTGGCCAACAACACCGATTACGGGCTGGGCGCCTCCATCCACACCCAGGATCTGGCGCGGGCTGAGCGCATTGCCGGCCAGTTGAGCAGCGGCATGGTGTCGATCAACGAGCCCTCCGCCTCCTCGCCCGAGCTGCCTTTTGGCGGGGTGAAGCGTTCTGGCATCGGCCGTGAGCTGGGCAAGTACGGCATGGATGAATTCATCAATCGCAAGCTGGTCAAAATCGCCGGACGCTAGATCGGGCGATGCGCCGCGGCGCTCCGGTGAAGTGCAGGATACCCCTGCTTCACCGGAGCGCCGCCACGTGGACATCGGTTCTTCGTCCTAGAGGCCGAGCGACTGCCGCAGGCGCGTAACGTGGCCCGTGGCATCCACCCCGTATTCAATCTGGGAAATCTTTCCATGCGGATCGATCACCGCGGTGGAGCGCAGGGTGCCGGCAAAGGTCTTCTCGCCGACCGTCTTTTCGCCGAAGGAACCGTAGGCCTTGGCCACGGCATTGTCCGGGTCCGAGAGCAGCGGGAAGTTCAGGGATTCATCGTCGGCGAAGCTGGCCAGCGCGTCGGGGGCATCGGGGGAGATGCCCAGTACCGCGTAGCCGGCCGCCTGCAGCGAGCCCAAGTTGTCGCGGAAGTCGCAGGCCTCCGTGGTGCAGCCGGGGGTGGCGGCCTTGGGGTAGAAGTAGACGATGACGCTCTGCCCTGCATAGTCAGCCAGCGAGACGGTCTTGCCGTGGGCGTCGTCGAGGCTGAAGGCTGGTGCGGCATCGCCGGGCGCGAGGGCGGGGGTGGACTCGGACATGATCTCCAACTTTCGTATTGCGGGATTTTATTTTCATTCTAAGCCCGGGGTGATGGGTCCGCTAGGTTCCACGCGAACTTTCCTGCAAGGTTGCTGGAGCGGCCTGCGGCGGCCCGGACCACTTCCTAGGGTGGGAGAAGGAACCATTCCAGGAATACAGCGACGATCAGGGGTGCCGATGAACCTGCCAGAATCCCCGGCCAGTGTGGTCGGACTGATAGCCGACCCCGGCACCGCCGATGCCATCGCGCAACGGGTGGCCCCGCGGGTTGAACGGGCCCTGGGCACGGCGCATCCGGGCGCCGGCGCCTGGGATGTGCGCGTCGCGCCGTTCTCGTTGCCGCTGGGCGACTCGGGCACCGTGGATCTGCGGGACAAGGTGCCGCAATTACGCGAAAAGCACGGCTGGGACTACATCATCTACCTCACCGATGCCCCGCACTATGTCCGGCAGCAGCCGGTGCGTTCGGTGATCGCCGCCGACACCGCGTCGGCCGTGCTGTCCCTGCCCAGCCTGGGCCTGGCCCGGACCCGCGCGGTGGCCATAGCCCTGGTCGAGGTGATTGGCGAACTAGCGACCGGCCGCCAGCCTGCCGGCCCGCTCACGCCGTGGGGGCGGGCCCTGAGCGTGCACCACAGCGGACTCTACGACGAAAGCGGGAAGGGCCGGATCTCGAGCATCACCGGGCTGCGCGGCCGGCTGCTGCTCATCGCCGGGATGGTGCGCAGCAATCGGCCGTGGAAGCTGGTCCCGCGGCTCACCTCGGCGATGGCCGGCGCCGTGGCCACCGGCGCCTTCGGCGTGTTCTACACCAGCATCTGGTCCATGGCCGACTACCTGTCCGTGCACCGGCTGTCGCTGATCACCCTCGCCAGCATCACCATCCTCACGCTCTGGCTGCTGCTGCATAACCGCCTGTGGGAAAGCCCCAAGGGCGGGCGGCGGCGCGAACGCCTGCTCGTCTACAACGCCGCCACCGTCTTGACCGTGGGCTACGCCGCCGCCGCGATGTACCTGCTGATGTTCCTGGCCCTGCTGGGCGCCTCGCTGATCGTGATCGACCAGCAGTACCTGGCCTACCAGCTGCGCCACGAGGTCAATTTCTCGGACTACGTGAACCTGGCCTGGCTGGCCTCCTCGCTGGGCACCATGGGAGGCGCCATCGGTTCCAGTTTCGACGATGTCGCAGAAGTCCAGCGGGCCACCTTCAGCCAGCGCGAGTACGAGCGACGCAACATGGACTTGAACATCACCACCGGCGAGGACGAATCGGACTGAGCCCAGGTACTAGGGCTGGTTCTTGCCCCCGTTCACGTGCACCGTGGATCCGAGAATGTAGGACGCCTCGTCACTGGCCAGGAACACATAGGCGGGGGAGACCTCCACCGGCTGCCCGGCACGGCCCAGCCAGGTATCGTGGCCGAACTCCGGCAGTGCCTCGATCGGCTGGCCATCCGAGGGCTGCAGCGGAGTCCAGATGGGGCCGGGCGCCACGGCATTGACCCTGATGCCCTTCTTCGCCGCCTGGGAAGCCAACGACTTGGTGAAGTTGCTGATCGCGCCCTTGGTGGCCGCATAATCCATCAGGTGATCCGAGGGATCAAAGGCCTGGATGGAGGTGGTGTTGATAATCGATCCGCCCTCGGGCAGCACCTTCAGGGCCGCCCGGCTCAGCGCGAACATGGCGAAGATGTTCACGTCGAAGGTCGCCTCGATCTGCTCGTCGCGCAGCTGCTCCAGCGACGGGACGCTGACCTGCTTCCCGGCATTGTTCACCAGGATGTCCAGCCCGCCCAGGGCCTTCGCCGCCTCGTCCACCAGGGAGTCGCGGTAGGAGCGCTCCCGCAGGTCTCCGGGCAGATGCTGCACCTGGACCCCGGCCTCGTCCAGGATCGACGCAATCCGGGTGGCGTCGGGTTTCTCCGCGGGCAGGTAGGCCAAGGCCACGTCGGCCCCTTCGCGGGCGAAGGCGATGGCCACCGCCGCCCCAATGCCCGAATCGCCACCGGTGATCAAGGCCCGCTTCCCGGTCAGCCGTCCCCGGCCGCGGTAGCTGCGCTCGCCGTGATCGGCGCCCGGTTCAAGGTGCTGATCCAGCCCGGGTTCGGGCTGGCGTTGTTCCGGCGGGCTGATGCGTTCCTTGCCGGCGCGCTGCGTATCCTGCGATCGGTGCTCGGACATGTGCTTCCTCCTGAACTGGCGATGGGACGCCCGGGTGCCTGGGCTGATGGCGTCCGTCGTTGCCCAGTGTTCCGCCGCCCGGATAGCAACTGAACACGCAACCGGGGTTTTAGCGTGAATGGCCAGCTTGCATCCGGCGTTAATTCAGCTTCCTGCCGGGTTCCGGGAATCGTGCTAGGGACCGAGTCTGGGATTTGGCGCAAAGACTTGGGGGTCTGCTATCAACCGGGCGGCATATTGCCTACGGTGGAGATCCAACCCAGGGCGAGGAGGAGAAGCATGGCCAGCAATTCGCAGAGCAGCATCAAGGACGAGGAACTGTATGAGGAACTGCGCGAAGAAGGCAACTCCAAGCAGAAGTCCGCACGCATCGCCAATGCCGCGGCCCGCGATGGGCGTTCGGCCGTCGGAAAGCGGGGCGGGAAATCCGGTGATTACGAAGACTGGACCGTGCAGGAGCTTCAGAAACGAGCCAAGGAGGTTGGCATCGAAGGACGATCGAAAATGCGGAAGTCAGAACTGATCGACGCGTTGCGCAACTCCTGAACCACCCACCGGTCGAAAGGCAGGGACATGGCCGAACGAGACGACGCTGAGCCTGAGGATCGTGAACAGCGCCAAGAGCAAGTAGTCCGCGGCAAAAAGATCAACGACGCCGCGGAGCAACCAGCAGATGAAGATGAGGACCGCTTTGATGCGGGATAAGCCGAAGAACGCGTGAAAGGAACTGGCATGCAGGAAAACCAGGCAGGGAAGAGCAGCCACCGTCCGGGACTATGGCTCATGGTCGTCGGCGGGCTCCTGGCAGTGGGATTCGCTATTTACGCGGTGCTGGCAGCACCGGACAGCACTTCCGGTCCGCTGTGGATCGTGGTGGGCTGGGGCGCACTGGTGTTCCTCTATGGCCTGTATCGGATGATCCGCGGCCGGAGCAGCATCGATCACCGTGCCGGAGGCACGGACGCGAACGGAATGTAGCGCGGCCAGCCGATAGCGGGTTGTTGCCGTAGCCTCACCACGGAAAGGAAGAAGATCATGGGAATCCTGGACAAAGCCAAAGACCTCATCTCCCACGCCACCGACCGGATCAAGGACCCGGACAAGGACGTAGTGGAGAAGACCTGGCCGGCGGGCCAGCCCGATGACGAGCATCTGCCCGGTGGCGAGGCCGACTCGGGCACGGACGTCGATAACGGCGACGGGCAGCCTGTCCAGCCGCCGCAGCCCACGCAACCGGTGAACGGTGCCGATCCCGAGCTGGATGATTCGATTGAGGACCAATACGATCCGGGCTTGGACGACGAGCACCTGTAGCCGGGCGCCGGGGCGGACTCCCCGTCCCGGCGACCACCGCATCAGCACGCCATGCCAACGAAATGGGGAACCGCATGACCTTGAATAATTCGGAATTCGATCAGGTACGCCAGGATCTGGACGTCGATGAGCCGCTCGATGGGCGCGATGGGCAGCCGGTCGAGGGCTCCTCGGATGAACCCTCGGCACTGGACGCCGAGGATCCGCTGCACGGGGTGGAGCAGATCATCGAGGAGAACGACACCGCGGTGCTGGCTACGGATGAGGCGACGGCCGCTGAACCAGCGCAGGGCATCGACCCGGAACAGCCCTGAGGGCAACGGGCCGCCCCGGGCCCAGGGACCTGCGTCGGCTTCGCGTAGTTCAGCGCGAGCGCAGCGGAAAGCCAGTAGTGCCAGCAAGTTGGCGATGGCGCGTAGCGGGCCATCCTGTGCGTTTGGGCCAGATGCTTGAGCTTGCTGGCGCACAGTGCCAGTGTGGATGAAGGAGGGATAGAACATGAGTACCCAGGACGTTCTCGACAAGCAGCAAATCAGCGAGTATCTGAAGGACCTTCCGCACTGGCGCGAAGTGCCCGGAGCCATCGCGGCGGTCTACCAATCCACCACGGCAGCGCAATCCATCGAGCTCTTGAGCGAGATCGCCGGGGCCGCCGAGCTGGATCAGCACCACCCCGACGTGGACTGGCGGTATAACAAGATCTTTGTCACCACCACTTCCCATGATGCCGGTGGCAGGGTCACCACCCGGGATATTGCCTTGGCCGCAAAGATCTCCGAGCGGGCCGAGGCGCTGGGCATCAGTGCGCAGCCGGAGCTCATCGGGGTCGTTGAAATCGCCATCGACACCGCGGACCGGAAAGCCATCGGTGCCCAGTGGGCCGCGGGCCTGGGGTACAAGGAGGCCAGTGACGGCAGCCTGGTGGACCCCAACCATCGCCTGCCGTCCATCTGGTTCCAGGAAACCTCCACGCCGAACCCGAATCGGCTGCACATGGATATCTGGGTTCCGCATTCGGCCAGCGGCACGGTGCTCGACGCCCTGAAGGGCGCTGGGGCGGAACTGGATGGGGAATCCGCCCCGAGCTTCACCGTGGCCACGGACAGCCAGGGCAACCGGTTCTGCGTCTGCACCGAACAGGATCGGTGAGCCGGCCTCCCAGCAGGTGAGTTCAGGGTTGGCGCAAATCAATCGCGAGGATGATTCTACTTGTCGGTGGTGGACACTAGACTGGCAATCGTCCTTCAATCAGCGCGCCCTTAATCCGAAGCGGCGCGGTGCCGGAGGGCCTGATGCCAGCGAGGATTAACCACATGCTTCTCAAGCTCATCTTGAAACATTCCAGGCCCTACACGGGCTGGATCATTGCCGTAGTCATCTTGCAGTTGGCCACCACCATGGCCACGCTCTACCTTCCCAGCCTGAACGCGAAAATCATCGACGTGGGCGTCGTGACTGCCGATGTCGACTACATCTGGCGCACCGGCGGCCTGATGCTCATCGTGGCCCTCATCCAGGTGGCCACCGCCGTGGCCGCCGTGTACTTCGGGGCCAAGACCGCGATGAGCGTGGGCCGGGACATCCGCCAGTCCGTCTTCGAGAAGGTCTCCACCTTCTCGGCCCAAGATGTCAACAAGTTCGGTGCCGCCACCCTGATCACCCGCGGCACCAATGACGTGCAGCAGATCCAGATGCTGACCTTGATGGCCCTGAACTTCATGATCAATGCCCCCATCATGTCCATCGGCGGCGTGGTGATGGCCATCCGCGAAGACCCGGGATTGTCCTGGCTGGTCTGGGTTTCGGTCCCGCTGGTACTGATCGTTGTCGGCCTGCTGGTCATCAAGCTCATGCCGCTATTCCGTGACATGCAGGTGCGCATTGACGGAATCAACGGGGTGCTGCGCGAGCAGATCACCGGTATCCGCGTGGTGCGTGCCTTCGTCCGCGAAGAACACGAAACCCAGCGCTACGACGAGGCCAACCAGAAACTGACCGACCTCGGTGTCAAGGTCGGCAACCTGTTTGTCTTGATGTTCCCCGCCATCACCATGATCCTGCACCTGTCCACCGCCGCGGTGCTCTGGTTCGGCGGCCACCGTGTGGATAACGGCCAGGTGGAAGTAGGCGCGCTTACCGCCTTCTTGCAGTACCTGCTGCAGATCCTGATGGCCGTCATGATGGGCACCTTCATGGCCATGATGATTCCCCGCGCGATGGTGTCGGCCGACCGCATCTGCGAGGTCCTGGACAGCGAGCCGTCCATGCAGGATGCCGCAGACCGCGAGGTCCTGCTTCCAGAACCGGGCACCGTGGAATTCAAGAATGTGACGTTCGGATACCCGGGCGCCGAGGCCCCGGTGCTCTCCGGCATTTCCTTCACCGCCAAGCCGGGGCAGACCACCGCCATTATCGGTTCCACCGGTGCGGGCAAGACCACCTTGCTGAATCTCATTCCACGGCTCTACGACGCTACGGAAGGCGAAATTCTCATTGGCGGTGTGCCGCTGAAGGAACTGGGGCGCGAGGCGATCTCGAAGAACATCTCCGCCGTTCCCCAGCGCCCGTACCTGTTCTCCGGAACCATCGAGTCCAACTTGCGCTTTGGCGCCCAGGACGCCGAGGACGAGGAGCTGTGGCAGGCCCTGCGGATCGCGCAAGCCGATGGCTTTGTCGCCGAGCGCGAAGGGCAGCTGGCATCGAAGATCTCCCAGGGCGGCACCAATGTGTCGGGTGGCCAGCGCCAGCGCCTGTGCATCGCACGGGCCTTGGCCGCCAAGCCCAAGACCTATCTCTTCGATGACTCGTTCTCGGCGCTCGACGTGAGCACCGATGCGAAATTGCGGGCGGCCCTGGCCGAACCGACCAAGGACGCCGCCGTGATCATCGTGGCCCAGCGCGTCTCGACCATCACCGAGGCCGACCAGATCCTGGTCTTGGACCATGGGGAAATCGTGGCCCGGGGTACCCACGAAGAACTGCTGGAATCCTCGGAAACCTACCAGGAAATCGTGACGTCCCAGCTGAGCGTGGAGGAGGTGGCCTAAGTGGCGAAGAAACAGAAAAATGCGCAGCCGGAGCAGCTTGATAGCGAGCTGGCTGCCATTGATGAATTTGAAGTAGCCGCTGGTGCCGATGACTGGAGCGGTGGTGCTCCAGCGCGCAAGGCTGAGCACTTCTGGCCATCGGCCAAACGCCTCGTTGGCCTGATGTCGCCCTACAAGTGGGGCATGGTTCTGGTCTTCGCGCTGATCACCGTGTACGTAGTGCTATCGGTGGTTGCTCCCCGGGTTCTGGGCAAGGCCATGGACGTGATCTTCGCCGGCCTGATCGGCAAGAACATTCCTGCTGGCACGCCGGCCGATGTTGTCATCCAGCAGCTGCGGGATTCTGGCCAGGGCACCCAGGCGGACATGCTCTCCAAGGTGAATTTTGTCCCCGGGCAGGGGATCGACTTCACCCAGCTCTCGCAGTTCATCCTGATTGTGCTCTCGATGTATTTCGTGGCCTCGCTCTTCTCCTGGGCCTCCGGATGGCTGCTCAATAGGCTGGTCATGCGCGTGGTCTACAACCTGCGCAAGGATGTCGAGGACAAGCTCAACCGCCTGCCGTTGAATTATTTCGATACCCGCCAGCGTGGGGATGTGCTCTCCCGTGTGACCAATGACGTGGACAATATCCAGAATGCCCTGCAGCAGGCACTGAGCCAGCTGGTGCAGTCCATCATGACGGTCATCGGCATCGTCATCATGATGTTCGTCGTCTCCTGGCAGATGGCGCTGATCGCATTGGTGGCGCTGCCGCTGTCCGGCGTTGCCGCCGGGGTGATCGGTTCCAAGGCGCAGAAGCTATTCACCGCGCAGTGGAAGAACACCGGTGCCCTCAACGGGCAGATCGAGGAGTCCTTCTCTGGCCACGAGTTGATGAAGGTCTTCGGCCGCGAAGAAGACATGGTGGATCGCTTCACCTCCCGCAACGAAGAGCTGTACAAGGCCAGCTTCGGTGCGCAGTTCGTTTCGGGCATGATCATGCCGGTGATGAACTTCGTTTCCTACCTCTCCTACGTCGGCATCGCCGTGGTGGGCGGCCTGCGCGTGGCTTCGGGCGCGATGAGCCTTGGCGATGCCACCGCTTTCATCCAGTACTCGCGCGAGTTCACCCAGCCGCTGGGCCAGATCGCCGGCGTGGCGAATATGCTGCAGTCCGGTGTGGCCTCGGCCGAGCGGACCTTCGAGCTGCTGGACGCCGAGGAGCAGGACCCTGAGGATGCCCAGGCCACCTTGCCCGAGCGCACGGATGGGCATGTCTCCTTCCAGAATGTCTCCTTCTCCTACACCGCGGAGAAGCCGCTGATCGAGGACCTGTCCTTTGACGCGGATCCGGGCCATACCGTCGCCATTGTCGGACCGACCGGGGCCGGCAAGACCACCCTGGTGAATTTGGTGATGCGCTTCTACGAGCTGAACTCCGGGAAGATCATGGTGGACAACCATGACATAACCCAGCTCTCGCGTGCTGATCTGCGGTCCAAGGTGGGCATGGTGCTCCAGGATGCGTGGCTCTTTGGCGGCACCATCATGGAGAACATCCGCTACGGACGGCTGGATGCGACCGATGAGGAAGTCATCCAGGCCGCCAAGGCGACCTTCGTGGACCGCTTCGTGCGTGCTTTGCCCGATGGCTATGACACGATCATCGATGAGGAAGGCACCAACGTGTCGGCCGGCGAGAAGCAGCTGATCACGATCGCCCGCGCATTCGTGGCCAACCCCTCGCTGCTGATCCTCGATGAGGCCACCAGCTCGGTGGGCACCCGCACCGAATTGCTGGTGCAGCAGGCAATGGCTGCCCTGCGCAGCGATCGCACGAGCTTCGTGATTGCCCACCGGCTCTCCACGATCCGCGATGCCGACACCATTCTGGTGATGGAAGCGGGCAAGATCGTAGAGCAGGGCAACCATGAGCATCTGCTGAAGACCCAGGGCGCGTACTACCGCTTGTACCAGTCGCAATTTGCCGGGCCGGCCGAGGACGTCGATGCGAATCCGGACACCGCAGCCGTGGCCTCAGTGACGGCCGGCGTGCCGATCGTCGCTGACCTGGCTCCGAACGCGCAGGAGGACACTGAATAGGCGTTGGCCCACCGAAGGCCCCGGCGCCGGCAGACCTGAACTGGGTCCCGGCGCCGGGGCCTTCGGCCTTGCCCGGCAAGGCCCGCCGGAGAGGCCCGTACTAGGGCCGGCGGTCATCGATGACCGCCGCCGGCAGCGATAGTGGTGCAATAGGATCATGATGCTTAGGCAGTTGGAATATCTTGTGGCGCTGGCCGGGGAGCAGCACTTCGCGCGCGCCGCCGAGCTGTGCGCCGTCTCGCAACCGGCATTATCCGAGGGGATCCGGAAGTTGGAGCGGGAGCTGGGCGTGCCGCTGGTCCGTCGCGGCCATGCGTTCCAGGGGTTGACCGTCGAGGGCGACACCGTGCTCCGATGGGCGCGAAAGCTCCTCAAGGACCACGAATCGCTGAAGCAGGAGGTCCTTTTCCATCGCGATGGGCTGAACGGCACCCTGCGTGTGGGTACCGTGCCGGCAGCGTCCTCGACGGTGGTGACCCTGACCGATGCCTTTGCCCGGGAACACCCCGAGGTGAGCATCAAGATCAAGGGCAGCCTGCACTCCTCGGAGATCATCCGGCAGATCAGGAACTACGAGTTGGATGCCGGGCTGATCTACACCGAGCCCGATGACGTTGCAGGGCTGCGCATTCATCGGCTGTATGTCGAAGAGCATGTGCTGATCACCGCGCCGGGGATGCTGGGGCGCAGGACCAGCAGGTCGTGGGCCTCTGCGGTGGACTTGCCATTGTGCTTGCTGGACTCGTCGCTGCGTGGGCGCCAGGTTCTGGATCATGCGC
Source organism: Glutamicibacter sp. JL.03c (assembly GCF_025854375.1). Lineage (NCBI taxonomy): Bacteria > Bacillati > Actinomycetota > Actinomycetes > Micrococcales > Micrococcaceae > Glutamicibacter > Glutamicibacter sp. JL.03c. The sequence goes on along the minus strand of NZ_CP107575.1, from coordinate 3,128,987 downwards.
TGGCCGAACATGGCTTGAAGGTCACCCCGAGAATCGAATGCGACTCCGTTGTTACGCTCCTGGCCCATGTCTCCACGGGGCATTGGGCCAGCATCGTTCCACGCCAATGGCTGCCGCCCATTGGCGCTCTTCCCGGGCTGGAAATAACCCGCCTGGATAACCCGGAAGTGACCTCGCAGATTTCGTTGGTGATGGAAGATGTCAGTCCGTTAAGTTTGATGTCAGTAGCGTTAAGCGAGCTAATTTTGGAAAAATTCCCTCAGTCTAAAATCCTCTGAGTTGGGATGATAATTATTATTTATGAACCGATATGGTGCGATTCTTTGAATTGATCAACCCTGACGCTGGAAGCTGGTAGCAGTCTTGGCCAGCAGGAAGCCCGGACATGTCCACACGTGCGAGGAGTTTCCAATGGGTGCAAAGAACGTCAATGCCGTTGAGGAATCCGTGTAATGCACACAACGCCCCCAACGGCTCAGGGCCTTGTGCCACGACTCAGGTCGAGGGTGGACTCGCTGGTCTCCTGGCGGCTGCTGGTGGTGGCCCATAGCCCGGAAATCCGTCCGGCCCTGCGCGTGGGCATCGGTCTGGGCATACCGGGTACGGCACTGCTGCTCACCGACCGCATCGACTTGCTGGCCTATGCCGTCTTTGGTTCTGTCGTCGGGATGTACGGTCGCGACCCGCACCGGTGGCAACGGTTCAAGAACCAGCTGCTCGGAGCGGGGTTGATGCTCTGCGCGGGAATCTGCGGAATTGCGCTCGCGCCGGTCGGATTGCGCGGGTGGTCCCTGCTGGCCGGTGGCATTCTTTGCGCGGTGCTCAGCTCGATGGTTGCCGACCGCCACGGCCTGAAACCCGGTGGCGCGTTCTTTCCACTTTTCGCCTTCGGGGCACTGGGCACGCTGCCGGTCGGCGAAACCCTGGCCCTCGACGGACTGATCGCCTTCGTCGCCACCGCTCTCTTCAGCATCCTGCTCGGGCAAATGGCACGCTTTGGACCCGCTGCCGAACACGGAATCCAAACACAGGCCTTGCCGTGGCCGAATATCCTGCGCAGAGCCGGCACCTATCTGGTCGTCATCGCCGCGGCCGGAAGCATTGGCATCGGGTTGCAGGTGGAACACCTGCAGTGGACCATGGCCGGCGCCGCTGTGCCCTTGGCTGCTGGCAATGCCCGGGGAATGATCAAGCGCGGCACCCATCGCATCATGGGGACCCTGGCCGGCATCGGCGTGCTGCTCGCCCTGCAGCTGATGGAACCCAGCGAATTCTTCATCGGCTGCTGCATCATCGGGCTGATCTTCCCCACCGAGGCCTATATGGTGCGCAACTACGGTCTGGCGCTGAGCTTCTTCACGCCGCTGATCCTGCTCATGCTTCAATTGGCCAATCCGCGCATCGGGGCCCAAATGGTGTGGGACTGCGCCATGGGCAACCTGCTGGGCGTGCTGGTCGGGATCCTCATTGCCGGCGCCATCGAGCGAACGCCTCGCTTGCAGTATTCCAGCGGAGACGTGGGGTGAATTTTCACCCTGTGCCGGCACCCCGGGAGACCACGGTGTCCACCGGAGGGTGCGCGGTTCCGGTCATCCAAGCGGGGCTTCGCAGCGCCAGCCTGCAACCAAGAAAGCCTTGCTGGGGAATCCCACGAAAGATGAAACGGGATTACTTAGCCAGAAAATGGTGCTCGCCAGAAAGTAAATAAATGATTAAATCCCTATTCTTTTTCCCTTCAGCCAACATAAGCTGGCCGTGAACTCGCATTTTTCATCGAGGAAAGGAAAAGGGAAGCATGTCAGATACATCCGTGCCTACTGCGGGCGCAAAACTTTCGGCAGAATTCTTGGGCACTTTCGTGCTGGTCTTCGGTGGCTGTGGTTCGGCCATCTTCGCGGCAAAAGTCATCGCGGATCACACCATCAACATGGGCATCGGATTTGTCGGTGTATCCCTGGCCTTCGGCTTGACCGTTCTGGTCATGGCCTTCGCCGTTGGCCATATTTCCGGTGGGCACTTCAACCCGGCGGTGACCTTGGGGACCGCATTTGCCGGACGCACCCCCTGGAAGGACGTCGGGCCATACATCGTCACCCAGGTGGTGGCCGCCTCCGCCGCTGGTGCTGTGCTGCTGTGGATTGCCTCGGGCAAGGAAGGCTTCAATGCCGTTGAATCGGGATTCGCCTCCAACGGCTATGGCGACCGCTCCCCGGATGGCTATTCGCTCGCCGCCGCACTGGTTGCCGAAATCGTCCTCACGGCGATCTTCCTCTACGTGATCCTGGGATCCACCGATGAACGTGCGCCCAAGGGTTTTGCGCCGATTGCCATCGGCCTGTCGCTGACCCTGATCCACCTGGTCTCGATCCCGATCACCAATACGTCGGTGAACCCGGCTCGTTCGCTGGGTGTCGCCTGGTTCGCCGGTGCCGAAGCCTTGGGTCAGGTATGGCTATTCATCCTCGCTCCGGTCATCGGCGCGGCCATTGCCGGACTCACCTACAAGTTGCTCTTCCCGGCCTTTGCCGACAAGGCGCGGGAAGGTTTCGACCGCAACTAGGCTCCGAATTTCCCGTTGCACCCAGGCAGTTTCCGGGCCCGGATGGCATCACTGATGGCATCCGGGCTTTGCCGTGCATGCTCCCTGCCGCGACGGTGATCTACGTCTGCTCGCTCACTGTTGAGGGATTTCCACAGCTCAGGCCATTAGGCTTGTACCATGCAACAATGGCCAGAGCACCCAGTTCAGTACATGGCGGTAAGGCCTCGGCAGCGGGTATTCAATGCCGGAAAGTTCAGCAAAGGCGACGTGTTCACCGCCATTGCCTACGTCATCTTCTTCATCGGGGGCGCCGCTGGCCTGATTGCGTTGATCCCGGGTTACATGTCAGCCTTCCCCACCCAGGACCAGGCGCTGTTCGGCATCAACCTCATCTTGTACGTCAGCTTTTTCATCCTGGCGATGATCCAGTGCGGAGCGCAGTTCTTCGAATCCTTCAAGACCATGCGCTACCACCCGTGGGCCAAATGGCTGATGCTGCCCGGTGGGTGGCTGCTGACCATCATGGCCAATGCAGTGATCGCGGGTTTGACCGGGCAGGTGGTCACCAGCGAGAACCAGGCGGCCCTGGAGGACATGGCCACCTCGGTGCCACTGCCGGTCATGCTGGTGGTGACCGCGCTCTTCGGCCCGTTTGTCGAAGAATACTTCTTCCGCCACCTGCTCATCGGCAAGCTTTCACGCAAACTCAATGTCTGGCTCTGCCTGCTGATTTCCACCGTCCTGTTCGCTGGCATTCACTTCGTCGGGGCCGGCGTGGGCTCATGGCTTGAAGTGGTGCCCTATTTCATGCTCGGCATCTCCATGGGCCTGGCCTACATTCTCAGCGGCAAGTCGATGGCCTACTCCTACCTGCTGCACGTGCTGAATAATACCGTCGCGCTCCTAGTGGTCTACCTGCTCTATCCGCTACTTCCTGCAGGAGTCTAAACCGGTGCCGTTCGCAGGACATGAACCACGCACCCCTGCCTATAGGGGCATGCTGCTGGCGCTCTTCGCCAGCGGCGTAGCCACCTTCTCGCAGCTCTATGCCGTGCAGGGGTTGCTGCCAGTGATCTCCAGCTACTTCCAGATCACTTCGTCCCAAGCCGCGCTGGCGGTCTCTTCGGCGACCTTGGGGCTGGCCCTTGCGGTGACGCCATGGGCCATTATCTCGGATCGGATTGGCCGGCGCAGGGTCATTTGTGCGGCGCTGGTCGCCTCGGTACTGCTGGGACTGCTCAGCACCCAGTCGCCGACATTCGAGTCGCTCGTCGTCATCCGGTTCTTTGAAGGCATTGCCCTGGCCGGGGTGCCCGGATCTGCCCTGGCATTCCTCGTGGATGAGGTCAGCCCCAGGGCCGTGGCCGTAGCCAGCGGCACCTACATCTCGGGAACCACCTTGGGCGGGCTGGCTGGACGTCTGGTGGCCAGTTTCGTCGGAGAGCCCGCGGGGTGGCGGTGGGGGATCGCCGCGGTGAGCATCATGGCCGGACTGGCCACGCTGTTCTTCTTGTTCAAAGCTCCCGCGGCCCAAGGCTTCGCGCCCATTCGGGACCAGAACCTCAAGGCGATCGCCGCGAAGTTCGGCCAAGCGCTGCGCGGGAAGATGATCCTGGTCTATGCCCAGGGCTTCTTGCTCATGGGCGGTTTCGTCGCGGTCTACAACTATCTGGCGTTCCGGCTGGAAGCGCCTCCCTATCTCATCCCATCATCCCTTGCGGCCCTGGTGTTCTTGGCGTATCTGTCGGGAACCTACACCTCGGTGGCCAGCGGGAAGGTGGTGGCCAGAATTGGGCGCCGCAATACGCTGCGCCTGAGCATCGTGTGCAGCGCCGCGGGGCTGGCCTTGACCCTTGCGGGCCATCTCATCGTCATTGTTGCCGGGCTGCTGGTCTTCACCGCGGGCTTCTTCGCGGCCCATGCGGTGGCCAGCGGCTGGGTTCCGGTGCTCGCCTCAGGCGCGCGAGCGCAGGCCTCGAGCCTCTACAACCTGTTGTACTACGTCGGATCCTCGGTGCTGGGCTGGCTCATCGGCATCCCATTCATGCACTACGGGTGGGGCAGCGTCGTGCTCTCGGTGGTCGCGCTGCAGGCGGTGGCGATGGTCTTGGCCTCGTTCCTTTCCAAGCGCGATCCGTCATTAGGCAAAGACTAGATATTCCTCAAGGGGAATATCCAAGTTCCCCGTCAGATCAGGTCAGATGATCGAATTCTCCCGACACCCAGCGGGCGTAGCGATCCGCGGAAAACTGGACAATCCGCTGCGCATCCGAGCGGACGCAACTGGCGAAGTTGTTGTAGAGGCGGTCAAATTCGAGCTCTTCCAAGCTCTTGGCCATGCGGCGGACCACCGGCGCCGAAAGCGGAATCCGGTTGGGGTAGCTGCGCAGAAAAGTCACGTTGCCATCAGCCACCGGGAAGACGGCATCTCCAGCCAAGAGCACACCACGCCCATCGGCGCCGGCCTGCCAGCAGGCGACGGTGCTGCCCGGGAAGTGCCCGCCCAATTGCTTCAGCGTGATGCCGGGCAGGACTTCAAAGGCATCCTGCCAGAGCTTGACCGCCGAAGATGAATACTGGACCCACTGGGCATCCGCCTGTGCCACGTAGATCGGGACGCCGCCAAATGCCTGGCTGTACTGCTGCTGCACCCCGTACATGTGCGGATGGCTGGCAACGATCCCGGCCAACCCGCCACAGGACTGCAGCCAGGCGATGATCTGCTCGGTGATCAGCCCCGGAACATCGAAGAGCAGATTGCCGCCGGTGGTCTGAACCAGCAAGGCGCTTTGCCCGATGCCGATTTCCGGGGACGCGATGGCCGTCAGCCCGGGTTCAAGTTCCGTGAGGGTCAGCTCGTGGCCGCCCGCCACCAGATCACCGGTCCGAATCCAGCGTTGGGTGCCTCCGGGAAGGTATTGGCGCTCGTCGGCGCAGATCGGGCACAGCCCCTCAGGCTGCGGGCCCGGAGGGAACTCCACGGCGCATCCTGCGCACTGCCACTGATCGAGGTGCTCTTGGCTCATGGGCTCGGCTGCTCTTTCTGGCCGCGTCCCCACGGCCTCTTGGGTTGCTTCCAACCTAGTGCGTTTCCACTCCATCCGGTAGACGGCATCTGCCTGAGGCATCTCGCCCAGCGATATTAAATGGTGAAAGGGCGCGGCGCTTCGTAGAGTGGTGTGCGTGAGTTCCTCAACCCCCACCGATTCCCCGAAGAACATTTCCCGGCAGATCCTGGCCCTGGCAGTTCCTGCCCTGGGCGCGCTGATCGCCGAGCCGCTCTTCCTGCTCGCTGATTCGGCCATCGTCGGCCATCTTGGCGTGGATGAATTGGCCGGTGCTGCCCTGGGCACCACGGTCCTGCAGACCGCGGTGGGGCTGATGATCTTCCTGGCCTATGCCACCACCCCTGCGGTGGCGCGCGCGATCGGTGCGGGGCGTCCCGGGCAGGCGATGGCCGCCGGACGCGATGGCATGTGGTTCGCGGTGGTCCTAGGCGTGGTGCTCTCAGTGCTGGGATACCTCACCGCCAGGCCCCTGGTGCAGGCCATGGGTTCTGTGGGGCCGGCCATGGATTTTGCGGTGGACTACATCCACTATTCGCTGCCGGGGCTGACCGCGATGCTGCTGGTATTGGCTGCCACCGGCGTCTTGCGCGGAATGCAGGATACCAAGACCCCGCTGGTGGTTGCCACCGCCGGTTTCGGCTTGAATATCGTCCTGAACTTCGCCCTGGTCTACGGGGCAAACATGTCCGTGGCCGGTGCCGCCCTGGGCACATCCATCGCCCAGTGGATCATGGCAGCGGTCTACCTGTGGATGCTCTTGCCTCGGATTCGCCAGCAAGGTATCCCGCTGGCGCCCAGCTGGGCCGGTTTCATTTCCACCGGGCAGGTCGGCTCCTGGCTGATGCTGCGCAACCTGACCATGCGCGCGGCCTTGCTGTTGACTGTCTTCGTCGCCACCAGCTCCGGAACCCAGACCCTGGCAGCACACCAACTGGTCTTCACCATCTTCAGCTTCCTGGCTTTTGCGCTGGATGCGCTGGCCATTGCGGCCCAGGCGATGATTGGCCAGGAGCTGGGGCGCGGGGATGCGGTGCGGGTCCGCAAGCTCACCGGCGTCATGAGCCGCTGGGGGATCTGGTTCGGGGTGGCTACCGGCCTGCTGCTGCTTGCCACGTCATGGGTTTTCCCGATGATGTTCACCCCCGATGAGCAGATCCGCGAGCTGACCACGGTGGGACTGTGGGTGCTGGCCTTGTCCCAGCCGCTGTGCGGACTGGTCTTCGTGCTCGATGGGGTCCTGATCGGCGCCGGGGATGCCCGCTACCTGGGCCTGGCCGGCGTGGTGAACCTGCTCGTCTACGCCCCGATGCTCTGGGCGGTCTTGGCCTTCACCAGCGATCCGCGCTCGGCCATCTGGTGGATCTGGGTCGCCTTTGCGCTGGGATTCATGGCCTCCCGCGGCATCACCTTGTGGGTGCGGGCGCGCGGCACCGCGTGGATGCGCCTAGGGCACTAGCCAGGGGGCTGCCATCACCTCGCCACAATCACGGCGGCATTGCATGAGCTGAATCGGGCCACACACCCTGCTGATGAACGGATCGCCCTGCAGGGCGGCGCTGCGGCCGCCCTGGGAGCGGCGAACAAGTGCAGCGCAGCCAACTGCCGCTACATCGACCCGCCAGTATGAGCCGGTCCGGGGAAGAATCTGGCTAATCCGTAGAGCAGCTCCGGATTCCACCATGACCAGTCATGCCCGCCGCTCAGCGACTCGAAGTCCACTTGGCCTGCCGGCGGAAATTCGCGGAGGTGTTCAATCAGGCGCAGACACCCTTCATGGATATCCGTTTCATAACAGCCAGCCTGGATCAGCACCGTGCTGTGTTCCGGCAGCGCCGTGATGCTCTCGGTGAGGTCGGTATGCCAGAGGGAAGGAGACTGGGCGAGCGCGCAACCCACCAGATCAGGGTAGCGGCAGAGCATCAACAGGGCCGCAAGACCACCAAAGGAAGCACCATTAATTAGCACGTCGTCGCGGCGTAGCGAGATCCGGTAGCGGCTTCGTGCCCACGGCAGGAACTGCTCCGCAATCGACCTGGTAGTTCCCCCGAGCACGGGGAGTTCCTCGCCCCGGATCTGGACGGTGGTGCTGTCGATGAACAGCACATGCAGCGGGGCAAGCTCTCCGGAGGCAATGGCCGCATCCAGCGATTGAGCGGCCGCAAGGAACCGGGCGTAGGTGGCACCGTCGTGCACAATGGCCAGTGGCGTCGGCCCGTCCGCCTGGGTCGGCACGTACATCCACAGATCTCGGGGACGCTGGCAATTTTCATCATAAAGTTCGTGATGATGCAGCCGGGGGTGCTTGATTCCAGGTCCTTGTCCCGGCTCTCCCCAGCCCCCGACCGCAGGACCAGGGCGGTGCCAGTCCGGCGTCGCAGTCGCCAGCGAGCCCGGAATCCGGCTGGCAGGGGCATAGGCCAAGGACAACGGGGCGCCATTCATGCTTGCCCCCACCAACTGGTTGAGTTCATCAATTCCTCCGGCATCGGCGGCCAGCCGGATAGGCCGGCGTTCGGTCGCGAGGCGCCATGCAGGCAGACCGGCGCCACGGTGCGTGGTGATGCGGTAGCCAGCCCGCCAATCGGCGGGAACCTGCAAGGTCACAGCCCACAAGCCTTCCGCGATTTTCTCAAATTCGCTGGCGTCGAGATCACGGTGATCCACCAGCGCATTGGCGGACAAGATTGCTGCGGTCAGCGGTGCAGGCTGCCCATCATCAGCCAACAGGAAATGGGCATACACCAGGGCAGGATCTGCCGTTGCTTCAAAGACCGGGGTGTGCAGCTCGCCGTTGCGCAGCGCGTGCTTCCATGCGCCTAGTTCTCCTGCTGACCGAGTGTCACGCAGGTAGCCATAATGGCGCAGGGACCCCGGTGCGGTGCCGGGCCTAGTGCGCATGTTCTTCATGGCCGGGGCGTTCGTAGGCCATCTCATCGGCGACGCGGTCATGGTCCGAATCATGGGCATAGGACACCTCATCGAGGGTCCGATGCCAATAGCCGATAATCAGGCGGTTCGCCTTGGGTATTTCGGCCTGTGCGGCCCAGGAGCGGGCAAAACGGACCACCTCGGATTCGGCCGACACCCACAGGTGGATCTGCTGCGGATGTGCTACCTGATAGCTTTCCATGGCGTTAATCAGGTGATGGGTACTGCCCGCTGGGGCGCCGGCACGCGATAGCCAGGTGATGCGCATTCCTGCCGGCGCGCGCAGCTCGTGGATCTCCTGGGCGTCGGCCACCTCGATGAACACCTCGCCTTCCTGGTTCTCTGGCATCTGCTCAAGGGTGTCGCTGATCGCCGGCAGCGCAGTTTCATCGCCGAACATCAGAGCTGTGCCCCCGGGCTTGAGCACCCGTCCGCCGCCGCCAAAAGCGCCGAGCCTGCTTCCCGCACTGATCCTCTCCACCCATGCGCTGGCCAGTCCTTCGTCGCCGTGGCGGACGAAGTCGATGGCCATCCGCGAGGTTTCGGCATCAAGCCAGCGAACCGTGTAGGTCCTCACCCGCGAGCGCTGGTCTCCGGCAAAGGCCCACCGGCCGGTACTGGCATCACGCTGGGGGAAATCCAATTCTTGCCCGGGACGGGGGAAGTAGATCTTGATATTGGGGACAGCTGGCCCGTCGGCGGCATAGTCGCGTACGCCCTTCCCGTGGAAGACGACTCGGCGCATCCGCGGGGTGTAGTCCAGAATTTCTTCGACGATCAAGGTATGGGCACTCACAGGGAAGACTCCTCTCGGGGTAATGAATATTGGGGATTGCTAGCGCCGTGCAGGAGCCCGGGTCAGCAGGAAGAGCAGGTAGAGGCCGCCGCCGAGTGCAGTGGCCATGCCGATGGGCATTTGCCACTGCATGGGCAGCTGCTGCAGCGCCACGTCACAGCCGAGCAGCAAGACGGCGCCGGTGAGCGCCGCGGGCACAATGGGTACGTTGCGCGAACCGATCAACTGGCGAATAATCGCTCCCGAAGCCAAGGCGACGAAGGCTACCGGTCCGGCGGCCGCGGTGGCCGCGGCACTGAGGCAGACCGCGGTGAAGATGGTTACGCGGCGCACGGTTTCGGCCCCCACGCCCAGGGCGCGCGCAGCGTCGTCGCCCATTTCCAGCAGGGTCATCCCGGTGGAATGCCACAGCAGCACCGGCAGGAGGAAAGCCAGGGCCAGCAGGACCAGCAGCGCATCGGACCAGCTGCGTCCGCCCAGTGAACCGGTGAGCCAGAGGTTGGCCTGGGCCGCCAGCTCTGCGTCTCCCTTGGCCAGGAGCAGCGTATTGGCAGCCGAGAGCATGGCGCTGACCCCGATGCCGACGATGACCAGGCGCTGGCCCCCGGTACGCGCTCCGGCGTAGGACAGCAAGTAGACCAGCCCCGCGGTGAGCAGCCCGCAGGCCATCGCCGCACCCGCCGTGGCCAGGGCACCGGCATTGAACACGACGATCTGCGCCACCGCGCCGGTGGCGGCCCCGGTGGTGAAGCCGATGATATCGGGGCTGCCCAACGGGTTGCGGGCGATGGATTGGAAACTCGCTCCGGCCGCGCCCAGGGCAGCGCCCACGCCGATCGCGGTCAGCACGCGCGGTGCGCGGATGGAGCCAATGACCAGCAGATCCCGTTGGCTGCCGCGTCCGGTCAGGGCGTGCAGGACCTCTGGAGGCGAGAGCCTGATGGTTCCGGTGCCCAGCGCCACGATGGCCAAGACGCACAAGAGCACCCCCAGGGTGATCATTACCGCATGTTGGCGAGCTTTCGTGTAGCGGCTTCGTGCCATTAGCTGCCTGCCTTGAGCATGCGTCGGGCCAGGAGGATGAACAGTGGTGCGCCGATCAGCGCACTCATGGCCCCGGCACCGACTTCATCGGGCCTGACGAGTATTCGGCCGAGGATATCGGCAATGAGCAATGCGAGTGCTCCCAGGGCCATGGACAAGGGAAGCAGTCGTTGATGGCCGGCTCCTACCAACATGCGCGCGGCGTGCGGGGCGGCCAGGCCGATAAAGCTGATGGGTCCGGCCGCCGCGGTGGCGGCTCCGGAGAGCAGGACTATGCCCAGCAGCCCGAGAGCCCAGGCGCGCTGCGTGCTGATGCCCAGGGCCTTGGCCGAATCCTCGCCCAAGGACAGTGCATCAAGGGTGCGCGACATGCCCAGGGCCAGCACTGAACCTATCAGGATCACGACCAGAGTGGCCGGCAGGACATCGTAGCCGCGTCCCTGCAGTGAACCGGTGGCCCAGGAAGCGTATTTGGTTTGGTTTTGCGAAGTTCCGCCGATGATCAAGATGGTGGTGGCCGCCGCGAGCATGACCGAGAGTCCGGCTCCGGCCAGGACCATGCGGGAGAGGTCATTTCCCCGGGTGCTGCGCTGGCCGAGCACAAAGACGGCGATGGCGCTGGCACCGGCGCCGATAAAGGCAAAGAGCATCAGCACCGCCGGCTGGATCACTCCGAGGGTGATCGCGATGGCCACCGCAAAGGCGGCTCCTGAATTGACGCCGAGCAACCCCGGCTCGGCCAACGGATTGCGAGTGAGCGATTGCATGAGCGCTCCGGACAGCCCCAGTCCCGCGCCGACCAGCATGGCCAGGAAGGTACGGGGAATGCGCAGCTCATGCACGAGCAGATGCTCGGTATTGGAGGGGTCGAAGTCGGTGATGGCACGCAATGATTCGCGCAGCCCGATGGACGCGGAGCCGACAGCAAAGGAACAGGCGATCAGGATGCAGAGCATGGCCAAGGCCGCCGCCCACCACAGCAGTGGTGCGCGGCGTCCGGGTGTGGGGCGCGGTTGGAACACGTGGCCTTACTTTGCCAAGGAAGGGAAGTCGTTCTCGAAGTAGTCCAGGATCTGGTTGGATGAGTAGTAGTCCAGGCGGAAGGAGTTGGCCAGCGGGAAGACATTCTTGCTCTTGACCGAAGGCAAGTTGGCCAAGGTGGGATCCGCAAGGAAGCTCTTGGCGGTGTCCTCGGTGGCCGCAATCAGGAAGGTCGCATCGCCGGTGGCCGACTTGGCCAGGCCCTCGTAGGAGGTGAAGACGAAGTCATCACGCTTCTGCGGGTTGGTGTTGTACTCTTCCGGGGGCTCGACGACGTCAAATCCCAGGGCCGAGATCAGCCGGGAGTGCGGACCGGTGGTCTTGCCCACCGGGGATGCTGAGCCCTTGTTGTAGGACACGATGGAGGCCGTGGTGCCAGCAGGAATTGCCAGCTTTTCCTTGACCTGTGCTGCGCGTTCGTCGAATTCAGAGATGATCTTCTCGGCTTCAGCCTCGTGCCCGGTGGCCTCAGCCAGTTGGCGGGTCAGTTCTGGCCAGTCCTTGTTGGAGTAGTTCACCACGATGGTGGGGGCGATCTCCTTGAGCTGGTCGTAGTGGTCCATCACCGAGTCGGCACCGGATGTCGAGACCACAATCAGGTCCGGGTCCTGGGCGATGATCGATTCCAGATCGAAGTTGCCGATCTTGTACAGAGGCTGCACGTTGGCGGCGGTGGCCGCTTCACCCCACTGGGTGAAGAAGCCATGGGAATCGGCTTCGGGACCTGGGGTGGTGATGGTCGTGGCCACCACCGGAGCATCGATGGCCAGCAGGGAACCGGTGGCGGACATCGCGGTGTTCACGATGCGCTGGGGCTGCTCCTCGAGGGTCACCGAACCTTTTTCATCGGTGATGGTGCGTGGCCATTGTCCCTGCGCAGCGGCCGGGGACTGGGTTTGGCTGGGGGCGGTTGTCGCGGAGCTGCTGGCGGTGCAGGCCCCGAGGCCCAGCATCAGGGCCGCGGCTACCGCGCTCGAAGCAATCGTTCGAAGGTTGAAACGCACCTGGAGGCTCTCCTTAGGCGTCGTGCCCGTGGTGGATCCTGAGTGGTTCCGCGGGGCAAGGGGCGAGTAATAACGAGACAGAACAATATCGTTAGCAAGTTAGGTTCCCCATACACCGGATTGCGGCTTCGCCGGGCAAATTCCGTGCTTCCGGCGCGCAGAAACCGCGGTGCCCCCCACAGCAAAGTTGTCGTTAAATGATATTTCGCTGTCCGGAATCCGGATGCGGACGTACAGCACCGGGTCTCAGTCCGCGGGCTCGGTGCAAGGCGCGGGAAAAGTTCGAGACATGTTCATAGCCCACGCAGCGGGCGACAAAGGCCAGCGGGAGGCCGGCGGCCAGCATCCCCTCAGCACGCTGCAGGCGATAGGCCCTCCACCATCCGGCGGGTGAATCGCCGGCGGCATCACGCCAGGCGCGTTGCAATTGGCGCAGGCTCATTCCGTGCGTGGCGGCCAGGTCGGCCAGCTGCCCCCGTGCTGCCAAGTCGCGGGTCAGCTGCTGCGCAATAGCGCTCAAATCGTCGCGTTCAGGCCAGCGCAAGCCGGGGAAGCCACCCAGGGTTTCAAGCAATCGGAAGACGGCGCGCCGCTCGAAGTGGGGCGGACGCAGGGCGGTGATGTGTGCAATTGCTTCACGCAGCAGCAGCGGTTCGTACTGTGCCGGCACGCGCAGCGGCAGGCGCAACGTGGTGCAGTGATCCTCCGGCGACAGCGGCATGCTCAACGGGAAGAACAGTGCGCCGGAGTCGATAGCCAGTCGCACAGAAAACCCATCCGGGATGATCAGCAGTTCGCCAGCCTCCATGCGCTGGCTATGGACGCGAGTCCCGGCCTCCCCAGGCTCGGCCAGGCTGATGGTGCCCCGGCCCTGATAAGCCCACACCGCATAGCGCTGATGGGGAAAGCGCATCCACCGGGTGGACAGCGCTGGGACTGGACGCCAGCGCCCTCCATCGCCAGCTGGCGGGTTGCCCACGGCGATCCGGCGACGGACCTCCCGGTAGCCCACGCCGTATGCGGCGCTCAGGTGGCGGCGCAGTGTGCGCGGCGAGAGGCCAACAAGTGCCGCCAGCTCGTCGAGGGTGCGTGTCGGGTCCTGCCCCAGCAATGTTTGGACCCTGGCCAAGGCAGGGCGCTGGACGGCAGGGGCGAGGGTGGCCGGAACACGAAACCGGTCAACCAGGAAATGCTCCACATGATCCACGATGCGAGCGATGGGCACCTGCCCGCGATGCAGCGGGGACAAGGTGAGCAGCATGAAGTAGAACATCCACCCCGTGTGCCCGGGCGGGACTTCGATTCGCCGTAGCGCATCCCCGGCCCGCCGGGTGTGCCGGGCCGGTATCAAGATGGCCACCGCCAGGCTGTCGGCAGCATGTTCGACCATGTGCGCCCGGCGGCGCGGAATCCACAGCGCTTGGCCCCGCTGCAACTCGATCACTTCATCCTCGAGATGGACTTGCGCGGTGCCCTGATGCACCCAGACCACGATGGAATAATCCAGATTGCACTTCCATGGGACCTGCACCGGCAACGTGGGCCAGGCATAGGCCACCGGGCTGTGCTGCATGGGAGGACTCCTGGGGACGGCGGGCGGTCTACCCATAGTGTATCGGCGGCATGCGGGGCTATACTCTGCGGTATGCAGCTCCCAGAGATCAATTACCTCGCCGTTATCGCGGCCACCGTTGCGAGCATGATTGTTGGCTTTGTCTTCTACCACCCCAAGGTGTTGGGCACCGCGTGGATGCGCGCGGTGGGGCATGATGAGCGCACCGTCGAGGGCGGCTCGCCCTGGATCTACGCGGTGCCGCTGGCCGGCAGCTTCCTGACCGCGTGGGTGCTCGCCGGGGCGGCCTGGCTGTCGTTCTCGTTCTATGGGGGATCGTTCTTCGGCAACGCCATGATCGGTTCGATCATCCTCTTCGCCGGGCTCACCGCGGCCCGCATTGTGGTGCATGATGCCTTTGATCCGCGGAAGTTCGCGGCGACGGGCTACACCCTGCTCAATGAGGCGCTCACCATCCTGGCCATGGCCCTGGTCATCGGCCTGTGGCCGCCGGCCTGAGCGGGGCGCTTGCGCAGTGCCCGTGGCTTGCCACGTGCAGCCGCAAAATCACCGAACGTCATCTGGGACCCGGAACCCGGCACACAGGCCACCAACCACTAGGCTGGAAGCACTGACCGTTGCGGGCCGGCCCAGTGCGCGATGCCCGGAGCCCCATCGAAGGAGCGAGGTTGCCCATGGGACATCTGGAACGCCGCAGGCCGAACCCTGCCGAACTGGCCAGCCTCATCAGATTCAGGGCCCCGACGTTCAAGCGCCGTGCTGCCCGGCTGAAGGCCGCCGCTGACATCTGGGACCTGCGGGCCATCGCCAAGCGGCGCACGCCCGCCGCGGCCTTCGACTATGTGGACGGGGCCGCGGGCCGGGAGATCACCGCCCGGCGGGCCCGCCAGGTCTTCGACTCGGTCGAGCTGATTCCGCGGATACTGCATGGAACGGCCCAGTCGGACATGGCCACCACCATTGCCGGGGCGCCGTCCAGGCTCCCCTTTGGCATCGCCCCCACGGGCTTCACCCGCTTCATGCAGTCCGAAGGCGAGATCGCAGGATCGCGGGCGGCACAGCAGGCGGGGATCCCCTTCAGCCTCTCTACCATGGGCACGCGCTCAATTGAAGAGGTCGCGGCCGCCGCGCCCGAGGGCCGCAACTGGTTCCAGCTGTACCTGTGGAAGGACCGGGAGAAGTCCAAGGCCCTTCTCCAGCGGGCCGCCGCGGCAGGTTTCGACACCTTGCTGGTCACCGTGGATACCCCCGTTGCCGGCCAGCGCCACCGTGATACGCGCAATGGCATGACGATTCCCCCGGAACTGACACTGAAGACCCTCGTGGACGCGTCGTATCGCCCGGAATGGTGGTTCAACTTCCTGACTACCGATTCGCTGAAGTTCGCCTCGCTGTCCGACTCCTCGGCGGACTTGCCCACCATCATCAATTCCATGTTCGACTCCTCCTTGGACTTCGATGACCTGAAATGGATCCGCGCCTTGTGGAAGGGGAAGCTCTTCGTCAAGGGCGTGCTCACCGCCGAGGATGCGGCCAAGGCCGCAGCCGCCGGCGCCGACGGCCTGGTGGTCTCCAATCATGGTGGCCGCCAGCTGGACCGCGCCCCGGTCGCCTTTGAGGCGCTGGCCGAGGTGCGCGCCGAAGTCGGCGAGGGACTGGAGATCATCCTGGATTCGGGCATCATGTCCGGGGCGGACATCGTCGCCTCGCTCTGCGCGGGGGCCGACTTCGTGCTGATTGGCCGGGCCTACCTCTATGGGCTGATGGCCGGAGGGCAAGAGGGAGTCACCCGAGCGATCGAATTGCTGGCCAAGGAAGTGGAAGTGGCCATGCAGCTGATGGGCGCCGCCTCGATCAAGGACCTCGGTGAGTCATCGATCCGCAGGCGGCATGCTTGCCAGGACACGGCGTGGGTTCGCCCCAGCGCCCAGACAGGAGCGTAGCGGCATGTGGAAGACCTCGGCATCACGGGCCACCTTGATATCGCTGGCGGTTCTTGTGGCGGCGGTCGGGCTGTGGAATCTCGCGGCCCACGAGCTGCTGGCAGGTGTGGCCTTCCTGCTCATGGCCCTGGTTTACCTGCTCTACGCGGCATCACGAGCCCGCAGGAATTCCCGGCCCGGTCGGACGACGAAGCATCAGGGACCGTAGCCGCCGAACGCATGGGGCGCTTGCTGAACTGGCGGTTAGTTCTATGCACGGTAGAATAGAAATTGTGCCTGCACCAAAAACCACCCCCACCCAAGCCCAAGAAGTTTTCCGCCCGGTCTTCCTGCGTGGACTGACCGCCCTGGCCTACGCGCTGCTCTCCATTTTCTGGATTGGAGCTGACGAGAAGGCGCTGGCCTATTCGACGGCCGGCTTCCTCGTCGTCACCGGCGTATTCATGTGGCAATACGTGACGGTGGGCAGTGCCCCGGAGAAGTCCCGTGGCGCCTACGCGGCCGGGGCAGGGTTGATGCTGCTGGCCGGCATCGCCACCATCTTTGTCACCTCGGTGGCCTGGATCGGGTACATCGCGGCCTTCGCTTTCCTGGTGAGCGGCATTGCCGAGCTGTATGTTTTCGCCAAGCTGCGAGAAGCCTTCCCGCCGTTCAGGAACCAGTTGATTACCGGTGCGGTCGGCGTGATCTTGGCCATTGCCCTGTGCTTCAGTGGCGGCATGGACGCGCACGCGCTCTTCGGGCTGATTGGCGGCGGAACCATTGTCCTTGCGGTCTTCGAGCTGATTGCCGGATTCGGCCATCGCCACGAAATGAAGGCGGAAGCCGCGCCTGCGGCTGATACGCCGGAGCAAGAAAACAACTAGTCTTGAAGTCTGCAGGAAAAGTAGAAACGGAGGTCCTGGTGGGAAACAACAAGAAGAAGCAGCCGTGGAGCCAGTCGATCAAGGGCCCACTGAGTTTCTCGCTGATCTTGGCGATCATTGCAGGAGTCGTCGGCCTGATCAGTTCCACCGGCGGATCCCAGAATCCCCTCCGATTCGATATCGGACTGGCCTGCTTCGGCATTACCTTCATCGCCTGCCTGCTGATCATCTCGGTGATGACCATGGCAGGCAAGGAAAATGATCCAGACCTGGGCAAGGGGACCGGAGTGAATCGGTCCTCAGCCAATCCGGACAAGAAGTTTGAAGACTGAGCATAAAGAATAACCACGCAATAGCGCGCCGGGACTGTCCCTTATCGATAGTCCTGGCGCGTTCTTGTTGGCGACAACACGCATCAAGGATTCCCCGTGAGTAGTACCAGCACCACCCCGACGCCAGGCTCCACCCCGCTGGGCCAGCAGCTGCGCCGACGCAAATCCATCAACGCGATGGCCAAGGACGCGGCCAGCAACGCCGGGCTCGGGTCGCTGAAGCGCTCGCTGGGCGTGATGCAGCTGGTGATGATCTCGGTGGGCGCCACCCTGGGCACCGGCATTCTGGTCATCCTCGGTTCAGCGGTTCCGGTCGCCGGTCCTGCCATCTGGATTGCCTTCGTGCTGGCCGGGATCACTGCGCTGCTCTCCGCGGTATCCTACGCCGAAATGGCTGGCATGGTGCCGGTCTCCGGATCCAGCTACTCCTATTCCTACGCCACCCTGGGCGAAGGGGTGGCCTGGATCTGCGGCTGGTGCCTGGTCTTGGAATACGCGGTGTCCGCCGCCGCGGTGGCCGTCGGCGCCGGGGCCTACGTCAACCAGACCCTGCAGATCTTCGGGCTCTCGCTGCCCGAGTCCCTGGCCGGCGGGCCGGCCGATGGCGGGGTGATCAATCTTCCGGCGTTGCTCGTGGTGGTGCTGGCCACCGCGCTGCTGGTGCGCGGCGCCCGGGAATCCGCGATGGCCAATACCATCATGGTGCTGGTGAAGATCGCGATCCTGGTCTTCTTCGTGATCGTTGCCTTCACCGCCTTTGACGCCGGGAACTTCGCCCCGCTGCTGCCGATGGGCGCAGCCGGGGTCACCGGGGCCGCCTCGATGGTCTTCTTCTCCTACATCGGTTTTGATGCGGCCTCCACGGCCGGGGAGGAAGCGAAGAACCCGCAGAAGGACCTGCCACGCGCCATCATGATCGCGATGCTCCTGGTCACGGCGATCTACGTGCTGGTGGCGGTGGCCGCGATTGGCGCCCGCGAGTGGGACTGGTTCGCCGATTCCGAGGCGGCCCTGGTGCAGATCGTCGCGGAGATCACCGGGCAGCGCTGGCTGGTGCTGGCCTTCGCGCTGGCTTCGGTCATCGCCATCGTCTCGGTGGTGCTCACCACCCTGTACGGACAGACGCGCATCTTGCTGTCCATGGGGCGCGATGGCCTGGTTCCGCGCTTTTTCGCCAAGGTCTCGCCCAAGACGCACACCCCGGTGATCGGCACCTGCGTCACGGGCCTGTTGGTCGCCATTGCCGCATCGTTGATTCCCTTGGGCCAGTTGGCCGAGGCCACCAGCATCGGCACACTGTTCGCCTTCGCGCTGGTCGGCGTTTCGGTGATGTATCTGCGCAGGACCCAGCCGGATACTCCCCGCACCTTCCGCGTGCCGCTGTATCCGGTGACACCGATCCTGGGCATTGCCGCCTGCCTGTTCTTGATGTTCAACCTGGCCGGAATCACCTGGGTGGTCTTCGGGCTGTGGATGATCGTCGGCGCCGGCATCTACCTTGGCTATGGGCGCCGCCACTCACGCTTGGGTTCCCTGGACGCCGCGGCCTACCACAAGGAGCTGGAGCTCTAGAGTTTGTGAAATCGACCTGGCAGCACGGGGAATCAATGAGCGTATTGTTCTTTTTGGCGAGTGACAGGTACTTGTGATCGGCTAAATTACGGATCGTTCGCCCATGATCGGGCGCTCATGGATATGCTGTGTGCTGGAAGACCATCGCAGATTCAAAGGAGCATCATGCAGCAGGATCCGATCAGCACCGCAGACCTGTACGACCAGCACGGTGAAGCCCTGCAATCCATCTCGGCGCAATTCCAGGACTTCGGCGGACGGCTATCTTTCCACGGCCCGGCACGCACCGTGAAGTGCCATGAAGACAACGGGCTGATCAAGGAGATCCTGAGCTTCCCGGGTAACGGCGCGGTCCTGGTTGTCGATGGCGGAGGGTCGCTGCGCTACGCGTTGATGGGCGACATGATTGCTGCCAGCGCAGAAGCCAACGGCTGGGCCGGAGTGATCATCTACGGTGCCGTGCGCGACCGCGCGGCCTTGGCGGAACTGGAACTGGGCATCAAGGCCTTGGGAAGCAATCCACGCAAAACCGTCAAGCGCTCGCATGGCGCCGTGGATGAAGTGCTGAGCATCGGCGACGTAAAGGTACGCCCCGGTGCCATGGTCTACGCGGATATCGACGGAATCCTCGTCGAACACTAACCGTGCCGGATTCTTAGCGTTCCCGGTCTGCTGCCGGTTCCCATTCGGCGCGGAACTCCTCGGTGCTCAGGTTCTCGAGGTCCTCGCGGATCTGCACAATCAGGCGTTCGGCCTCTTCCAAGCTGGAGGTGGTGATGCGCAGCATCACCGAATCATCAGCGCGGGAATGGACCACGACCTGGGGTTCATTGGCTTCGAACTCGCCATCGCCCAAAGTTGCCGACGCCAGCGCGACCACCCAGCGTCCGGCCGCCATCAGCGGGTTGCTGTGAGCAGCTTCCAGCCGTGCCTCGTAGTCGTCTGAAGCGTGTGTTTCCTGAGTCATGACCTGCCCTTTCAACTGCTGCACCACCGATGTGCCGGTGGTGTGTTCATCATAGGGTGCTGATGGGGTTTAATGCGAGAACGCGCCGTGGCGTTCGCCAGCAGTTGAGCTCTACCAGGAAGACTTGCCGGCCTTGCGGGCTCGGTAGGCGCGAACGTGCTCGCGGTTGGCGCAGTTGCCGATATCGCAATAGAGTTTCGAGCGGTTGCGCGAGAGATCCAGCAGGGCATTCCGGCAGTCGGCAGAAGCGCAGATCCGCAGCCGCTCAATGCCGCCAGAGCGGATGACTTCGGCCAGCGCCATGGCGGCATCCACCGCCAAGCGGTCGTACAACGGCGTGCTGGTGGTGGTCGCATGCAGGTGATATCCGAGCTTTTCGCTCTTGACCAGCTGCGGCTGGGCATTGGCGTTGCGCAGGATTTGGTTGACCTTGAATACGGCCTCTTCCTCGCTGCCGGTCCAGACGCCCTTGAGCTGGGAGCGCAGCTGGCGGATGGAACGCAGCTCCGCCTGGTTGTGCGCGCGGGACCCCTCGAAGTTTTCGGCATCGAGGAATTCGTCCAGATCAGCGACGGTGGAGAGCATGTCGACGATCTGCACCTCGGTATTCAAGAGGTTCACGACGCTCTTCAGCGAAGCGACGATATCGGGGGCAAAGGTCATAATTCGTTCCTGGGCGAGGGGTGGATTGACTGCCTCTCAAGCCTAACCGTATCGTCATGCCCATAGGCATTGTTGCCCCTTGTGCGGGGCTTTGAATTCTTCGTGAAAGACATCCACACCCATGAGCGAAACCACCGGCTCGCAGTTGCCTGCAGGCGCCCGGGAACTACCAGCGCACGGCGGCAGCCAAGCCAGGGGAATCTGGATTGCCTTGGCCTCCTCAGCGGCCTTTGGAATTTCCGGTTCCTTTGCCAGGGGCCTGTTCGAAGCAGGCTGGAGCCCGACCGCAGCGGTCGCCGCGCGCATGGCCGGGGCAGCAGTAGTGCTGGCCATCCCGGCTGTTCTGGCGATGCGTGGACGATGGGTGCTGGTGCGCACCAATTGGCTGTCGATTCTGCTCTTTGGCCTCTTTGGCGTGGGAGCCTGCCAGTTGTGCTACTTCTTGGCCGTGCAGCGGCTGGATGTGGGTGTGGCACTGTTGCTTGAGTATCTGGCTCCGGTGCTTATCGTCCTGGTGCTGTGGGTGCGGCATCAGAAGCGGCCCTCGGCAGCCACCATAGCCGGGACGCTGTTGTCCCTGCTGGGCTTGATCGCTGTGCTGGATCTGACCGGAACTTCAAAAATTGATCCGATTGGAGTCCTCTGGGGTCTCGGGGCGGCCGTCGGGCTGACCGTCTACTTCTTCATCAGCGCCAAGGTCGACGGGGCGCTGCCGCCGATCATGCTCTCCGCAGGCGGCATGGCCGTAGGGGCCATCACGATGCTGCTGGTAGGCGCCTCGGGAATCCTCCCGATGACCTTTGCCGCAGGCAGCGGATCCTTCGCCGGATTCCAGACTCCTTGGTGGGCTGCCCTGGTCGGGCTGATCATGATCGCCACGGTGTTCTCCTACACCACCGGGGTGATGGCGGCACGGGCATTGGGCTCCAAGGTGGCCAGTTTCATCTCGCTGACCGAGGTATTGTTCGCGGTGCTCTGGGCGTGGTTGCTGCTCTCGGAATTGCCGGGACTGGTGCAGCTCTTTGGCGGCCTGCTGATTGTCGCTGGCGTGGTGCTGGTGCGTGTTGACGAACTGCGGGCCTTGCGCAAAGGGCAGTGATCACCGCGGCGTCCTGTGCGCTCGATGGCAATGACGCTGCACGCAATGGCAATATTCTTCCTGTGATCCACGGCACACTGAATCCTAGGATTCGCGGTCCACACCGAGGCGGGCCGCCGGAAATAGGGGAAGCAGGTTTGCCGTGGGCAAGGTATCTGTCATTGTGGTCGGTGCTGGTTCGGCAGGATCGGTGGTTGCCCGCCGGTTGATCGATGCCGGCGCCGATGTGACCGTGTTCGAGGCCGGGGGAGAAGACACCAATCCCGCCATCCACGACCTGTCCCGGCTGGGCGAATTGTGGCACAGCCCGGACGACTGGGACTACTACACCACGCCCATGGAGGGCACCGCTGGCAAGAAGGTGCACCTGCCGCGCGGCAAGGTCCTGGGCGGTTCCCATGCCTTGAACGCGACCATCTGGGTTCGATGCGCGCAGCAGGACTTCGATGGCTGGGCCCAGGACTGCGGTCCTGAGTGGGCGTGGGACAAGGTCTTGCCGGTCTACCGGGACATCGAGGATTTCTCCGGAGGCGGCAGCGCTGTCCACGGTACCGGCGGGCCCATCCCGGTGGACAATGACTACCAGCTCGATGAGATCCACGCCTCGATTATCAAGGCGGCCGAAGAATCCGGTGTTCCCTTCAATCCCGACTACAACTCCGGGACGCTCGATGGCGTCTCCAAGGAGCAGGTCAATATCGTTGACGGGCAGCGGATCAATACCTGGAAGGCGTACCTGAAGCCGGTGCGCGGGCAAGCCACCATTATTACCGGGGCAGAAGTGCACTCGGTGATAGTCGAGGACGGCGCGGTCACCGGGGTCAACTACCGGCAAGATGGGCAGATGCACCAGCTGACCGCGGATCATGTGGTGCTCAGCGCAGGCGCCTTGGGTTCCCCGCAGATCCTGTTGCGTTCGGGTATCGGCCCGGCGGCCGAACTGCAGGAAGCCGGAGTGCAGGCCGTTCATGATCTGCCGGGCGTGGGCAAGAATCTGCACGATCACCTTTTGGCCCCGGTGATCGCCACAACGACCACGCGGGATATCCCGGCCCCGCGCCAAGGTGTCTCGGTTTCGCAGTCGCACCTCTTTGCGAAGTCCCGGGAGGATCTCGAGATTCCTGATACCCAGCCGATCTTCTTCGCCGTGCCAATGTATTCGCCGGGCATGGAACCGGTTGATGGCACCGCATTCACCTTGCATTCGGGAATTGTCACCCCGTATAGCCGAGGCGAACTCACGCTCAGCGGACCGGGCCTGGATGATCCAGTGAATATCGATTTGAACGCCCTGGCCGACCGGCGCGACATGGAAGCGTTCCTTTTCTCCATCAAGCAGTGCCGCCAGATGGTCCAGCAGGATGCCCTTGCCGGAGCCTGGGGCGCGCAGGAAATCTATCCCGGGCCTGAAGTCCAGGATGATGCGCAGCTGGAAGAGTACATTCGCAATAACGCGGTGACCTACCACCATCAGGTCGGTACCTGTGCCATGGGAATCGATGGGAAAGCCGTGGTGGATCCCGAGCTCAAGGTGCGCGGTCTTCGTGGGCTGCGGGTCATTGATGCCTCGATCATGCCGAAGATTACTACCGGCAACACCAACGCGCCGTCCATCTTGATCGGTGAGCAAGGGGCCAGGTTCATGCTCAATGATCTCGAATTGGAGCAAACCCTGAACGCTACTTCGGTGTGAGTTGCGCCAAAAAATGACTCCGTAGGAAATTGTTTCCCCATGAATTGATATTTTGGAGGGATGAGCGACTTCTTGATTCCGCAGTTCCAATGGAACTCCCTGAGCTATCTGACATCCCGTGCCGGACGCATCGGCACCCGGGAGCTGACCGAACTCATGGAATCGGAGTCCTTGACCCGCAACCACTTCATGGTTGTCTGCGCACTGGCCGAATTCGGGCCGATGGCGCAACATGAACTGGCCAAACGCTCCCAGCTGAACCGCGGCCACCTCGTGGCCTACCTTGATGAGCTCGCCGACCGGCAGATCCTCGAGCGCAGCGTCGACCGGCTGGATCGCCGCCGCAAGATCATCAGCCTGACCGAGGCGGGCAAGGAATTCACCGCCCGGGCCACGGCCGCGGCCGAACGCAGCGAGGCAGAGGTCTTTGGTGCGCTGGATGCCCAGCAGCAGCAGGCCCTGCGCTCGCTGCTCCAGCTGGTCGCCACCCAGGAAGGCCGGGCGGGCGCATGAAACGGCATGTCCAAGAGGTGCTCACCCGGGCCGTGGTGGTGGCCCCGCCGCGGCCTTCGGTGATTCCGGCCGCCAAGTCCGCTATCGCCCTCGGTGTTCCGCTGGTGCTGGTCGCCGTCGGCGGCCACCTGGACTGGGCGATGTATGCGGCCTTTGGAGCTTTCGGTGCGGTCTTCGGGCGCTACTCTGCTTACGCGCCACGATTCTGGCAGCAGCTTTCGGTAGGGCTGGTGCAGGTGGCCTCCATGCTGCTGGGAACCTATTTCTCGATGATCCATGCGCCCTTCATCATCTGCGCGCTGGTGCTCGGGGCGATTGGGTTCGGTGCGAACTACGTTTCGCAGGCCGCCGGCTGGATGCCCCCTGGCCCGACTTTTGCGGTCTTCGCCGGGGGCGCCTGCATCACCATCCCGGCCACAAGCTCGTCCTTCCTCGGGGTGCTGCTCGTGGGCGGCGGAACGATGCTCTTCAGCCTGGTGTTCATGCTGGGGCTCTCGCTACGCCGGGCCAATCTCGGCCACACGCTGCGCGCGGGCTTCACCTGGGCGCCCGGGCCCCGGGCCGTGAGCGCCTCGGTGCACATGGCAGTGGGCGTGCTGCTGGCCGGGATGGCCGCCGCACTGCTCGGCGACGGCCATTGGTACTGGGCCAGCCTCGGGGCAATAGCGGCCGTAACGGGAGTCGATGCCTATGCCCGGGTGGCCCGGGGACTGCAGCGCAGCGTCGGCACGTGTGTCGGTGTGCTGCTGGCCGCAAGCGTGCTGGTGTTCGATCCGCCGATTTGGGTCATCCTGGTGGCGGCGATTGCCTGCCAGGTCTGCATCGAGCTGGTGATCTTGCGCAATTACGCCCTCGGGATGGTTTTCGTGACCGTCACCGCCTTGTCCATGGTCCATCTGGTCAGTCCTGAACCCGTTGCCAGCCTGCTCGTTGACCGCGTGGCCATGACCGCGCTGGGCGCCGGGGTGGGGGCGGTGCAGAGCATCCTCATCGGGGCGCTGGCCTCACGCCGGTGTGAGCGCTGAAACCACGCCCGGCTGCTGACTCCACGACCCAGGCGGCAGCGCGCAGGAGGGAGTCACACAGATCAGCAGGCAAACGGCAGACGCCTGCCGGATGTGCCGGACGCGGAGGCTGATCTGGGCCCAGCGGCACTCGAGCTGGCTGCCTTCCAGGAGGATGGCGTGGCGCATGGCAACTTACTTTGCCAAGAGCGACTGATCCGCCGTGCCCCGGAAAGGCAAGGCCAGCTCGTTGCGCTGGGACCGATGGCCACCCATGCAGCTTGGTGATCTGCGAAGCGACCAGAGAGCTGCTGCTTGAACCCGACTACTGGGCCAAGCCTGTTCCTGCGTCGCCAGTCCATGGCGAGGGCGGGTCTCGCCCTTCGCGCACTCATGGTGACCTCCATCACATTATGCGCAGAAGGTTCGATGTGATGCAAATCGCACGCGCAGAAATGGCGTGGACACGAGAACTGGTTCTCGTGTCCACGCCATTTCTGCGCTGGTTCATCGCCGGGAGGGCTGGCAGCTACCTGCCAAAGCTGCGAAGGCGCAGCGAATTGGCGACGACCAAGACCGAGCTGGCCGCCATGGCGGCGCCAGCAATCATCGGATTGAGCAAACCCAAGGCCGCGATCGGGATGCCGGCGGTGTTGTAGGCGAAAGCCCAGAAGAGGTTCATCTTGATCGTGGCCAAGGTCTTGGCCGAGAGATCAATGGCGGCGCTGACCTGATGCAGGTCATTGCCCATCAACGTGATGTCGGCGGCCTCGATCGCCACGTCGGTGCCTGACCCCATGGCGATGCCCAGATCGGCCTGGGCCAGGGCGGGAGCGTCGTTGACGCCATCGCCCACCATGGCCACCACCTTGCCCTGATCCTGCAGGGAGGAAATGGCCTTGGCCTTATCTGCGGGGAAGACCCCGGCGAACACATCCTGCGGATCGATGCCGACCTTGGCCGCCACCTTCGTTGCCACCGACAGGTTATCCCCGGTCAGCAGGACCACCCGCAGGCCGCGTTCCTGCAACTGGGCAATGGCCGCCGCGGACGAGTCCTTGATCTGGTCCGCAACCGAAATGACGGCCTGGAACTGCTGGTCAACGGAGACCAGAATCGCCGTGGCTCCGGCCGCCTCGGCCTCCGACAAGAGCGCGTGCGCCCCGGAATCCAGTACCGTTCCCGAGGATTCCAGCCAGCTGGGCCGGCCGACAACGACTTTCTTGCCATCAACGGCACCCATGACGCCGCCGCCGGGTTCCGAACGGAAATCGGTGGCCTCAGCCAGCGGGCCGCGCTGGGCGCCGGCCCGGGCAATGGCCTGGGCGATCGGGTGTTCCGAGTGGTGCTCGACGGCAGCTGCCAATGCGAGAATTCCATCGGCATCAACCCCAGCGGCCGGGAAGGTCCCCACGTGGGCCATGACGCCGGTGGTCACGGTGCCGGTCTTATCCAGGACAATGGTGTCCAGCTTGCGGGTGTCCTCCAGGACCTGCGGACCGCGGATCAAGATGCCCAGCTGGGCGCCCCGTCCGGTGCCGACCAGCAGGCCGATTGGAGTCGCCAATCCCAAGGCGCAAGGGCAGGCGATGACCAGCACGGCGACCGCGGCGCTGAACGCCTGATACGGATCCGAGCTCGCCAGCCACCAGATCACGAAGGTGAGCAGCGCGATGGCCAGAACAATTGGCACGAAGACAGCGGAAATCCGGTCCGCCAGCCGGGCGATGGGAGCCTTGCCGGATTGCGCCTCGGAGACCAGCTTGCCCATCTGCGCCAGGGTCGTTGCGGAGCCGACGCGCTGGGCCTCGACCACCAGCCGCCCCGAGGTATTCAAGGTGGCGCCGGTGACTTCGGAGCCGGCCTTGACCTCCTGCGGCACCGATTCGCCGGTGAGCAGCGAGGTATCCACGGCGCTGGAACCTTCAACCACGGTGCCGTCGGTGGCGATCTTCTCGCCCGGGCGCACCACGAAGTGTTCGCCGACCTGCAGCTGGGCTGCCGGAATCTTGACCTCTTGGCCATCACGCAGCACCACCGCATCCTTGGCCCCCAGGTTGAGCAGGGACTTCAGCGCATCCGAGGCCGAAGACTTGGCGCGATGCTCCAGATAACGGCCGAGCAGCAGCAAGGTGGCCACGACGCCGGCGGTTTCGAAGTACAGCGCGTGCTCGCTCATCGCCATGCCGGTGTGTGCGGTCATCTGCGGATCAAGGATCAGCTGGATGGCCGAGAACAGGTAAGCGGCCAGCACGCCCAGGGAGACCAGGGTGTCCATGGTGGACGAGAGGTGCCGGGCATTGATCGCCGCGGCCTTGTGGAACGGCCAGGCACCGTAGAAGACTACCGGCGTCGCCAGCGCGAAGGCTACCCAGCCCCAGTGCGGGAACTGGGCTGCCGGGATCATGGAGATCACGAACAGCGGGATGCTGAATGCCGCGGAAATGATCAGACGCAGCAACAGGTGGTTGGGGACCAGATGCTCATGCCCGGCATGCTCGCCATGGTCCTCGTGTCCATGGGCCGCGGGCTGTTTCAGCGTGGCGGTGTAGCCGGCGGCCTCTACGGTGCTGATCAGCGTCTGGTCGCTGACCTCGCGCGGCACCTGGACCTTGGCGGTCTCCAGGGGGAGGTTGACCGAGGCGGTGACCCCGGGCAGCTTGCCGAGTTTGCGTTCAACCCGGTTCACGCACGATGCGCAGGTCATGCCCTGGATATCCAGGTCGACGGTGCGTGATTCGGGCAGCGCGTGTTCTGGCGCGTGGGAAGACATTGTTCTACCTTGCACTTTCCTGCCACTGGTTGGTGGCTTGGCGCCTGGCTGGTGGAGCTAGGCGTTGATGGCTTCGACGGTGTAACCGGCCTCGTCGATGGCTTCGCGGATGCTCGATTCGCTGAGCTTCTCGGTTGCGGTGACGGTGGCGGTGGAAACGCCCTGGGCGTCGAGGATGACGTCGACGTGCTGCACGCCGGCCAATTCCTTGAGCTCTTCGGTGACCGAAGAGACGCAGTGGCCGCAGGTCATGCCGGAGATCTTGATCTCCGTCTGGGTGGTGAGCGCGGTGGCCTGATCACGCGTGGTGATCTGCAATCCCCGGGTAGCGCTGGTGCTGTTCTCGGAAGAGCATCCGCAGTTGCAGTTGTGGCTCATGATCTTGCTCTCTTTCGATGAATTTTGTGTGAATCTGACTTCGGGGTCCGGGCGCTCTCAGCGCACCAGTCGGGAGATCGCAGCTGTGGCCTCGGCGATCTTGTCCTGGACGATGCTCGGGTCTCCGGTTTCGATGGAGGACTTCGCGGCATCAACAACGCAATGGCCGATGTGGTCATCGATGAGTTGCACGCTGACCTTGTGCAATGCCGCGTTGATGGCAGAAATCTGGGTCAGGATGTCGATGCAGTATTTGTCTTCGTCGACCATCTTGGCGACGCCGCGCACCTGGCCCTCGATGCGCTTGAGGCGACGTTCCAGTGCGGACTTGTCCGCGTGATAACCGTGATGCTGTGCCTGGGCATCCGGATTCTGGGTGGTATCCATACTTCGATAATACCCCTAGGGGGTATAAAGTCAAGTACCCCCAGGGGGTATCTTATCTCCCCGCACAAGCAGGGGAAGCACGATAGGATTTCACACGTGAGCCACAACGACCTGCACGTGCGTCCGATTTCCAGCGCCGAACACTCAGCCTTTCTTGAAACCGCCCGCGACGTCAGCTTCCTGCAGCGTCCTGAATGGGCCCGCGTCAAGGGCGGCTGGCGTGGCGAATCCCTCGGATTCTTCGACCAGGACGAGCTGGTCGGCACCGCGCTGGTGCTGCACCGCGCAGCCCCGGTCATCAAGAAGACCCTGGCCTACGTCCCCGACGGCCCGGTCATCGATTTCCAGGCCCACCCCGCAGAAAATGTTATCCGCCCGCTGGCTGCCTACCTCAAGAACCGTGGCGCCTTCCAGCTGAAAATGGGACCGGGCCGCGAAGTGCGCACCTGGGCCGCGTCGGCAGTACGCAAGAACCTCGGCAAAGAAGGCTTCGCGCAGCTGGCCGACCTGGACCTGAAGAGCAGCTCCGAGCAAGCCTTGGCGCTGAACGACGCCCTGCTGGACCTGGGCTTCACCAAGGAAGACGTCGGACTGGACTTCGGCGCAGGCCAGCCGGAATACGTGGCCCGCGTTGCCCTGCAGGATGAAGAAGGCAACCAGCTGGACGTGGATCAGGTGATGGCCAGCTACTCGGCCACTACCCGCAACGAGACCCGCAAGGCCCTGAAGAGCACCCTGGAAATCGAGGTGGGGGACACCGCGGACATGGCCCGCTTCCATGCCCTGTACAACCACACCGCAGACCGCCAGGAATTCACCGGCCGACCGCTGAGCTACTTCGAGACCATGCATCGTGTGCTCAACGAAGCGGTGCCAGGATCCTGCACCCTCTACATCGCCAGCAACGAAGGCGTGGATCTCGCGGCCTCCATCGTGATCCGATCCTCCAATCTGGCCTGGTACCTCTACGGCGCTTCCTCCTCGGAGCAGCGCAAGATCTTCGCACCCAAGGCCATCATGAACCGCATGGTGGAAGATTCCATCGCCGCCGGCTGCCGCTACCTGGACCAGGGCGGTGTGAGCGCCACCCTGGACAAGGAACACCACCTTTCGGGCCTGACCAAGTTCAAGACCAATACCGGATGCGACATCGTGCAGACCAACGGGGAGTGGGACCTGGCGCTGAACAAGCCACTGGCCTGGGCCTTCGAAAAGTACATGAACTGGCGCAAGAAGTAGGGAATCCAGCACTGTGGCAATTGATCCAACCCAGCCATTCGTCCCCGTCATCCTCGGCGGCGATATCGGCACCTACACCCTGGCCCGCGAATTCTACGAGGCCTACGGCGTGCGTTCGGTCGTGCTCCCTGCCGCCGGCAACGGGGTCATCGAGCATTCGGTAGCCATCGAACTGCGCCCCATCGGTTCCATGGCTGACGAGACCCGCGTCGTGGCGGCGCTGCGGGATCTGGCCACCGAGCTGAAGGCAGAATCCGGGCGCCCGCTGATGCTCTTCGGATCGCTGGACTTCCACATCATGCTCATTGCCAAGCACCGCGGGCAGCTCGAAGCCCAGTACGTGATTCCCTACCCGGAATTGGAGACCATCGAAGCGGCCGCGTTGAAGGAGAACTTCTACGCCCTGGCCGAGAAGCTGGACATCGCCCACCCGCGCACCGCCGTGTACTATCCGGGCTCCGATCTGGAAAGCATGGCCAAGGACCTCACCTATCCGGTGATCGGCAAGCCTTCCAGCTCGGGGGACTGGATCGCGGCGAAGTTCGAGGGCAAGCAGAAGATCCACACCATCAACTCCCGCGCCGAGCTGGAAACCCTGCTGGGCAAAATCGATGGCAGCGGCTACAGTTCCGGCTACATCCTGCAGGAATATGTCCCCGGCGGGGACGACGCCATGCGCCTATGCACCTACTTCGCCACCCAGGACGGCAAGGTCATCTTTGCCGGCTACGGTGAAGTGGTCATCGAGGAGCATGCGCCGCTGGTACTGGGCAACTCGGCCGCAATCGTGACCGGGCAGAACGACCAGATGGCCGCCGATGGCGCCCGCATGCTCGAAGAACTGGGCTGGCGCGGCATCGCGATGATCGATGCGAAGCATGACCGCCGGGATGGGAAGATCAAGTTCTTCGAAATCAACCCGCGCCTGGGCCGGAACCACTTCTACCTCACCGCTGCTGGCGTGAACCCGGCGCGTTTCTACGTCACCGAGTTCCTCGGCGCCGACTTCGATGCTGCTGATCCGCACACCGACGCCGTCATGGAAACCGCGGCCGGGATACTGCAGCTACGCCGAGAGCAGCTCTTCACCGTTCTGCCTCATCACCTGTTGCGCCGATTCCTCGACAGCGAGACCGGCAAGAAGGCCGCCGCGCTTCTCAAGGCGGGCAAGGTATCCAACCCGCTGAAGTACTCGGCGGAAAACAACCCACGCCGCAAGCTCTACCTGGTACTGAATGCGGTCAACCATTACCGCAAGTACAAGAAGTTCCCGCCGCGCGCCCAGTAATCCTGGGCTCAGGGACGTTCTCGTGACGGTTGCTGGCCGACAGCACTGGGAACCGGCCAGCCATCGAGGGCCTGGAGCCAGGGGCTTTGGTCGACTTGGCCGCCGTCGAGGATATCCAGGCTCACGGGCGAATCACCCTGCCTTGGAGTAAGCTCCACCGTCCCGAAACCTGTCCTCGCCGCAACGCTCAGCATGGTCGTTTCATCCGGGTCATTGGCGGTGGACATGGCCTTCCACTTCAGGGCCGACAAGACGCTGTCGCCCGCGG
Organism: Glutamicibacter sp. JL.03c; assembly: GCF_025854375.1. NCBI lineage: Bacteria > Bacillati > Actinomycetota > Actinomycetes > Micrococcales > Micrococcaceae > Glutamicibacter > Glutamicibacter sp. JL.03c. The sequence continues at coordinate 3,098,006 of NZ_CP107575.1, read as the reverse complement.
GGATCACCACGCGCTGGGCCCTGATGTCTGCCATCGGTTCGATAGCCATGTCCTTCTGCTGCTCTCCTTGGGCGTTGCGGAATTCTATCCGCGGGTATCCCTGGATTGCGCAGGATCCAGTGGAGATGTTCTTGGCATACAAAGCCATGTATCTGGAGCCCACCGCGGCATCCGGAGCACCGAGGGACAGCTCCACATCATCTGCGGCGCAGGCTGGGGCCGAAGGATCCTTCGGCCACGGTGCCACGCCATCGGGCAACCGGGCGGGGCGGGCGATGAGGGATTCAGGCAGCTTGCCGCCAACCCAGCCTTCGGTCACCTTCGCATAACCTGCGCTGCTGAGGGTAAACGCGACCGGTTCATCCAGCGGCGCATGCTGGGACAACCAGTCTTTGAGCCTGCCGGTTTTTTGGGAATCTTCTTCTTGATTTGTGTGCAGCGATAGCCCACCGGAATCAAAGACCACGCTGTCCACCCCATCGAGGCCGGCTGCTTCCAGAGCCAGATCAAACTCGGCGGTATTCAAACGCTGATCCGAGCTGTACCTCAGCGAAGAGTCTTCGAGCGCCAGGGTGACGGGCATTTCCTGCTGGGCAGCGTAATCGCCCAGGATCTCAAGCGTCGGCAGGTCCCTTGCCACGGCGGAACCTTGTCCCACGCTGTGGGCTCCGAGCTTGAGCAGGGAAAAGGCTTGGATAATGCGTTCTTTGACCTCGTCACTGTCGGTGACATCGAGCGGGTACAGCACGAGATCCGGGATAGCTGAATCTTGCGGCTCCCCGGCGACAAAACGGAGCGAACTGTGCGCCTTGGACTGCTCGCTGGCAAGTGTCCGTATCCGGGATGAAGCCCACTGCGCTATCTCGCCGGCTTGTTCTGCATCGAGGCTTTCATCGAGTTCCACGGTCCATGACGCCAGTGAAGAGTTTCCGTCTTTGGCATCGATGGCGGTGGTTTCAAAACCGACCTCAGCCGAGTCGATGCCTTCCCGGTGCTCCAGCTCCGAAGCCAGAACGCAGTACTCCTCGGGCGCACTACAGGGCTGGAGCACATCCCATGGCTTCCAGAGAAGCACGACGGCCACTGCGAGAACGAGTATCGCGATGATCGTGCCAAGCCGCAGTGGTTTCATCTAGCTACCGTACCAAAGCGGGAAAGAATCAGAGCTGCCAGCGGGTAGAGTTTCAACCACACGTACTTTGAAAGCGAGACCCCCATGAGTTTGAAAGATCGACTGCGCGAAGACAGCATCGTCCACCTGAAGGCAGGAAACGAGCTGGAGAAAACCACCCTGCGCAATATCCTCAGCGCCATTGGCACCAGGGAGAAGTCGGGCAAGAACCCCAGCGAACTCAACGACCAGGACGTCGAGAACCTGTTGCGCAAGGAAGTGGGCAATCGCGAGGAAACCGCGGCGCTGGCTGCCAAGGACGGTCGTGCGGATCTTGCGGAACGGGAGCTGGCCGAGGCGGCGTTCATCTCGACTTACCTGCCGAAAATGCTTGATGAGGCAGAAGCCCAGGGCATCGTGGACAAGGTCATGGCTGAGCTCGCGGCGGATCATGAGCTGACCATGAAGGATATGGGCCAGGCGATGAAATTGGTTGGCGCCGAAATTGCTGGCCGTTTTGATGGCAAGGCTGTCTCGCAGATGGTTCGCGCCAAGCTGGGCTAATCTCCGGCTGGCATGAAGGGTCGTTCTTCGGGACGGCCCTTTGCCGTACCTCTACCTTTCACGGGCGAGCCCGTTGAGACCTATCCACCGAAAATTCCCACTTAGAGAATCTAACTCGGAATTTTGGGGTAAAATTTAGAGTAAGAAATCCTAACTCGAAAAATTTTTCAGGGAGAACCATGAATTGGCCGGCTCATGAAGAAGAGACCCGAGCATGGTCCCCCGCCGGTAGAGTGCCACGCGAAGACCGGATGGTCGACGAGATCAAGGTAGCTATCCCGCCAAAAATCGCTTCGTTGGACTATGCGCCGACAATGGAAGTGATTCTGGAATCGGAGAAGGCGACTGCCAAGATTGCGTCGCTCAACAATGAATCTGGGCATCAGCTGGCAGCTGTTAGTGGGTTTCTTCTGAGGAGTGAAGCGGTCTCATCCTCCAAAATCGAACATGTTAATGCCGAACGTAATGACTTCGCAAAGGCCACTGCTGGGCTCAAGGCAAGCAAAGAAGCCCATTCAATAGTCGCAGCCACGATGGCTATTCAAAAGATGATTGAGCGTGCTAGCGACGGAGCTATTTCTCTGGACTCGGTGCTTGAAGCGCACCGCATCCTCATGAAAGATGACCCAGTCGACGCCAGATACGCCGGCAAAATTCGTGACGTACAGAACTGGATAGGCGGTTCAGACTACTCGCCGCGTGGCGCAGTACATGTCCCACCTCCTTACGAGATGGTGCCGGAATTGCTTGAGGATTTGCTTCAGTACGCAAATCGTGACGACGTTCCCGTTATGGTCCAAGCTGCGGTAGCTCACGCCCAGTTTGAATCTATTCACCCATTTACCGACGGAAACGGTCGAATAGGTCGCGCTCTCATAGGAGCCATTCTGAGAAGACGGAATCTGACAACGGGTCCTGTCATCCCAATTGCTTCAGCAATGGTGGCAAACGTAAGTCGGTACTTTGAACTCGTCAACAATTACAGACGTGGAGAAGTGACCGAATTTGTTCTCTACCTGTGCCGGTCAGCTATCCACGCAGTTGAATCCTCGAATGAATCCATCGAAGCCCTACGCGCCTTGCCCGATGAATGGCGCGCGCTTGCTGGCACTAGCCGGAATAGCGCGGCGGATAAGATCATTGGAAAGTTGCTAGATTATCCCGTGATCGACTCGTACCAGGCCTCGGTTTTTGCTGGCGTCAAAGAAACATCTGTCTACTATGCGTTGGACCAACTCGTGGAGTGCGGGGTGCTCACTCTTGTTTCACAGAGCAAACGTTATCGTGCTTGGGCGGCTGTGGACGTCTTGGACGAGGTGGATCGGCTGAACGCACGCCTTCAAAATCCGTAGACGCCCTGCGTGCTAGCTGGCTACTTCTCCCGCGGTCCCGTTGAATTCGACGTCTTTTCCAAAACCAAGATCGGCTCGGCTGCCGGCGACCCGGCCAGCTAAAGCAGCGTTCAAACTGCCGGTGGCGGCGCGGTTTCGGCTGCGGCGAAGAAACGGGTATTTTTCGCTGACAAAGTCATCGACCTGCTCTTTGCGACTCACCAGGACCAATTCGGTGCCGCTGCCGCTGTGCTGGCTTTCTTCCTGGTAGAGCCCGCGGATGCGTTCGGCCACCTGCAGGTAGAAACTGCGCTGGAACTCGCGGCGCTCGATGACCTTTTCGGAATCGGTCCGATCCCATGCCAGATATTTGCCTTCTTCGCTCCACCAATGGCTCATCGCCACGCTGGCCTGGATCACCAATGAAGAGAAGAGATTTTTCACGGTGCTCACGTCGGACTCGTGGCCGATGATGTACAAACGGCAGAAGTTCGAATAGTTCGTCTGCAACATCGTGACGGTCCTGAAGGCATGGCCAACGGAGGACAGCCCGTCGCGTTGGCCCAGCCGGTAGGTGCCGCGCATATCGAAGTGCTCTTCAACGATTGGTTCCTTCTTCTTGCCAGGACCAATGGGCTGGGCATCCAATTCGGCGCGCCCAATTCCATAACGGACCATGAGCCGTTCGGCGTGTTCCTGGAAGGTCTGGGCCTCTGCCGGGAAGTTGGTGTTTTCCGCCTTGTTCAACAGCAGCGCGATGCGTTCTTTCAGTCGCTGAAGCTTTTGTTCAGAGGTGCTCATGACGTCTTCTTTCCGGGGCGTACGAAGGGTAGCGAAGCGGCTTGTGCTGGGGCACGGCACCAGTGTCGCAGGTCATCAGTAATGCTGCTTGCCGGGGTGTGGGTAACTGTTTGGAATCGACTCTAGCCGGTGATGCGATCCGCGCGTAGAGTGTAGGCACCAAGCAGGTCCAGCATGCCCCGGATCCTTGATCCGAGGCTGGTTTAGGAGAGGTTCTGATGGGTGATTTTCGGACATACACGATGGAAGAGCGGGCCACCTACCTGGCTCCTTCATGCGAGCGGTGCGGTCAGCATCGTCACGTTGTGTGGGAAAAGGTCGAAGGGACGGAAACCTACAAGCCGCGTGATGCCGGATGCTCCAATGAAGCCTGCACCGCGTAGGCGATAAACCAGTACAACCCATCGCTCAGGTATTTACTTCAGCCGGATTCCCAGAGCAGCAGAGATGCGCTCGGCGGCTGTGGCGAGTACCTGGGCGATATGGTTTTCATCCAATTCCAGCGGCGGGTAGATCACCGCAATGGCCGCCGGCTTGCCCTGCGGCAACAGCAGCGGTACGGCGATGGAATGAAGCCCCGGGATCACCTCGTCGTGGCTGAACTCAAAGGCCTTGGCCGGATACTGCTCCGGGTTGAGCTGCGAGCGGATGACCCGTCCCGGCGCTCCATTATCAATGGGGTGACGTGTTCCCGGACGCTGTGCCACCGTGGCATCGGCCATGCGAGGCTCGGCGGTGCTCAAGGTGACGGCAGCTTCGCCGTCGAAGACTACGAGCAGCGCGGTCATTCGAAGTTCATCGGATACCGAGGCCAAATGCGGGGCCGCTGCCGACTGCAGGGACTTGGCCACATTGCGGGCCAGAGCGCCAAGGCGTGCGCCGAGTTCCAAATCACCGGAGGGCATGCGCTCAACAAAGCCGTACTGTTCAAAGGTCTTGACCAGGCGGTAGGCCATGGAACGGTGGATCCCCAATTGGGCAGCCAGTTCGGCCACGCTGATGGGTGCCGCCGATTCGCCAATGAGGGTCAGGGCTTCGAGCCCGCGGCCCAAGGTCTGGGATCCGCCTTCGGTGGATTTGGTCATTGCTTCATCATTTCATCCCGCCCGCCGTTGGCCCGGCAAGGTACTTCTGGCAGTGTTCATTTTCTTGCTCACAGCCTAGCTCACTGCGGGAATGCGGAATTTCATATCGGTCGTTTAAGAAACACTGGAGGCTGGCTACGTCGTTTAGCCTGCCTCTAGTGGAGATTGATCATTTCGAACCGGGGTCCTGAATTAGCGGATCGGTGGATCAGCCGGCAGCAGGTGCTCGCCGGTGCGGTCGGTGGCCAGGGCCAGCGAGGAGATGTACTGCTTCTCCCCGTTAGGGCCGGGCACTGCGGAGGCCAGCATGTCCGGGCGTTCGAAGCGCAGGCCGGTCACGCAGCAGGTGTACAGCTTATCGCTCGGGTTGCCGTCGGCATCCAGGAGCGGGCTGTCGATGCCGTCATCGCCGCGGCGCAGGTAGTAGCGGCCCTTGGTGATGATGGCCAGCACCGGTGGCAGCAGCAGTGCCAGGCCGACGGCCACCAGCGGGCTGAAAGGCTGGATCTGCGGGCCAAGCAGCCCGAAGAACACTGCAATGGAGGCGATGGCGGAGACGAGCATCGAAATGAAGCCCACCGGGTTCACCGCGTAGAGCATGCCGCGGCGGAACTCCGGAACCTTGGGGGAGAGCTTGAGCAGGTACTTGTTGATGGCGATGTCGCTGGCTACCGTGACCACCCATGCCATGGCGCAGTTCGCGTAGAAGCCGAGCACGGTGTTCAGGAAATCGAACATGTTTGATTCCATGAGAATCAGTGCGATCCCTAGGTTCACCAGCACGAACACCATGCGGCCCGGGTAGGTCTTGGTGACGCGGGTAAAGGAGTTGGTCCATGCCAGCGAACCGGAGTAGGCGTTGGTGACGTTGATCTTGATCTGCGAGATGACCACGAGGATCACGGCCAGGCTCATGGCCAGCCAGGCTGGCATCATTTCCCGATACACGCCGAGGAACTGGTGGACCGGTTCATTGGCGGTGGCCGAAGCTTGCGGGTCCAGCGTGGCGATCAGGTAGACGGCGATGAACATGCCGGTGATCTGCTTGATGGCACCGAAGATGACCCAGCCCGGGCCGCCGAGGATCACGGCGGTCCACCAGCTGCGGGCGTTGGCGGCGGTCTTGGGCGGCATGAAGCGCAGGTAGTCGATCTGCTCGGCGATCTGCGCCATCAGGGAAAGGCAAACGCCTGCGGCGAGCATGGCCGAAGCGAAGTTCACGCCCTGGCCATTGCCCTGCTCGCCGGCGTAGTTCACGAAGGTATCGACGGATTCCGGGTGGGTGGCGACGAGGTAGACCATGGGGACAACCATCAGGATCAGCCACAGTGGCGTGGTCCAGACCTGCAGCTTGGCCAGGGTTTTCATGCCGTAAATGACCAGCGGGATGACCATGAGGGTTGAAATCGCATAGCCCAGCGGTTTCGGTATGCCCAGGCCCAGTTCCAGCCCCTGGGCCATGATGGCGCCTTCGAGGGCGAAGAAGATGAAGGTGAAGGTGGCGAAAATGACGTTGGTGACGATTGAACCGTAGTAGCCGAAACCGGAACCGCGGGTGATCAGATCCAGATCAAGGTTGTAGCGGGCCGCGTAGTAGGCCAGCGGGAAGCCGGTTACGAAGATGATCACCGCGGCGATCAGCACGCCGGTGACTGCGCTCGCCGTGCCGTGGGCCAGAGCGATGTTCGCGCCGATGGAGAAGTCGGCTAGGTAGGCGATGCCGCCCAGGGCGCTGGTGGCCACCACCGACGGAACCCATCGGCGGTAGGAACGTGGGGCGAATCGAAGCGTGTAGTCCTCCAGGGATTCCTTGGCGGCGTTCAGTTGCCCCTGACTGGTTCCGCCGGAAGTGATGGCCGGTGCCTGCTGTTGTTCATTCGTCGCTGTCATGTGCCTGAGCTTATGGAGCCGATGTTTCGCCGGGTTCGGCGCTTCTGTGTCCGGCACGTAAATTACGTCGGCCCCGCGTGAACCCTTGGTTACGTGGGCGGCTTGCCGGTGCTGTGCTCAAAACAGGCATGGTCAGGGGTGGCTTCGCGGAAAAGAGTGGCGGAGCATGGTGTAAGAGGTCACATTCGCGCTACACTTGTATCTATAGTTAGAACAGTGTCGCAACTATAGAGACAATGAAGTTGTTGTGGCACGGAACTAGGAGTCACACCATGCAGATTCACCACCGGGGATATGTCTCGGGAGATCCACGCGTCAAAGAAGCCGCAGGCTACGGAATTAACCGGGCAACAGAAATCCCGGACGAAATGGACGTGCTGATTGTCGGCACCGGACCGGCAGCCTCCGTGGTGACAGCACAGCTCTCCCGTTTCCCCAGCATCAACGTGCGCGCCATCGAAATGCGACCGGGACGTTTGGCAGTCGGCCAGGCTGACGGCATCCAGGCCCGCTCGGTGGAGACCTTCCAGGCCTTCGGCTTCGCCAACGAAGTCATCGAAGAGGCCTACCGCAATGTGGAGATGTGCTTCTGGACCCCGGACCCCGAAAACCCGCAGAACATCAAGCGCCATTCGCGGGCAGCCGATGATTCCACCGGCATGAGCGAATTCCCCCACATCTACGTGAACCAGTCGCGCATCCTGGACTACTTCCTGCGCGATGCCGAACGCGCCCCCGGCAAGGTCACCCCGGACTATGGGGTGGAATACCTGGGCTGCGAGATCGACCCGGACGCCGACTACCCGGTTACCGCGCACATCAAGTATGTTGCCGGAGAACGCGCTGGCGAAGAGCGCACCGTGAAGGCCAAGTACCTGGTCGGCGGCGACGGCGCCCGCAGCCAGGTGCGCCGCTCGCTGGGCCACAAGCTCCACGGCGATTCCGCCCTGCATGCCTGGGGTGTCATGGATGTGATGGTCAATACCGATTTCCCGGACATCCAGGTCAAATGCTCCATCCAGTCCCACGACGCGGGCAATATCCTGTTGATCCCGCGCGAAGGAGGCTACCTGGTCCGCTTCTACGTGGACCTCGGCGAGCTCACCGCGGAGGACGCCGGGGCCATCCGCAATACTCCGGTCGAAGACATCGTGGCCACCGCCAACCGCATCATCCACCCGTACACCATGGACGTGAAGAACGTCGCGTGGTTCTCGGTCTACGAAGTAGCCCACCGCATCACCGACGGCTTTGATGACGTGTCCGATGAAGAACGCGGCACCCGTAGCCCACATGCCTTCATCATGGGCGATGCCTGCCATACCCACTCGGCCAAGGCCGGCCAGGGCATGAACGTCTCGATCCAGGACGGCTTCAACCTCGGTTGGAAACTCGCCGCGGTGCTCGAAGGCCGCGCCCCGGAAACGCTGCTGGATACCTATGCCGAAGAGCGCAAGGTCATTGCCCAGAACCTCATCGACTTCGACAAGGAATGGTCCTCGCTGATGGCCAAGTCCGTAGACGACTGGGAGGACCCGGACGAACTGGAGAAGTACTACACCAAGACCATGGAGTTCCCAGCTGGCTTCATGACCCAGTACACTGAATCGGCCATTACCACCGGTCTGGAGCACCAGGATCTGGCCGCAGGATTCCCGGTAGGCAAGAGGTTCAAATCCGCCGAGGTGATCCGCCGTTCCGATAACCGCTGGCGCCACCTGGGCCACCTGCAAGAGGCCGATGGACGCTGGCGCATTTACGCCTTCGCCGATGCCGCGGCTCCGGCCTTGGAAGGCACCGCCATGGCAGAGTTCGCCACCTGGTGGGAGAAGGACTCCGCCTCGCCGCGCAACCTCTACACTCCGGTTGATGGGGATCAAGACGCGGTCTTCGATACCAAGGCCATCTACCAGCAGGACTACACCGAGGTGGAATTGCATGATGTGCCGAAGATCTTCCAGCCGCTGAAGGTTCCCTACGGACTGCATGACATTAACCAGGTATTCGCCGCAGGTCATGGACGGTACATCTTCGAAGAACGCGAAGTCAGCCGGAGCGGCGCCATCGTCGTGGTCCGTCCGGATCAGTATGTTGCTGGCATCTTCCCGCTGGATGCCCGCAAGGAAATCAGCGAGTTCTTCGCCCGGAACATGTTGCCGATCGGCGGTTAGAATTCCTGAGCTGACTCAAAGATCCGGCTTATCCCTGTAGCGTTCAATGTTGCTTGCTCAATACGAAGTCCGGGGTGAGTAGTGCGCCGAATCGGAAGGCTCATTTGTAGGTAGATGAGATTGCGCAAGGCAATATCGAGCAACCGGTGTTCTGTCCACAAGTGACTTCAAATTCTCATTCACGTTGTTTTTGGCAGTACGCTCTGGGATATGTCAGAGAATGATGAGCTGATCCCTGTGGGATATTCACAGTTTCTGGGTGATCTAAAAACAAGGGTTTTCGCGGCCCAACGGTAGGTCCAGCGAGCAGTGAACAGTGCACTGATTGATCTCTATTGGAGTATTGGTCAGCGAATTTTGGAAGAACAGGAACGTCAGGGGTGGGGCAACGCCGTCATCGCACGACTAGCGGACGACTTGCGCCGAGCATTTCCCGAAATGACCGGTCTGTCGCGTAGCAACCTGCAGTACATGGGAGCCTTTGTCGCGCGTTGGCCTCAGTGGGATGGAAATGTCCCACAGTCTGTGGGACATTTCCATCCCACTGAGAACATGAATTAAAAGCAGAATCCCGGCCGTTTGATCAGTCTTTTGCAAAGACTACAGGGACGGTTCCGGGATGTTCCCTTCGATTATAGTCGAGGTGGATATTGTTGGGCAGTCTACATTCCTGGGACTTTTTGCGAGTTTCATTTAGGGGCAGCGCGCCTCAGGCACTATCTACTTGAGTGCCATGAAGATCAAAACCGCGCGATGCTCCTTTATGAATGGAACTCTGCTATATCCGCGGCGTTCTGGGCGTCTCTGGGCGATTTGGAAGTGGGGCTGAGAAATGCCATTGACCGGCAGATGAACTTGCGGGATGAGGCCAAAGGACGAGCAGGAAATTGGATCTTCGATGAGTCACGGGAGCTAGGTCGTGACTCCGGCAGAGGACATCGGACTCATGGATATCCATACGCCGACATTGACATAGCGATTTCTCGGGTGCGTAGAAATCGTATGCCTTTGGACCCAGGCCAGATCATCTCTGAGATCTCGTTCGGGTTTTGGCACCAGATGGTTTCAATAAGTCAGATGTTCCTCTGGCCAGACCTCGTTGCGGCGTTCCCATATATGAAAGGACGTAATCAACTTCTGGGAAGCACAAAAGTTGGTGCGCTACGCGAATTACGAAACAGGATAGGTCATCATCACCGAATCTGGGCTTCAGATCTGAATCAAAGATTTGAAGACCTCGTAGCCTTGGCAAATTATATAGATCCCGAATTCGGTCAATGGATCAAAACTGAAAGCCAAGTGCCGCTTCTTTTGTCGAAGCGGCCTAGGTGAATTTGGCCAAGCCCAAACTGCAGGCATGGCACGCACCCAACCCTTACCTTCATTCGCCTGACGCCAACGCGCAGCTAGTGCCACCTACAACTCGTCCTGTCGTACGCGGCTGATAATGTCTGGGCATGAACGCGTTCTTTGATTCATTGCCGGTGCGCCGAATCGCGGAGCATCCCAAAGCACCCATGGACCGCACCGATTGGGCGGCCCAGATCCCCGCGGTGCGCCAGATCCTGGATGAAGGCCTGGAATTGGGGCAGCTGACCGTGCTGGTCGGGGAAAACGGTGCCGGCAAATCTACGCTGGTTGAAGGCATCGCCGGCGCCTTCGGTTTAAATCCCGAGGGTGGAACGCAAAACTCCATGCACCAAACCCAATTGACCGAATCAGGGCTGTCATCGCATCTGACACTGGAACGCGGCGCCGGCGCTTCCAAGGCCGGCGTCTTCCTGCGGGCCGAAACCATGCACGGACTCTTCGCCTATCTGGGGTCCATCGGCTCACGCGGCAAGCACAACTTCCAAAGCCACGGCGAATCCTTCATTGAATTCTTCACCCAGCGCTCCAGCGTCAACGGGCTCTGGGTTTTCGACGAAGCCGAATCAGCGCTTTCCTTCAATGGCTGCCTGATGTTGCTCTCGCACATCTCAGACCTCTTGCGCAGCGGATCCCAAGTCATCCTTTCCACCCACTCGCCGATCCTCGCCTCCTTGCCGACTGCGACAATCTACGAAATCGGCCAGTGGGGGATCCGCGCGGCCAGTTATGACGAACTGGAAATGGTCAGCAACTGGCGGCTGTTCCTCGATGCGCCGGGCCGGTTTCTGCGGCACTTCGACGCCTAGGTTCATTAAAGCATCCCTCGGTTATTGAGCCGCGCGCTCTTCCCCTAAGCTTTTAAGCAAAGGACGATGAAGGGGACGCACCATGGCACAGAAGCGCTCAATTTGGGCTCGGATTTTCGGAATCGGCAAGGCGAATGCCAATGCGGCACTGGATGCCCTCGAAGATCCAAAGAAGATGCTGGACCAGACGGTCCGCGACTACACCAATAACATTGCCCAGGCCGAGCAGGCCGTGGCCCAGACCATCGGCAATCTGCGCATGGCCGAGGATGACCTGGCCAAGCTGCAGCAGGAAGCCACCGAATGGGGCGCCAAGGCCGTGGCGGCTTCCAACAAGGCCGACGAATACGCTGCCGCGCAGGACGCTGCCAACCAGCAGAAGTTCAACCAGCTGGCCACCGTCGCGATCCAGCGCCAGATGTCGGCGGAAAAGAAGGCGGTCTCGCTGCAGTCCACCGTGAGCAGCCAGCGCGAAGTGGTCGACAAGCTCAAGACCGGGCTGAACACCATGCAGTCCAAGCGCCAGGAACTGGTCGCCAAGCGTGATGAACTGGTGGCTCGCGCCCGCAACGCCAAGACGCAGTCCCAGATGATGGACACCTTGAAGGCCCTGGACGTCTCTGATCCTTCCAGCGAGATCAGCCGTTTTGAGCAGAAGATCCGCCAGGATGAGGCCAAGGTCCGTGGCGCCCAGGAACTGGCCGCCTCATCGCTGGACGCGCAGTTCGCGCAGCTCGAAGATCTGGGCGCAGCCACCGAGGTTGATGCGCGGCTGGCCGCGCTGAAGGCGAGCAACAATCCCGAAGATGTCATCGAGCAGGCGCCGGCAGGCCCAGAGCTGGAGGCAGCGGCCCCGGACCTGTCCGAGGTCGAAGCGCGTCTGGCCGCGTTGAAGAACAAGCAGGCCTAGCCGCTGCAACAACCAACAACAGCGCGAGCCGCCAAGGATTCACAATCCTTGGCGGCTCGCGCTGTTGCCAGGTGGAGGCTAGTGCTCCCACGGGCTGAGGCCCGAATCCTGCGGGTAGAAGGCCGCCCGGCCCGCCGAGACATCCACCGAGATCTTGTTCGGCGAATCCATGTCCGTGGCCAGCAGGTTGCTCACGTCACCGGCCTCGACATTCTGGCGCAGATCGTAGGTGCCATCGGGCAGCTCCAGTTCCAAGGCTCCGGCACTCACGTTCGCGGTGATGTCCTGTGGCGCCGTGCCCGAGAGGCTACCGCTCAAATGACCGGCGGAAATATCGAATTCGGCCTGCTTGACATCTTCCAGCGACACCTCGGCCCGGCCGGCGCCCAAATGGACCTTGGCGCTCTGCGCGGTGCCGGACATATCCAGCTGGCCGGCGCCCACCTCGATGGCCAGGTTCTTGTAGGAGCCCACGGCGGTGAAGTCCCCGGCGGCCAGTTCGAAGGAGGCGTCCAGGCTGCCGTCATTCATCGACTCGGGCAGGGTCAGCACGGCGGTATTCTCGTAGGAACCGCAGCCGAAGAAGCACCAGTTATCCCAGGAATCCGGCGAATCCACCACGAGCCTGCTGCCTTCGCGCTTCAGTTCCCAGTCCCGGGAATTGGAGCTGTCCACCTCCAGCGTGGCCTCATCGACCTGTGCGAAACGCAGGTCAAAGCTGCCCGAGCCGGCCGTGATCTGCAGGCCGCTGACCCCCTCGACGCTGGCGTTCTGGGTGGTGCTATCCCGATTGAGGGCAGCGAAGGCGCTGCGCGCGGAGCTGATCAGCAGGGTCAGGATCACCAGGCCGCCGATCACGGCCAGGGTGATATTCAATGCCGTGCCGTTGCCGCGCGGATTGCCTTCGGGCGTCGGCGGAAGCGGTGGCATCTCGGTGGTGTGCGTGTCGGTCATGATCCGTTCCTCTCTGTGCTGTTGCTGCCCAGGTTTTGTATATGCGCCAGGGCTGCCAGCACACGCCGGTTGCCCGTTCCATCGGCTTCGAGGCCGAGCTTCTGGAAGATGGAGGTGATGTATTTTTCGACGCTGGCTTCCGAAAGGAACAGCAGCGCGGCGATTGCCTGATTGGATTTTCCTTCGGCCACCGCGGCCAGGACGCTGCGTTCCCGATCGGTCAGCCGCTGCATCCGCTCCTCGTGGTTGCGACGGGTCAAGAGCTGCGCGACGACTTCCTGGTCCAGGATGGTTCCTCCCGCGGCGATCTGTTCCAAGGAGGCGAGGAACTCGTTGACGTCGGCGACCCGGTCCTTGAGCAGGTAGCCGATGGATCCGGATTGCGTGGAGATCAATTCCGAGGCGTAGCGTTCCTCGACATATTGGGAGAGCACCAGCAGCGGCAGATCCGGGTACTTGGCCCGCACCTGCAAGGCCGCGCGGATCCCCTCATCGGTGTAGCTCGGCGGCAATCGCACATCCAGGATGGCGATCTGCGGGAAGTCCGCTTCGGACGCCGTGCCCAAAAAGCCCATCAGCCCGGTGGCATCGGGCAGGTCGGCGACCACGCGGTGCCCGCTGTGATCCAGCAAGCGCACCAGCCCTTCGCGCAGCAGGACCGAGTCCTCGCAAATCAGTACACGCATGGCACGCTCACTTCCAGTGTTGTTGGTCCGCCGGCCGGGCTGTCGAGCTGCAGGGTTCCACCGGCAGCCACCACCCGGTTGTTGATGCCATCCAGCCCGCCGCCGGGGGTGATGCGGGCCGAGCCCACGCCGTTGTCTTCAACCCGCGCCCACAAGTGCTCTTGCCCGCTGTGCCCGCGTACCCGCACGGTGACCTGGCAGCGCTGGGCCCGCGAATGCTTGGCCGCATTGGTCAGCGCTTCGGCGATGGCGAAGTACATGGCCGCCTCCGCCACCCGCGGGTAGCGCCCTTCAAGCTGCACATCGAGCTGGACCGGTATGCGGGAGCGTCCGGCCACCGCGGACAGCGCCGCATCCAGGCCGCGGTCATCGAGCACGGAGGCGTAGATGCCGCGGGTAAGCTGGCGCAGCTCGGTGATGGCCGACTTGGTGGAGGCATGGGCCTCCGCCACCAATTCCTTGGCCTGCTGCGGGTTGCTGTCGATCTGCTGATGGGCCAGGCCCAGGGTCATCGCCACCGAAACCAGCCGGGGCTGGACGCCGTCGTGCAGGTCGCGTTCGATCCGGGTGCGCTCCACCTCGGCGGCGCGTACCGCTCCCTGACGCTGCACCGTGGTGCTGCGCACCTGTTCGGTCAACTGGGTTTCGCGGGCCAAGGACCCGATGATGCCCACGGTGACGCTGCGGTGCAGGAACGCGGTGCCGATCACGATGCCGGCGCCTGCGATCGCCAGCAGCATCAGCCAGGGTGCCTGGGCGGCCGGGGTCTGCAGGGAAAAGGGCCCGGCGACCGTGTCCACAGTGGTGAGCGGGGCGAAGGAGATGATGGCCAGGTGCACTGTCCATTGCAATACACCGAGCATGATCGTGCCGAGGATGCAGGAGAGCACCAGGCTGCCCAGCGAGGCCCACATGCGCCCATCGGCCAAGGCCCGGCCCAGGGTTTTCACGTACCCGCCAAAGCCGGGACCGCGGCGTGCCGGCCAGCCCAGCGGGATCGCGTCGATGCCGTAGAGCCCGCTGATGCGCAGGATCTCGGTGCGGGCCACCGCGAACAATGCGTAGAGCAGGCCCACCAATACCAGCAGGCCGATGCCCAGCAGCGGGGTCAGCCCGATGCCCATCGCCAGCCAGGCGATCAGCAGCGAAAGCCCGATGGTGCCGAAGGTGCCGAGCACCGCCAAATGCAGCAGTGTGAAGCCTAATTTCAGTGGCGGGCGTCCGGTTCTGGCGCCCGGCAGAGCCCAAGGTGTCGAAGTCATAATTCAACAGTAGATTGCGCGTCGTGGCGCGGGTACCGAGGGAACCGGAGAAGTTCGGTAGGGAAAACCCGAACTTTTCAGCCGGGGCCTCTGGCGATGGATCGTGTTTGAGCGCAAGATGATGGCATGGATACCGTCCAATCCCTGAGAATCGAACCGCTGACCGAGTCGCGGATGGAAGACTTTGCCGCGGTGGTGAATCCGAATCATCGGCAGAAGCACTGCTGGTGCTTGTCCCACCGGCTCAGTGCCCGGGAAATCCGGGAACGCGGCGGAGAAGACCGCTATGAAGCGATGTGCTCGCTGGCCCGAGAGGAGATCGCCCCGGGAGTCATCGCCTATCTTGAGGACCAGCCGGTGGGGTGGTGCAGCATCTCGCCGCGGGCGCAGATCCCCAGGCTGGAGAACTCGAAGCTGATCCGGCCCGTGGATGAGCTGAAGGTGTGGAGCATCATCTGCATGGTGGTGCGCGCCGGCTACAGGCGCAGGGGAGTGAACCGCCAGATGGTGCTCGGTGCGCTGGGCTACGCCAAGAGCCTGGGCGCTCCTGCGGTGGAAGCCTACCCTGTGGACCCCGAAGGCCGGATGGATTTGACCATGGCCTTTGTCGGGACCCGCACAATGTTCGAGGAAGCCGGCTTCGAAGTGGTGGGCATCAGCGATGCGGTGGCCAGCCGAATGCCGCGGTTGATCATGCGCAAGATGCTGTGACCTGCCGATGCCGATGCCGATGGAGGACCGGCGGCTACCGTTTTTCGGTGAGGGCCTGCACGCCTAGCAGTCCTTGCTCATCCAAGCTCTTGCGGAAGTAGGAGGAGATCGCAGTTTTGGCCGCGTCGCCCGCTGCGACCGGATCACCGGCTTCGATGGCATCGAATATGGCGCGGTCCAGGGAGACGACTTTTTTCATTGCCCGCGTCTCGTTATCGGCATGGCTCATTTGATCGTTCATGACCTGCAGGATCGCGCCGGCCACTGCCTCGCCGCAGATCCGCAGGATGCTGTTGTGGCTGGCTTCCCATACCGCGGCGTGGAAATCCAGATCGGCCCGGTTGAATGAATCGGAACCGGTGCTGGATTCGACTTCCATGCGTTCGACGGCGTCGCGCATCGCGGCCAGCTGCTCATCGTTGTGCATCACGGCGGCGAGCTGGCAGGCGGAGCTTTCCAAAACGATGCGGAATTGCACCAGCTCGTCGAGCGACAGTGAAGTGATCCGGGTGAGGTTGGCGAAGGATCGTCCCAGGTGATCCGTGGATACCGGCAGGACGACCGGACCGCTGCGTCCACCGGGTTTGGATGCGATCAGCCCCTGGCTCTGAAGAACTCGCAGTGCCTCGCGCACCGTGGGACGGCTGACCGAGAACTGCGTCATCAGCTCGCGTTCGCTGGGCAGATGCTGCCCCGGCTTGATCTCCTTGGACAGGATCGCTTCTTCGATCTGCTGGACAACTCGCTCGTAGGTCAGCGTTGGCACGGCCGGCGTAAAAGTCAGCTTGCTCATGTGGAGCCTTCCTTGGATCGAAAACACTCGGTTGAGGACAAAGATATCCCAGCTGTCGCTTCAAGAACATGCAAAATCGAAAACTTCTCAAACTGGTAAGACCAGAAAACTTAGTAGAAATATCAGCATGGATGGTGTTTCATGGATCACATCACTCATTGGCACGTTGAACGATGGAGAATCATGAGCTCGAAGAAAAACCTCTGCCGGTTGGTTACCACAGCACTAGTTGGCACGCTGGCCTTGAGCGCGTGCTCTGCCGGATCAAGCTCGACCGCGACCGACGACGCTAGCCAGAAGACTTCGGTCACAGTGGCATTGACTGGAGAGCCGGTCAACCTCGATTTCACCACGACCGCGGGCGCAGCTATTCCCCAGGCGCTCATGTCCAATGTCTACGAAGGACTGGTCGAGATCGACCAGGAAGGCAAGATCCAGCCCCTGCTGGCAGAATCGTGGGAACTGAGCAACGGCAACAAGACCTACACGTTCAAACTTCGAGACGGCGTCACGTTTTCCAACGGCGAAGCATTCACCGCCGATGACGTCAAATTCAGCATCGACAGGGTCAAATCCGATGCCTGGGTCTCCAGCCTGAAAGCCAAGATGGACATCGTCGATTCGGTGAAAGTCGTCAGCGACACCGAAGTGGCGGTCACCCTCAAGAAGCCGAGCAATGCCTGGCTCTTCGACATGGGAACACTGGTCGGAGCCATGTTCGACCCGAGCGGCGTGGACGACTTGGCCAGCACCGCCATCGGCACCGGCCCTTATGAAATCGAGGCATGGAACCGCGGCCAGTCCATCGACTTCGCCACGCGCGAGGACTACTGGGGCGAAAAGCCAGCAGTCGAGAAGGCGACGCTGCGCTATTTCGCGGACGCGGTGGCGACCACCAACGCCTTGCAATCCGGTGACGTGGACGTCGTCTACAACATGCAGTCCCCGGAACTGCTTTCCTCCTTTGAATCCAATGACCAGTTCCAGGTGCTGGAGGGAACCTCCAACGGAGAAATCGTGTTGTCGATGAACAACAAGAAAGCCCCATTTGATGACAAGCGAGTCCGCCAAGCGGTCATGCATGCCATCGATCGCCAGGCCGTCGTCGATACGGCGTGGAATGGCTATGGAACCGTCGTCGGCGGGCCAGTGCCGACCACTGATCCGTACTACGAAGACCTCAATGACGTTTACCCCTACGATCCCGAGAAAGCCAAGAAGCTTTTGAAGGAAGCGGGGGCAGAAGACCTCAGCGTGACGTTCACCGTGCCGACCCGTCCTTACGCCACCGCGGTGTCCGAAATCGTCGTCTCCCAGCTGGCCGATGTGGGCATCAAGGCAAGTATCGAATCCGCCGAATTCCCTGCGGTATGGCTGGACCAGGTCTTCACCAAAAAGGATTACCAGATGTCGGTAGTCCTGGCGGTGGAAAGCCGCGATGTCCTGGCCATGTTCAATAATCCGGACTACTACCTGGGCTACGACAACTCGAAGATCAAGGACCTGGCGGCCACAGCCGATGCGGCCGATGAAGGCGGCTACGTTGACGGGATGAAGCAGGTCGTACGCACCATCGTCGACGACGCTGCCGCGGACACCCTGTTCATCTTCCCGAACATCGTTGTCGCCAAGTCGGGAGTCACTGGAATTCCAGAAAACTCCGTCACCGAAGCGCTGGACCTGACCGAAATCGGCTGGAACTGACAAGCTGCCGATGCCTGAGGGGAATCGCTGATGGGACTTCGAATACTGATTAATGTGGCGAGATTCGCCGTCACGTATGTGGTGGCTACCGTGGCGGTGTTCTTCTTCATGAGAGCCATCCCCGGTGATCCTGCCCAGATCGCCTTGGGCGTGAATGCGACGCCAGAGCTGTTGGCCAAGACCCGCGCGGAATTCGGCACGGACCGTCCGCTGATCGTCCAGTACTTCGACTGGGCGCTGGGTCTGCCGTTTGGCGACTTCGGCACCTCGTATGTCACGCGGCAAGATATCAGTCCGCTGATCCTGGACCGGGTGCAGGTGAGCCTGATCCTTGTCGTCTTGGCGATGATCGTGGCCTTGGCTATTGCGGTGCCCTTCGGAACCTACGCGGCGGTCAAACACCGCAACCCCAGCGGCATCGTAATTAGCGGAATCAGCCAGCTGGGAGTCGCCGTTCCCAACTTCCTCGCCGGAATTCTGCTGGTCGTGGTGTTCGCGGTGGGACTGGGCTGGCTGCCGGCCAACGGGTGGACCCCGCCCGGCGTTGATTTTGCCGATTTCCTGGCGCGCGTGATCTTGCCGGTGCTCGCCCTGGCCTCGGTCCAGGGTGCCATCCTCACCCGGTATGTCCGTTCGGCAGTCATGGAAGTCATGAGCGAAGACTATCTGCGCACCGCCCGGTCCAAAGGGCTGGGCAAGCTGCAGGCCCTGGTCAAGCACGGCCTGCGCAATGCCTCGATTCCGGTGCTGACCGTCACCAGCGTGCAGCTGGCGGCATTGATCATCGGAGCCGTCGTCATTGAACGGGTCTTCGTCATTCCCGGTTTGGGATCCATGCTGCTCGATGCCGTCGGAAACCGCGATCTGCTCACCGTCCAATCGGTAGTCATGGTGCTCGTAGCCATCACGCTGATCATCAATCTGCTCGTCGACGTGCTCTACACGATCCTTGATCCGCGCATCAGAAAGGGAGCGTAATGACACAGGAACAAGTGGTGGCCAAGCCTGCCAAGCGCAAGCTGTCATCGACGTTGATCGTGGGCGGCACGCTCGTCGCCCTGGTGCTGATCGCGGCCCTGGTCTCCTTTATCTGGACCCCCTATGATCCTGTCCAAGCGGTCCCCGCCGACCGTTTGCAAGGTGCAAGCGCCCAGCATCTGATGGGCACCGATCGATATGGCCGTGACGTGTTTTCAGGGGTGCTCTACGGGGCACGCATCACCTTGCTGGTCGGCCTCGTCGCAGTCGGCATTGCCTTGCTGATCGGCACCCCGCTGGGCATCCTGGCCGGGATGCGCGGTGGGGTGACCGAGGAAATCACCATGCGCGGCGCCGATATCCTGCTGGCTTTTCCGGCGCTGCTGGTAGCCATCATGTTCGGCGCGGTGTTCGGGGCCAGCACCCTGACCGCCATGCTGGCCATCGGCATCGGATCGATACCTGGCTTCGCCCGCGTTGCCCGCAGCGGAACACTGCAGGTGATGAGCACCGAATACATCATGGCGGCCAAGGCAGCGAGCCAAAGCAGCTGGAGGATCGCCAGGCGCCACGTCTTGCCCAATATCATCGGCATGGTTGTCGTCCAGTGCTCCGTCTCCTTTGCCATCGCTGTACTGGCTGAAGCGGCATTGTCCTTCCTCGGGCTGGGCACCCCGCCACCGGTCCCATCCTGGGGACGCATGCTCCAGGAATCGCAGCAGTTCCTCGGCACCTACCCGATGCTGGCGGTCTGGCCAGGTATCGCGATCGCAACGGCTGTTTTGGGCTTCACCCTGCTGGGCGACGGCTTGCGTGACCGGTTCGACCCCAAACTGAACGGAGAGCGCTAACCATGGCAGACAACGACGCGCGCTCTAATCTGCTGGAGGTCTCCAGCCTGACGATCAAGACCAAGACCCGCACCTTGGTCACGGACTTCAACCTGAGCATGAAACGCGGGGACCGGGTCGGCCTGATCGGCGAATCCGGTTCCGGCAAGTCGATGACCACTTCTGCGTTGATGGGCCTGTTGCCCGAGGGAGTCAGCGCCCAGGGGTCGATCCAATTGGCCGGCCATTCCGGAAACCTGTTGGAGGCCAGTGACAAGGAACTGCAGAAGATCCGTGGCAAGGACATGGCCATGGTATTCCAGGAACCGCTGACCGCTTTGAACCCCTTGATGAAGGTGGGGAAGCAGGTCGCGGAGATCATGAGCACGCACAAGAGCGTGGGCAGCAAGGCTGAAGCGCGCCAACGTGCCATTGAACTGCTGGCTTCGGTCAAATTGCCGGATCCTGAACGCGCCGCCCGGTCTTATCCGCATCAGCTTTCGGGCGGCCAGCGGCAACGCGCCATGCTCGCCATGGCGCTGGCCAATGATCCGGGGCTGCTGCTGTGCGATGAGCCGACGACAGCACTGGATGTGACGGTGCAACGCCAGGTGTTGGATTTGATCCAGGAATCCGTGGCCGAACGCGGCACCGGATTGCTGTTCATCACCCATGACTTGTCTGTGGTGGCCAATGTCTGCGACCGGGTTCTGGTGATGAACAATGGGTACATTGTCGAAGAGGGAAGCACCGAAGAAGTCTTCAGCAACCCGCAGCATCCCTATACGCGCGGCCTGCTGGCAGCCTCGGATTTGAATGCCACCGATGCCGATGGACGGCTATTCACGGTGGCCTCGGCCGCGGCCTATGTGCCGCCATCGCTGGATGATCCGCTGCCAGAAGCCATCGCCGAAACCAGGGTTTGGGAGCCAGATCAGCAAGTTGCCGCTGGCGGCAAGGAACCGGTGATCAGCGTCAAGGATCTTGTCCGCACCTACCCGGTGGGCCGCACGTCGCTCTTTGGCAAGCCGGGCGAAGTGCAAGCGCTGCGAGGCATTTCCTTCGACGTGGCCGCAGGCCAACGATTTGGCGTCGTGGGCGAATCGGGATCCGGGAAGTCAACCCTGCTGCGAATTCTCGCCGGGCTCGACCAGCCGACCTCAGGCAGTGTGCAAGTGGCCGGCAACCAAATCGCTGGTGCCAAGGAAAAAAACCTGCTGCAACTGCGCCAGCAATTGCAGATCGTTTTCCAGGATCCCATGGGGTCCCTGGATCCACGCATGAAAGTCCGGGACATCATTGCCGAGCCTTTGCTGGCTCCGGGGCAAAAGGTCGACAGCGCCAAGCTCCGGAAACAGGTGGCTGACATGCTCGGTGCGGTGGGGCTGCCGGCCGATGCCGCTGAACGCTTCCCGCACCAGTTCTCCGGCGGGCAGCGCCAGAGGATCTCCATTGCCCGGGCATTGATCTGCGAGCCCAAGGTGCTCGTCGCTGATGAGCCTGTGAGCGCGCTGGATGTCTCGGTCAGGGCCCAGGTGCTCAACCTGCTCTCCGATCTGGTCGATGACTATCAGCTGACCTTGGTCTTCGTCTCCCATGACCTCTCTGTCGTGCGCTATATCTGCGACAACGTTGTGGTGATGAACCACGGAGAGATCGTCGAGAGCGGAACCACCGGGCAAATCTATGACAATCCGCAGCACAGCTACACCCGTACGTTGGTGAATTCATCAATGTCGCTTCGCGAGGAACTAGCGACTCGCTAGGAACACCGCGTACATCGAGAGGTTCACATGTCACAAATATCAGAGCATTCCACAGCGCTGCACCAGCTCTCGGCTCGAGAACTCGGTGCCGCCTACGCCGCGCGCGAACTATCACCCGTGGAGGTCGCCCGCTCGGTGATCAGCCGTGTCGAGGAACGCGAGCCGGTTCTCAACGCGCTGTACAAGTTCGACCCCCAGGATGTGCTGCGCCAAGCCGAGCAGAGCGGGCAACGCTGGGCCAGCGGAGCACCCCGAGGTGCCTTGGATGGAGTGCCGGTCACGGTCAAGGAGAATATTGCCCGGAAGGGTATTCCGATGCCCTCGGGAACCGCGCTGGCCAACCCCAAGGTGCCCGCGCAGAACGCTCCGATCACCGATCGGATTCTGGAAGCCGGAGCGGTCATCGTCGGCTCCACCACCATGCCGGACTGGGGCATGCTCTCCTCCGGAGTATCCAGCCTGCACGGTATTACCCGCAGCGCGTGGAATCCGGATTGGACCACCGGCGGATCCAGTGCCGGGGCCGGGGCCGCGGCAGCTGCAGGCTACGGGCCATTGCATGTCGGCACGGATATTGGAGGCTCGATCCGGCTGCCGGGCGGATGGCAGGCGTTGGCCACGCTCAAGCCGAGCGCCGGCCTGATACCGCTGGATATTCCGTATATCGGCAGGGCCGCGGGGCCGATGGGCCGCAGCGTCGCCGATATCGCCCTGTTCATGTCGATTCTCGCTCAACCCGATCTTCGGGATTATACGACCAGGCCTTATCCGGCCATGGACTGGACGGCGGAACCTATCGACGTGCGGGGCCTGAAAGTCGCCGTCCACCTCGATGCCAACGCCGGCGCGGCCGTCGAGCCGGAAATCGTTGCGGCCGTTTCCACTGTCGCTGATCTCTTCGCATCTTCCGGGGCACAGGTGGAAGTGCTCAATCCCTTCATTGATCAACAGATGCTTGACCGGCTGGATGGTTTTTGGCGGACACGATCGCTGGCGGACTACCGGGAGCTTCCAGCAACAGAACAGTCCAAGGTGCTGGACTATATCGTCGCGTGGTGCACCGATGGCGGGAAGTATGATGGCGCGGATACCATCAGGAACTTCGGGGCCATTGACCAGATGCAGAAGGCGACGATTGCCGCCACCAACGCATTCGACATCGTGATTTCTCCGGTGTCCCCGATGGCGGCCTTCCCTGCCGAGCAACCCATGCCGCATCCTGATCCTCACGCCACGATGAGCCACATCGGCTTTACCGTTCCCTACAACATGTCCGGGCAGCCAGCTGCAACAGTGAACTGCGGATTCACCAGTGACGGAAAGCCCATCGGCGTGCAGCTCTCCGGGCGGGTAGGAGCAGATGGCCAGGTGCTGAAGGCTGCCAGTTGGTACGAATCGCAGCGGCCTGCAACCGCTGTACCCAATTGGCTGGAGCTGGAGTAGTTCTCGGCAGTCCTGCTATCCGGTGGTGCTGCCGAAGGAGGCAAGAGCGGACAAGGCGGTTCGTTCTTCCTCCGCCAGCAGATGTCCGTAATACTCGAAGAGGCTGCTACGCGCCAAGTGCTCCGCCAAGTGGGCATTCTGGTCGCGGATTGCCTGGAATACCCGGGCATGGTGGTCAATGGTGCGTTGCATCAGCGCGTGATCATCTGCGCTCTGCTCAATGTTTGTGGCAATGAGCTGCTCAATGGAGTCGCGTACGGCTTGCGCAGAAATACGCAAGAGCGCGTGGCCGCTGGCGTTGGCCACAACATCATGGAAATCCAAGTCTGCATTGCTGAAGGATTCCTGGCCTTGTGTCCGGGCCGCGCGCATCCGGGCCATGGCCTTTTCGAGCTGCAGCAGGTCGGCTTCGGTACGCCTCGTGGCGGCCAGCGAGTTGGCAGATGACTCCAGGGTCATGCGGTAGATCAGCAGATCAGCGAGGCTTGAGGCCGAGGTTGCGGCCAGCCTGCTGATCATTTTCCGCAACGGGACGGAGGTCGGCGCCATGATCACTGCCCCGCGGGGATCGCCTGGACGAGAGGCTATCATCCCGTTGCTTTCCAGCACGCGCATGGCTTCGCGAACCGAGGAGCGGCTGACCTGGAAGGTCGTCACCAGTTCGCGTTCGCCCGGAAGGTGCTCGCCGGCTTTGAGCTCGCCGGAGAGCACCTGTTGCTCGATGTGGTTCACGATGGCTTCGAATGCCCGTGCTTTGGGGGCATCTGCCGACTGGGGTAGCTGTGCCATGGGCTGTTTCCTCCCTGATCCGGATCAGTTCGGCGGTGTGAAACGTCCGTCGATGGCGGTCCAGCCGCCATCAACGCTGAGCACGGAACCGGTCACGAAGCTCGAAGCGTCGGAAGCCAAGTAGACGATGGCGCCAGCCATTTCCTCTGGTTTGGCCCACCGCCCAAGGGCGCTCTTATTGGCGTAGGCGTTGTACCATTCTTCATTGGCCTTGATTTGCGCGGTCAGCGGGGTTTCAACTACGCCCGGGGCGATGACATTCACGCGTACCGCGTGCTCGCCGAATTCTGCGGCTGCTGTACGGACCAGCTGCACGAGTGCGGCCTTGGTTGCCGAGTAGACGCTCTGTCCGGGCTCTACAACGGAAGCGCGGATTGAAGCCACGCCGATGATGGACCCGCCGCCATTGGCTGCCAGGCGGGGAGCGAAGGCCTGGATCAGCGAGAACGAGGCGCGCAGATTCAAGTTCACGACTTTGTCGAATTCATCCATGGTGTAATCGACAATGCGCTTGCGCACGTTCATCGCGGCGGTGAACACCAGAGCGGAGATGTCTTGGTACTTTTCTGCGGCTGCTTGGACTGCTTCCTGGTCCAGGACGTTGAGCTTGATGGCCGTCGCGGTGTCGCCTAGCATGCTTGCTGTCTCTTGAGCTGCTTCTTCGTTGAGATCTGCGCAGATGACCTGGGCATTGTGGGCGTTGAGGGCAAGGGCTGCTTCGCGTCCGATGCCGCTGCCGGCTCCGATTACCAGAACGCGGCGTGAGGAGAACTGGAATAACTGTGTGTAGTCCACGAGGGCTTCTTTCTGTGCAGGTGTTTAGGGACGAATCAGGGCCATGCGCGTGACCGTGAATTCCTCGATGGCGAAGCGAGGGCCTTCACGGCCGATGCCGGAATCCTTGACTCCTCCATATGGCATGATGTCGGACCTGAAACCGGGGATCTCATTGACAACCACTCCGCCGACCTTGAGCGTGTCGATAGCGCGGAAAGCTGTGTTGAGCGAGCTGCTGTAGATGGCGGCCTGCAATCCATACCGGGAGTCGTTGAGCACTTCAAAAGCCGTATCAAGATCGGGAACCGTTTCCAGGCAGACAACCGGTCCGAAGATCTCTTCGCTCCATAACGCCAGGTCCCTCGGGACGTCGCGAACCACGGTCGGCTGAAGGGACCGTCCTTCGAGTGCGCCACCTGCCAGCACTTGAGCGCCTCGTTCTACGGCATCGTTGAGCCAGCCCAGAATCCGTTGGGTTGACGCCTCATTGATGACCGGCGCTACCCGGGTGTCTGCGGCGCGCGGGTCACCTACAACAACTTCCTTGATCCGCGCCAGAAGATGGGTCTGGAACTCCTGGGCTATTTCCTGGTCCAGCAATACACGCTGGATGGAGATGCAGGCCTGGCCGTTGGCATAGAACCCACCGCGGAGCACAGCGTCTACGGCATCTGGAATGCTGGCATCCGCCGCGACGATGAACCCGGTATTGGAGCCAAGCTCGAGCACGGTTTTACGTGGTGCGGCATTCCTGGCGATCTGATGTCCGACGGCGGCGGAACCGGTGAAGGAAACCACCGCCGAGCGTGGATCGCCCACCAGCCGCTCGCCCACATCGATGCCGCCGGTGACAAGCTGGACTGCGCTACGGCCAACGCCGTATTCAGCCAGGACCTCGCGGATGATGTGCACGGCCCATAATGTGGCGAGCGGAGTATTGGGCGCCGGCTTGAGGATGATCGGGCATCCAGCGGCGATGGCCGGTGCCAGCTTGTGGCTTGCCAGCAGCAGCGGGTAGTTGAAGCCCGCGATGCCTATGACAATTCCTGCCGGTTTGCGAACCCAGAAGCCCATCATGCCTTCGCCTGCGGGCTGCAGATCCAGCGGCACCGTCTCGCCATGAATGTGGGCGACTTCTTCGGCCGCCGAAGACCAAGTGGTGAGGGTTCGAGCTACTTCCACCCGGCAGTCAACCAATGGCTTCCCGGTTTCCAGGACCAGAAGGTTCTCCAGTTCGCCGCGATGCTCCGCCAGCCGATCATGCACGGATGACAAAATGGCACGGCGCGTACCAGTGCTCAGGTGTTCGACCTCGGCCGCAACTTGCTCGGCGGCATTCAAGGCGTGCTCGGCATCTTCCACGCTTCCCACCGGTGCTGTGGCAACCACCGAGGAGTCGTAGGGGAAGACAATATCAACGCCCTCTCCACACGGAACCCACTGGTTGCCGATTGGCAGGCCTTCGGGATAAGCATTCAGATAAGTCGACACCATTCCTACTTTCGAGACGCCGTTAGTGGAAGTTTTACTGGTCAGACCAGTAGGTGATTCAAGCTAACCTGTGATCTAGCTCGCAGTCAATGAATTTGCTCAATTTTACGCCAAAGACGGCCAGAATCGTCGAAATCATTGACAACCGGACGGGGTGCTGGAACAGAATTGGTCAACAAGATGCCTCTGGATACCAAGCCAGATATGGGCAAGAATCCGATGCCGGGCGGTGCAGATGTCAACGAAGTGGCGCAGCAGCATCTCTTTGGCGGCTGAAACCGCGGGCCTGATCAGTGAACGCATTTTCTCCGGGTGGTACGAGCAAGGGGAACAGCTGCGGCAAGCATCCTTGTCGGAGCAATTGGAAGTGAGCAGAACCCCCTTGCGGGATGCGTTGAACCTGCTGGAAAACGACGGGCTGATCAAGTTCGATGAATCTGGCCGAGCCACCGTGAAAGCAATGACGTCTCGTGCCCTCAAGGATGCAATGCACTACCGGCGAATGATCGAAACAGGGGCGTGCGACCTCTTGCAGCGCAATGACGCAGCCGTACAGCTTGCCGATTTCCAGAAGTCTTTGGCAAGCCTGGCTAGCGACCCATCGCCTCGAAACCGGTCAAGATTTCACACAGAGCTGCTCGAATGCACGCGCAATGATCACCTGCGCCGCGGCGTGCCGATGGTGCGGCTGACAGAGGAGGTCTGGCTGCCCGCCCGACCCTGGTATCGGGAATTCGAGAACCAGCTATTTCGATTTACCGAGGTGGCCAGTGAAGCGATCGTGCACGGTTCGGTGCCCGATGCGCGCCGCGAGATCAAGAACTACTTCGACCAACTGCTCCAACTTATCGAGAACAATGAAAGGACCACGCTATGAACAGCTACTCCATCGCAGTAGTACCCGGAGACGGAATTGGTCCCGAGGTCATGGATGGCGCGCTAAAAGTGCTGGCGGCCGCAGAAGAGACGTTCGGCATCGGCCTGGAATACCACCGCTACGCAGCGGGGGCGCAACATTATCTGGCCACTGGAGAACTATGGAACCGCGACCTTGAACAACAACTTCGAACGCACGATGCCGTGCTCTTCGGGGCCATGGGAGACCCGTCGGTGCAGCCGGGAATCCTGGAACGAGGATTCATCCTCGCGATGCGGCAGGCCTTCGAGCAAGCGGTCAACCTGCGCCCGGTCAAGCTCTATCCCGGCGTAGCGACTCCGATCGCTGGCCTCACGCCGGAACGCTGCGATGTGGTCATCGTGCGTGAAAACACCGAAGGAGCCTACGTCGGCCAGGGGTCGACGATCCATGCCAATACGGCCAATACCGTTGCTGTGCAGGAGTCGGTCAATACCAGGGCAGGCATCGAGCGAGTCGTCGAATATTCCTTCAAGCTCGCCATGAGCCGCCGCCGGAAACTGACGCTCTGCCACAAGAAAAACATCCTCATCGAAGCCGGAAAACTCTGGCAAGAAGTCGTTGATTCCGTGGCAGCACGATACCCCGAAGTCCAGGTGGACTACGTCCACGTTGATGCCATGTGCTTCCACCTTCCCATTGCGCCGGAAAAGTTCGACGTCGTGGTCACGGATAACCTGTTTGGCGATATCATCACGGATTTGGGCGCTGTCATCCAAGGTGGCCTAGGTGTTGCCGCTAGCGGGAACCTGAACCTTGATGGCTCGGCTCCGAGCATGTTCGAAGCGATTCACGGATCAGCGCCGGACATTGCCGGCAAAGGCTGGGCGAATCCGGTAGGCGCGATTCTCTCAGCGGCGATGATGCTGGCCCATCTCGGGGAAAAGACCGCAGCGCAGGCCATCGAAACCGCAGCGGTGACCGTGCTGAAGGATTTGCCGGAACTGGCCGGTCCGGGAATGGGAATGACTACCAATGAGGTTGCCGCAGCAATTTCCTCGCAGGTCCGCGCTGATTTCACCAAGGTGGAAGGGCTCTCGGTGATGGAAAGCCTGGCAAATAGCCGCTGATGCCTGCGTGCTGATGGAACCCGGCCGTTGGTTCAATGTCCACTTGCCGGTGCCCCGGCGTTTGCCAGCTATCAATCAGGTCTTCAGCCAGTGCCGATAGCGTCCCTACCATGGGACGGCTATTCATGGCGCTAGGGGACTCCTTCACCGAAGGCGTGGGGGACTGGGAGCCTCGGCTGCCCAATGGCGTGCGTGGCTGGGCCGATCGCGTGGCCAAGCAGCTATCCAAGGCCGATCCGCAATGGCAGTACGTGAACCTGGGCATCCGCAGCCGCCGGCTGGAGCAGATCGTCAAGGAGCAGATTCCGGTCGCGTTGGCCCTGAAGCCGGAAGTGATCACCTTCTACGCTGGCGGCAACGACATCTTGGAGTTCCGCAAGGATATGAAGCTTTTCCTTGAACGCTACTCCCAAGCCGTCGCCGACCTGGTATCCACCGGGGCCAAAGTCCTGCTATTCACCGGCTTTGATATCCCGGTGCATCCGGTCTTGGCCCCGTTCAAGAGGCGGAACTGGCGCTTCAACGAGTGCGTGCGCGAGTTGGCGCTCAGGTATCCCGAGAACGTGGTGCTCGTGGATTACTGGCAGTGGGATGTCTACCGCGACAAGCGCATGTGGGATACCGACAAGTTGCATATGAACCGTGCCGGCCACCGCTACATGGCGATCCGCATTCTGGAGATCCTCGGCTCGGAACACCACCTGGAATTCGATCCGCTCGGGGAGTGCCAGCGGGTGGGTTTCTGGCAGGCGACCCAGCGTGATGTCGAATGGCTCAGGCAGTGGGTGCTGCCGATGTTCGGACGACGGATGCGGGGAGTGACCTTGGGTGATGAGCTTCAGCCGAGGTGGCCGGAACCGGTGTACCCGTCCAAGGGGATGAAAAAGCAATTCCGCAAACGCCGCGCGGTTTCATCCGCACGGCATTTGCGGAATTCAGAAGTGTCCTAGCCTGGCCGCGGCTCTAGCCTGCGGAGGCTTCCATGGACTGCAAGGCTTCGGGGCTCATCCACGAGATTTCCCAGACGTGGCCGTCGGGATCCTGGACAGCGGCCTGGTACATTCCGGGGAAGGGCTCGTCGGCCGGGCGGTAGATGCTGCCGCCGCCGGCCTGGGCGCGGGTGACAAAATCGTCCACGCCTTCGCGGGTATCAGAGGACAGCGCGTTGAGCGCTTCGCGCTGGCCGGTGCCAAGTCCGGGCTTGTCCCCGTTGACCAGGAAGCTGGCGAAGAATTCCTGCTGCAGGCTCATGACGAAGATGTTCTCATCGATGATCCACGAGGTGGCATTCTCGTCGGAGAAGGCAGGATTCTTGGCGAATCCCAGTGCCTCATAGAACTTGTCTGCTGTGGCTAGATCCGCGGTTGGTAGGTTGACAAAAATCATCTGGCCCATGGTGGTGGCTCGCTCCTGTCGAGGCGGGTGCTGCTTGATGGCAACTACTACTTTGCGTCATGCATCCTGCCAGATCAAGAGCATCGGGCGGACTGCAGCGAACAAACAACGAGGCCCCGAGCTGTACACCAGGACGGTGCGACAGCGCGAGGCCTCGGGAATACCCTGGCTGCAGTGCGGGCTGAGGGCAATGGGAGTGAAAGGCTAGATCAGCGACTTGGTGATTTCCAGCGGAATGCGGTCACGGGTGTAGGTGATGTGGTCGTAGCCGTGAGGCTCAGGCTGGCCATCTTCGCCGATGTTGACGAACACGATCTTTTCGATGGTGAGAATCGATTCCTGGGTGAAGATGTTGCGGACTTCTGCTCGCAGGGAGATCGAGGTTCGACCGAAGTCGATGGCGGTCAGGCCCATCTCGATGAGGTCGCCTTCTTTGGCGGAGGCGATGAAGTTGATCTCGGACATGAACTTGGTGACAACATGCTTGTTGCCCAACTGGATGATGGAGTAGATCGCTGCTTCCTCATCGATCCAGCGCAGAAGGCTGCCACCGAACAGCGTGCCATTTGCGTTCAGATCTTCTGGGCGAACCCACTTGCGCGTATGAAATGTAATACCCTTAGCCATGCTCAAAATGCTAAGTCAGGCAGGGGTGGATGCGCTGTAAGTTGCTCCACATTGTCACCCAAAACACAAAGTCTCGCCAATGGGCGCAGCGCTGTGCTACCGGCCACGGACCGTCGATGGGTGTTCGATGATGCCAAGTGGTGTTGCTGTTGGTAGTCTCATGTCAGGCAAGTCCAGATCGTCGTTGGAAGCAGCATGGGAGGGTGAGCGTGAACTATCCGTCGGAGGGCAGCAACGAGACCATCCCAACTGACTTCGACGACGTGGTTCAGCAGGTATCTACTGGTGCGCTGGAACATGATCGGATCGATCAGCTGCTTAACGAAGCCCATGAGCGCTATGCCGATGTTGATGAGGGGCTGCTGGCCCACTACATCCCGGTTCTCGGCCAGGCCGACCCGAATCTCTTTGGCATTGCCATGTCGCATGTCGGTGGTTCGGTGCATTCGGTGGGTGATTGCGGATACCGGTTCTCCATCCAGTCCATTTCCAAGATGTTTGTCTATGCCCTGGTCCTGCAGGAGCACGGGCGTGAACTGGTCCGCGAACGCATCGGCGTGAACAATACCGGCATGTCGTTCAACTCGGTCATGGCCTTCGAGCTGAACAACGGGAACCCGATGAACCCGATGGTCAATGCTGGCGCCATTGCGACGACTTCACTGATTCCGGGAAGAACTGCGGCCAAGAAGTGGGAGAACGTCCGTGAAGGGCTGTCGGCTTTTGCCGGTCGTTCACTAAGCCTGGATGACGAGGTGTACCACTCCGAATCGCTGGCCAATGAACGCAACAAGGCCCTGGGCTACTTGCTCAAGAGCAATGGCCGGCTCGATGATGATCCAACGGACGCCGTGGACGTGTACACCAAGCAATGCTCGTTGAACGTCACCGCCCACGACCTTGCCATCATGGGTGCCACCTTGGCTGATGGCGGGGTGAACCCGGTGACCGGCCAGCGGGTAGTGGACGCGGATGTTTGCCGCGATACCTTGGCGGTCGTGGCCACCAGCGGACTCTATGAACGTTCGGGCGAGTGGCTCTTTGAAATTGGCATCCCCGCGAAGTCGGGAGTGTCCGGCGGCATCGTGGCCGTGGCCCCCGGCAAGGGTGCCATCGGCGCGTTTTCGCCGCCGTTGGATATGGCGGGGAATTCCGTGCGGGCCCAATTGGCTATCGGCCAGCTATCCAGGGCGATGGGCCTGAACCTCTTCGCCTCGGCTCCCAGCCGGCTCGGCTAGCAATTATTCGCTCGCTTACGGTTTATTCTTCGTCTTTCGACCGCCTGATCGGATGTAATAATTGGCCGATCGGCAGTAGATCTTGGCCATCTGTCACGGAGCCGCCCCTTGGCGCCTTCTTGTCATCATTGTTCTTCATAAAGAGACTAGTCAATAGCGATATTTTGGCTATCTGCAATCGAGCTTCGCGAGTCCGTGACGAAGGTATTCCGCGGCCCTGGTTCTTCCTTCCCAGTCCTCGATGGGGTGGCGGACCTGAGAGGGGTTGTGGATTTCAATAGACAAGCTTTACTTAAAGTGCGAGTAGTCATGCAGCTTGACCTTTGAGGACGGAAATTCATGAAGAAGGTAACCAAAGCCACCATTGCCGCCGTCGCCGCCGGAGCGCTGCTACTGGGCGGAGCCGGAACCATCGCGCGCTGGCAGGCGCAGCAGACCATTGACGCCGGCACAGTGGAAACTGGCCACTTGAACTTGACCACTGGCGGACAGGGCGTCTGGCAGGACATCAGCGATCCCGCGGCCCCCGAGGCGTTCGACCCGGATGCACACCAGCTGGTCCCCGGGGATGTGGTGGCCTTCAGCCAGACCGCAACGATCGATGCTGAAGGCAAGAACATTGCTGGCCGGCTGACCGTGGACCAGGCCGCAACAGGACTGGGAGCCCTGGAAGGGTACGTCACCGTTTCCTTGCAGGTGGATGCCTCGGCAGACGGAATTACCGAGGAACCCGATGGAACGCTCAGTTTTGCCGAGCCGGGGAGCTATTCAGTGCCATTCCTGATTACCGTCACCTTCGCTGAGGGCGGAGACGGAGACACCCCGCCGACAACCTACGACCAAACCCTGGACCTGGAAGCCTTGACCCTGACGCTGGATCAAGTGCGCGCCTAATCATGGAATGCGGATCGGTTGGAGTATGCCCAAGCCCTTGAAATTCACGGTGTTCGCCCTGGTGCTGCTGATGCTGGGCATCAGCGCCCAAAGCACGGCGGCAAGCTGGCGTGCCGAAAGCATCGTGGATCCACCGGCGCTCAAAACTGGTTCACTGTCCTTGCTGGCTGGCGGCAGCGTGGACTATCCCTTCGCAACTCTCTCTGGCAGCGGGCTGGTGCCTGGATCGTTCACGCAGGCACCGCTGGTGATCAGCAATGCCGGTTCTGTCGACTTGGCATACAGGTTGAATGGGGCCGTCAATACCCTGCCCTCGCCCAGTGCTTCGGATCAAGCGCTATTCGGTTCCCTGCAGTTGAGTGTTTATTCCGGGATGGATTCGGCGGCCTGCGAGGCTGACCAGGCGTTGGCCGGGGTCCAGCTCTACCGTGGGGCAGTGGGGGCTAATGCGTCATTCGCCACCGCCAGGGTGCTGCGCGCCGAGCCCGCGGCCGCCTCGGAAACCCTGTGCGTGCGACTCTCGTTGCCAGCGGGAGCAACACAGGGCGCGGCCGGCGGGAAAGCCGCCGTCACGCTGACCTTCGCGGGGCAGCAGGGATGAATCGGCGACCACGGGCAAGGCCTCGGAGCACGCCGGAACGAACGGGGTTCTTCTGGTGGTGCGCCCAGGTGCTGTCGTGGCTGGCGCTATTTGCCGTCCTGGCTCTGGTTGCGGTGATGGTCATCGTGCCGCGATTGGGTGGAGCCACAGCCTATACGGTGCTCACCGGCTCGATGCGTCCGCAATTCCCGCCCGGGGCATTGGTGGTGGTGAAACCGGTCGACCCGCAGCACCTGCGGACCGGTGATGTAGCCACCTATCAACTGGAATCCGGTCGACCGGAGGTTGTGACGCATCGCGTGGTAGCGGTCGCTTCAACCTTGGATGGCCAGCAGCAGATCATATTCCGCGGGGACGCAAACAATGCCAATGACGACCCGGTCCGCGCCGAGCAGATTCGAGGCAAGCTCTGGTACTCGGTTCCACTCCTGGGGCATGTGAACAGTGCCTTGTCCTTGCAGCAAAGGACCTGGCTGACGTGGATCGTGGCGGGCGGCCTGATGGCCTATTCGCTGTCCATGTTTGCCGGGGCATGGCGTGATCGGCAGCGGGAGCACGCATGAAAAGGCGGGAGCGGGTGGCCATCTGCATGGCGTGTCTGGCGGCAATGCTCTGTGCCGGGTGGCACCTGGCGGCCCCGGCCACGGCGGAGGACACCGCCCCGGGGCTGAGTTTCAGCCTCGATGGCCAGGACTTCTCCCCGGTTCCACCACCAGTTTTCGGCGGCGGCGACATATTGGCGCCGGGGGGAGAATCCACCGGTTCCTTCCAGGTGCGCAACGATCGCGACAGCGCTGTCGAGGTCAGCATCCGGCCCATCGCGCCCGATGCTTCAACGCAGCTGTACTTCGTGGCCGCCGGGAGCAAGGTGATGGTCCTGGATCCACTAGAGGTCGCAGAGTTCGAATTGAAGCTGGGTCTGCCCGAGTCGGCGAGCAACGCCTCGCAGGATCGGAAAGTTCCTTCGCTTAAGGTCGAGGTGACTGCCGCGGAACTCGATGCCGGCGGTGAACCGCGGCCGCCAGATGGCCCCGAGCACCTGGTTGATACCGGGTTCAGCGGTTCCCTGATCGGTGCGGCCGCTGGTGCGGCGGTGGTCGGCTTGTTGCTGCGGGGAGCCGCGCGGAAAAATACGGACAAGGCCACGGCAAGGGGGCGGAACGATGAATGAGCGATCATTGCGGATCAAGGCACTGTTATCCCTGGGCATCCTGGTGGGGTTCGGTACGGTCTCGACCCTGGCCTCGTGGACAGGTCAGGCCACGGCCACCGCGAATGTGAGTACCGCAACCGTGGCGCTGGGTGTTGGTGCTTCCGCGGGAACGGCCACGTCAACCAGTTACCAGATGCCCATCACCGGCAGCAGCCTGTTCCCCGGGGCGAGTTCGGGTTCCACGGTCACCGTGAAGAACACCGGTTCAATTGCCGCGCCCTATGCCTTCCAAGGCCGAGTCATCGAATCCGGGTCCGGGACCCTGGGTGCTGGGCTGGGCGTCATCGTGAAAACCGGGGCAACGCTCAGCGGCACCGGATCGAGCGTGACGTGCTCGGGCGGTACCACGCTGCTCACCAAGAATGCGGGGGCTGCCTTCGGCGGCGCCACCACTGCCCGGCCGTTGGCTTCCGGGGCCAGTGAAACCTTGTGCGTGCAATACTCGCTGCCACTGAGCGCAGCGAACGCCTTGCAGGGCGCCTCGACCACCATCGAATTAGAATTCACGTCAACCGTGGGGTCATGACATGGATACAGGACGAATCACCGGGGTTACGGGCACCGCGCTGGCGCGGTTTCAGCGGCTGGTGCTCAATGCCTGTGCCGTCGCGGGCACCCTGTGCCTGCTGATGGCGTTGCTTGCCCTCGTGTTCGGAATCAAGCCGCTGGTCTTCGTGTCCGGATCCATGGGGCCCGGCATCCCGAGCGGCTCCCTGGGGCTCGCGATTCCCACTCAGGTTGCCGATATCAGTCCGGGAGATGTGGTCTCAGTCGTCAACAGCGAGGGCCAGCGCATCACCCATCGCGTCGTGGAGAATATTCCGCAGGGGCTCGTGCTCAAGGGTGATGCCAACCCCGTTCCGGATCTGCAGCCCTACCCGGTTTCCTCGGTCGACAAGTTGATTTTCAGTGCTCCGCTGCTGGGCTATGCGGTCAATTGGATGAGCCAGCCGTGGGCCTATTTCCTGGGTGGGGTGCTCTGCGCGTACCTGTTGTATCTGGCCTTTATCGCGCCTGGGAAAACATCGGATCCGCCGAGCGGCCAGGGAAGGAGCCGCCGAGGCGCAAGACGCCGGCGAGGAACCGGACCGAAGGCGCCTGACGATGCCGGCACCGCCATGAGGATAGGACTCAGGAATGCCGTGCTGATCGGTGTGGTCGCAGCCTGCCTGCTCGGCCTGGGGATGAAAGCCCCGGCCCCGGTGGTGACGGACGCCGCATTTCTCGGCAGCGCCAGGGCCACGGCCTCCCAGCAGGCCGCCACGCTCGCCCCGCCAGCGAATACGACCTGCACGAATAATGCGGGCAACAACCAGAACATCAGATTCAACTGGCAGACGGCGGGAATCGCTCCCACCGGATTCCTGGTGACGGCAAAACTCAATGGGGGCACGGAAGTCAAAAGCGAGGCCTTGGGAGCGTCGGCGCGAAGCTACACCACGGGCATCGCGTCCAGCAACGGCCTGCTCGGGTCGCTGCTGGACCTGCTCGTGGGGTTCGACCGCACGTTCACCGTCTCCATCTACGCGCAGTACAATTCCTGGCAGTCGGTGCCGGTGAGCTTCACCCAGGTGCACGCCACTGCGGGGCTTTTGGGTGCTAACAAGCAGTTGACCTGCACGCTTCACTAGGCGCGGGGTACCGAGCGCAGTCCTTCGAGAATGACGTCCAGGCCCAGCAGGAAGGTGGACTGGGCGCGCTGTGCGCTGGGGAGCCCTGCGTCCAGTGCCTCTGTGAACTGCGGGCTGGAGCTGTCATCGGGCTCCCATACCTGTTGCGGTGCGGCGGCGTCGAGGGCGGAGCCAAGCACGAAGGAATCGATGATCGTAATTGCCTGCAGGCGCCGTGTTGCCTCGAACCCTGCCTGGCTGAAGGCCTCGGCCAGTGCATCGTAGACCCGCAGGGTCGTGCGATCGCGCACGGTGTGGCTGGTCAGCAGCGGAATCAGTCGAGGGTGCTTCGAGTATGAACTCCAATAGGCGGTGGCGATCAGCCGCACAGTCTGCTGCCAGCTTTCCGGTTGGCTTTCGGGCAAATCAATGACCGCCATGGCCCGGCCTCGCATGAGCTCCACGATCTCATCCTTGCCTTGCACGTGGTTGTAGAGCGAGGATGCGCTGACCGAGAGCGACGTGGCGAGCTGGGGGAGGGTGAATTCCCCGTGCTTGTCGACCAGTGCCAACGCGGCCTCGGCGATGACCTCGGGATTGAGCTTCGGCTTTGAGGGGCGTGCCATGGTGAAAGCGACCTTCCTGGAATTGCGTCTTATCAGAGCATACCGAATTTAAACGAAAAAGATTCGTTTTAGCCTTGCGGGTTCCGCCGGCAACTGCCTATAGTTTAAACGAATAGCATTCGTTTAATTGCTGGGAGAGCAACCATGAAGGAAATACTCGCACTTGACGCCCCTGCCTCGCCGGCCCGCGCCACCGCTCCTGAGCGCGGAGAAATCACCGTGGCTCTGGTCCAGCACCGCTGGCAGGAAGACCCGCAAGCGCTGCGCGATGAACTGGAGGACGGCATCGCCCGCGCCGCATCCCACGGCGCGCAGATCGTCTACCTGCCAGAAGTCACCCTGAGCAAGTATCCGGCCTTCGTGATCCCGGATCCCGAAGCCGCCGACGAGACCGCCGAGGATCTCGAGACCGGCCCGACCCTGGTCTTTGCCCGCGCGATGAGCGCCAAGTATAACCTGCATGTGCACATTTCGCTGTTCCGCAAGGCCCCGTCCGACGATGGCCTGGGCCTGAACACCGCCGTGGTCGTCTCGCCGGAGGGCGAGATCGTCGCGCTGACCAACAAGCTGCACATTCCGCGCACCGCCGGATACTACGAAGACAAGTACTTCCGCGAGGGACCGGCAGAAGATCCCTACCCGGTGCACCGCGTGCCCGCGCTCGGCGATCTGGCTATGGGCCTGCCCACCTGCTGGGACGAGTGGTTCAGCGAACCGCCGCGCATCTACTCGCTGGCTGGCGCCGACCTGCTGGCCTACCCCACGGCCATCGGCTCGGAGCCTGACCACCCGGACTTCGACACCGAGCCGCTGTGGCGCCAGACCATCATCGGCAACGGCATCGCCAACGGCCTGTTCATGGTGGTGCCCAACCGCTGGGGCGATGAGGGAGCGCTCACCTTCTACGGCTCCTCCTTCATCTCCGATCCCTACGGCCGCATCCTCGCCCGCGCCCCACGCGATGAATCCGCGGTGCTGGTCGCCACCCTGGACCTGGACGCCCGCCGCGACTGGCTCACGCTCTTCCCGTTCCTGCGCACCCGCCGCCCCGAGACCTACGGCGCGATGACCCGGCAGCGCAATGACTTGGCCCTGGGCGAGCAGGAGGAAGGCGCGCATGTCTAAGCTCTTCATGCCTGCTGAAACCGAGGCGCATCAGCGCATCTACATGGCCTTTCCCTCCGGCGGCTACACCCTGGGGGACACCGAGGAAGAGGCCGAGGCCGCCCGCGCCACCTGGGCCAACGTGGCCCGCGCGGTGGCGGGATTCACCCCGGTGACCATGGTGGTCGACCCGTCGGCCGAGGTGGACGCCCGCCGCCACCTGGGTGACACCGTCGACTATGCGATCCATGAGCTCGACGACGCGTGGATGCGCGATATCGGCCCGACCTTCGTGCGCGACGAAGAGGGCACGTTGTCGGCCATCGACTGGAATTTCAATGGCTGGGGTGCCCAGTCCTGGGCCGCCTGGGGCAAGGACTCGAAGATCGCCGCCGCGCTGGCGCAGCGCGAAGGCGTTGTGCGCGTGCCATCGACGATCACCAACGAAGGCGGCGGCATCCACGTGGATGGTGAGGGCACCATCCTGGCCACCCGCAGCGTGCAACTGGATCCGGGGCGCAATCCCGGCGCCACCGAGGCTGGCATCGAAGCGGAATTCGCCCAGCAGCTCGGCGTCTCCAAGGTCATCTGGCTGGATCGCGGGCTGACCCGCGACAACGAGGAATTCGGCACCCGCGGGCACGTGGATATCGTCGCCTGCTTCGCCGCCCCGGGCGTCGTGCTCTACCACGACCAGCAAAACCCGGAGCACCCGGACTTCCTGATCTCCCGGGAAGTCCGCGAGCGGCTGGAAGCATCCACGGATGCCCAGGGGCGCAAGCTCCAGCTGATCGGGGTCCCGGCGCCACGGATCCTGCGCGACGCGCACGGCTGGGTGGACTACTCCTACATCAACCACCTGGTCACCAATGGGGGTGTCATCGCCTGCGCCTTCAATGACGAAAATGATGCCGAGGCAGCCCGGATCCTCGCTGAGGCCTACCCGGGCCTGAAGGTTGTGGCGGTGGATGCCACCGAGCTCTACGCACGCGGTGGGGGAATCCACTGCATCACCCAGCAGGTCCCTGCCCGCTAGCTGCCAGGTGCGCCTTGCCGTGTACGAAGTCCCCGGGCGCCAGCGCCCGGGGACTTCGTGCCTCTATATATTTTGAGGCAGGATGCGCGCCGCGCACCCCAAAGCGGTGGTGGGATGGCCGTTTCGTGCCCCGTGCGGCTGCCGGGGCGGCGTTGGGCCAGGACGATATATGAAACTTATTCATTTTTCCCTTGCCTGAGAGCTGGATCACTCCCTATCATCTTAAATGAATTTGATTCGTTTTATGATCTGGAGGGTTCACGATGAACGCACTCGCACGCGGCACCGAAGACAAGGCGCCGGTGATATGAACGGCGGAGGCAAAACCAGCACCTTGAGCACCAGCCCGGTCACCGAAACGGGCAAGGGATTGACCGCCGGGCAGATCGGCCTGTTCACCGCGATCATCATCGGAGTCTCCACCATCGCCCCGAGCTATGTCGTGGCCAGCACCCTCGGTCCCACCGCCGAGGCGGTGGGCACCCACCTCCCGGCAATTTTCATCCTCGGCTTCATCCCGATGTTCCTGGTGGCCCTGGGCTATCGCGAACTGAATCGCGCGATGCCGGATAACGGCACCACCTTCACCTGGGTGTGGCGGGCCTTCGGGCCACGCGCCGGCTGGATGGGCGGCTGGGGCATGCTCGCGGCAAATATCATCGTGCTCTCGAACCTGGCCGGGGTGGCGGTGGACTTCTTCTACTTGTTCCTCGCCCAGCTCACCGGCAATGATTCACTGGCCGACCTGGCATCCAACCCGTGGATCAACGTGGCTACCTGTCTGGTGTTCATGTTCGGGGCGACCTGGGTCTCGGTGCGCGGCCTGCATGCGGCCTCGCTGGTGCAGTACCTGCTGGTCGGATTCCAAGTTGTGCTGCTGTTGTGGTTCTCCATCGCGGCCTTCGCGAAAGCCGCACCAGCCGTGGAATTCTCGCCTGAATGGTTCAACCCCATGGGCATCGATTCCTTCTCCGCCATGGCCATCGGACTGAGCTTGTCGATTTTTGCCTTCTGGGGCTGGGACGTCTGCCTGTCCATGAACGAGGAAACCAAGAATGGCGAGCGGACTTCCGGACTGGCCGCCGGATTCACCGCGGTGATCGTGCTGGGGATCTACCTGCTGACCTCCGTGGCGGCCACCGTCTATGCGGGCGTGGGGGACACCGGGCTCGGCTTGGCCAACCCGGAGGGAATCGGCAATGTATTCGCCTCGCTGGGCGGGCCGGTGCTGGGCCCGGCCGCGATCCTGCTCTCGCTGGCCACCTTGGCTTCCTGCGCCGCCTCGTTGCAGTCCACGATGATTTCGCCAGCCCGTTCAATGCTGGCCATGGGCCATCATGGCGCACTGCCCGCGGCCTTCACTCGGATCCACCCGAAGTTCGGTACTCCCGCTTTCTCCACGATCGTCGCCGCGGTGATCTCCACCGTGTTCTACGCGCTGATGCGCTTCGTCTCCACGAACGTGCTCAACGATACGATCCTGGCACTGGGGATGATGATCTGCTTCTACTACGGCATCACCGCCTTCGCCTGCGTCTGGTACTTCAGGCATACCCTGCTCCACTCGGCGCGCAATCTCTTCACGCGCGGACTGGCTCCGCTGCTGGGCGGCATCGCCCTGGTGGCCGTCTTTGCGCAGACCATCATCGATTCGCTGGATCCGGCCTACGGCTCCGGCACCGAGATCGGCGGGGTGGGCCTGGTGTTCCTGGTCGGGGCCGGCATTCTGGTGCTCGGTGCCGCGTTCCTGGTCGGCGCGCGCAAGCGCCGCGCGGGCTTCTACACCTCACGGCCCGAAACCAGGTACGTGAAGGTGCAAGACCACTCCTAGCAGACGCCTCGTCCCGCATTTGCCGCAGGCAGCTTCGGCAGGTGCGGGACGCTCAGGCTTCAGGCCAACCCGGCCTGCGCCCTGCGCTCGAGGAACACCGGGGCCCCGATCGTGCGCGCCGCGCTGAAGGCGGGGATGGGTGCGGTCCGGCCGCTGGCCAGCTGTGCGAGATGTTCGCCGATGGCCGGCACGAATTTGAAGCCATGCCCGCTGAAACCGGCACCGACGGTGACCGGACCGAGCCTGTCGAGGATGAAATCCTCGTCCTCGGTGTTGGCATAGGTGCAGGAGATCGCTGCGAAGTCCTGCGGATTCACGCCGGGCAGCCACCGCTGCGCATACTGCTGCAAGGCAACCAGCTGGTCTTCGATCACCAGGTGCGGGCGCTGCTCGGGATCGATGATGCGTCCCGAACCGTGCCAGCCGACCTTGATGCCCGCCCCCGGGGTGTGCATGCCATAGACGGGGCCGAAGACCGGGG
Source organism: Glutamicibacter sp. JL.03c (assembly GCF_025854375.1). Lineage (NCBI taxonomy): Bacteria > Bacillati > Actinomycetota > Actinomycetes > Micrococcales > Micrococcaceae > Glutamicibacter > Glutamicibacter sp. JL.03c. The sequence continues at coordinate 3,057,140 of NZ_CP107575.1, read as the reverse complement.
AGCCGATGTCGCGACCGCTGTGCAGGCTGTGATTGAACCCGGGGAAATTGCCCGGCTCCGCGCGCAGGGCAAAATGCACCGGATGCTCCTCGGTGACATGGATGGCAGGCAGCGGCAAGGATCCTCCCAGCTGCCGGGTCCAGGCTCCTGCGGTGAGCACGACGTGCCGGGCGAGCACCCGCTGCTCGCCCTGCGTGGTGCGCACCGCCACTGCCACCTGGTCCTCGCTGAGAACTTCGAAGCCGGTGACCTGCTGCGAATGCCTGATGCTGGCCCCGGCTTCGGCGGCCAGCCGTTGCAGGGCCGCCACCGTCGCATCGGCATTGATCTGCCCGCCAGCTGGAATGTGCAGCACCTCGGTTTCGAACCTCATGCCGCTAAAGCGTTCCTCGGCCTCCTCGATGCCCAGCAGCTCGCTGCTGAAGCCGGCCGAGGCCAGCACCTGGTGCATGTGGCGCTGTTCGGCAACGATGCCGTGGTTCACCAGGCCGGTGCGGTGCAGCAGCTCGGTGCCGGCCTGCGTGGAGAGTTCGTCCCACAAGATGTTGGCCCGCTGCAGCAAGCGCAGGTACTCGGGCCTGGCGTAGGCAGGGTTGAAGTTCCGTGTGGTTCCATGCGACGCGCCGTTGAGGTGCCCGGGTTCGAAGCGTTCCAGCAGCAGCACTTCGTGGCCGAGCTGTGCCAGCGAGAGGGCGGTGGCACTGCCCATGGCCCCGCCGCCAATGATTAAGAATTCTACGTCGTTGCTCACTTCTCCAGCCTAGGACCCTGGTCAGCTCGCCGTCAGGTCAACGGACACATTGGCAGTGCACTAACGTAATAGTTGAGGAACAACAATGATGTGGGGGCAGTGTGGAGCAAGGCGTGCAACTGGCGGCGGTGATCTCGCTGGCGGCAGCGGTGTTCGTTGGAGCGTCCACCCAACGCATCTCTGGAATGGGCTTCGCCCTGGTGGCCTCGCCATTCCTCGTGCTCATTCTCGGACCGCACGCGGGAATCACGCTGGTCAATCTGCTCGGAGCCTGCAGCAGCCTGATGATTTTCGTGCAGGTCTTCCGCCAGGTCGAGTACGGGAAAGTCGCGCTGCTGCTGCTTCCGGCGATGCTCATGACCCTCCCCGGCGCTTGGGTTGCAGCGCGAGTGGAAGGGCCATGGCTGTCCATCGGCATCGCGGTCATGGTGATTCTCGCCCTGGTTTCCAGCTTCCTGGTGCGCAACCTGCCTGCGGCCCAGGGCAAGCCGATGGCCATTGGCGCGGGCGCGATTTCCGGTTTCATGTCGGTGACCGCCGGGGTTTCCGGGCCGGCCATCGCAGGATACGCTGTGGCCAGCCGGTGGCCGCAAGCGAAGTTCGCGATCTCGGTCCAGTTGTATTTTCTGGTGTTGTCCAGCACCTCGCTGCTGGCCAAGGGCGGATTGCCGCACCTGCAGTGGAGCCAGTGGGCCGCCTGCTTTGGGGCGATGCTTATCGGGATCCTGTTGGGGAACTATCTGGCCCCGAAGATCCCGGCCAAGTACAGCCGGGCCTTCGTGGTGCTCATCGCCTTTGCCGGAGCCATCAGCCTCATGGCCGAAGGCGTCGTGGCGCTCGCCGGCCACTAGGCCACGGGGCCAATGAGAGAATGGGGTCCGTGCCATACCTGTATCCCGATGCCGCCGTGACCCACCGAATCACCGAACTCGACATTGAACGCCGGGCTTTGTGGGCCGGCCTGATCTGCTCTGTTTTCGGGCTCACCGCAGGGCTCATCTTTTTCGCCGGCGAGAATCCTGCGCTTTTCGGACGCTGGTCGGTGGGATGGGTGTCAGCGGTGTGCGGCGCGACCGCGGCGGCCGCCATGAGCGCCTATGCTTTCCGCTCTATCCTCCGGCACCGCGAACCCTGGCTGCGGCATATTCCGGTGTGGCGGCAATTGGTGACCGGGACGGGGCTGATCCTGGTGCATGCGGCCAGCTCGGTGATGACCATCCTGGTGGTCTTCCACCTGTTCCAGCAGGCCTTCTTCGGACTGCACTTTGACGTGCTGGCTGGTGCCCTGGCGGTTAGCGCGGTGACCGGGCTGACTGCCTACCTGTGCCTGGTGGCCACGGCCCGGACCAGTGCCGAAACCCTGTCGGTGGTGCTCGGGATGTTCATGGCGGCCGGGGTGCTGATCAGCATGCTGCTGGCCGAGGAGCAGGGCTGGTGGCGCAGCATGTTCTCCTTCTTGGGCACCACGCAGGCGGGCCGAGGCTCGTTCTGGACCTTCAACCTGACCCTGGTGATTTCGGGTTTGGTGCTGGCGGCCTTCACCGAATTCTTGACCCGTGATCTGGTGCTGCTCTCGAAAACCTACCGTTGCCGGCCGGCCTTGCGCAGGTACAAGCTGGCCAGGAGCCTTCGTCCGCGCCCCCGGGTGGTGCGGTGGTGCCTGGTCGTGGTGGCCACGGCCATTATCGGCATCGGCCTGGTGCCGGTGAATGTGTCGATGCAGGTGCATTCGGGCTTTGTCCAGTTGGCTTCGGTGGCCATGATCATCCTGCTGATGGGTACCGTCGTGCTCCTGCCGGGTTATCCTGCGGTCTTCCACATGATGTCCTATGCCGCGGTCGGAGCCCTCTGGGCGGCCTTCATCCTGTGGCACGAGTGGTCGTACTACAATTTGACGGGTTTCGAGCTGGCGGTCGTGGCCATCATGTTCTCCTGGATTTCGGTGTTCATCCGGACCACCGCGGCCATGACCCGCGACGGAAAGGAGCCCCAGCACCCCGGAGCGTCACAATATCCGTCAAAAGACTGAGGACGTGGGTGCTGCTGGATCGGTAGCCTGTAGGCATGCTGATCACGGAAAAGCTCTACTTGCTGATGGCCAATAACCACCCCAAGCCCGAAGCGGTCATGTCGCAGGCGCGGTACGGAATGAATGCCGCGGTGCTGTCGGACTTGATGATCGCGGGCAGGATCGCCTTCAGCGAGGATCCGGATTCGCGGATCAAGTTCATTGGCGCCGGCCCCTGCCCCGATCCGGTGCTGGCAGAACCGCTGGAAAAGCTGGAGCGGAAGTCCATCACCTCCCTTGGTGCCGCGGTGAAGGTCCCCTCCCTGTGCAATGTGCGGCGGGTGACGGATTCGCTGGCCAAGCAGGGCATCCTCGAATACGGTTCCAAGACAATGCTCGGCCTGGGCAAGGAACGCGTTCACGTGCTCAATGAGCAGATCGAACGGCAGATTCGCCACGATCTTGCCGCTGAAATCCAGGGCGAGAGGATCCCTGGCGTCATCGATTGCGCGGTGCTTTCGATCCTGCACGCTACCGGAACCACGCAACAGGTTCTGGCCGATGAGCTTACTTCGATGAGCGGACCCCAGGCACGCGAACGCATTGTCGAAATCGCCCAGGACTCCCCGGCAGCCGATTCTGCGCAACGCGCCGTGGCAACGATGAACGTCATGATCACCAATGAGCGCATCATTCCGGCTGCGGCGAAATCCAGCTGATGCCCATGCAACGGCGGTAAGCTGGTCCGGCATCGATGGCGGCCTCTACGGCAGGCGGTGGCACAGGCACAATCATCCGTGCCCTAACTCACCGCCAAACCTGCGCGGATACGTGAAACAATGGGTAGTAATGACTTCCAGCGATTCCACCACACTGACCGCCGTTGAGCGCAAGGCACTGCGTACCGAGCAGGCCGCTGCTCAGCGTGCCCAGCAGCTGCGCATTTCCAAATCCCGCGCCGAAGCCGAAGGCCGTTCGCAGGTTATCCCCACCGCCGAAGGCTGGAAGCAGGAGATGGGCGCCGATGGCCGCCCGGAACTGCAGTTCTCGACCAAGCGCCGCGTCTCCCAGCCGCCAACGCACCTGGCCGACCTCACCCTTGCCGAGCGCCAGGCCGAGCTGAAGGCCCTGGGCTTGCCGGCCTTCCGCGCCAAGCAGCTCTCCGTGCATTACTTCCAGCACTACACCACCGATCCGGAGAAGATGAGCGATCTTCCCAAGGAGCGCCGCGAGGAACTGGTCAACGCCATGTTCCCGAAGCTGCTCACCGAGGTCAAGCGCCTGGAGACCGACGATGGCAAGACCATCAAGTTCCTGTGGCGCCTCTTCGACGGTTCACTCGTCGAGTCCGTGCTGATGCGCTACCCGAACCGCATTACCCTGTGCATCTCCTCGCAGTGCGGCTGCGGCATGAACTGCCCGTTCTGCGCCACCGGCCAGGCAGGCCTGACCCGCAACATGTCCACCGCGGAGATCCTGGACCAGATCGTCCAGGCCAACCGCGTGATCGCCGAAGGCGGCCTGGGCGGCCAGAAGCACCCTGATGAGCGCGTTGGCAACATCGTGTTCATGGGCATGGGCGAGCCGCTGGCCAACTACAAGCGCGTCATGAACGCCGTGCACCGCATGGTTGCCGAAGCGCCTGAGGGCCTGGGCATGAGCGCCCGCGGCATCACCGTGTCCACCGTGGGCCTGGTTCCAGCCATCCGCAAGCTGGCCGACGAGAACGTCCCGGTGACCTTCGCGCTGTCCCTGCATGCGCCGGATGACGAACTGCGCGACGAGCTGATCCCGGTCAACTCGCGCTGGAAGGTCGACGAAGCACTGGATGCCGCGTACGACTACTACGTGAAGACCGGTCGCCGTGTCTCCATCGAGTACGCGCTGATCAAGGACATGAACGATCACGAGTGGCGTGCCGAAATGCTGGCCAAGAAGCTCAACGCCCGCGGACGCGGCTGGGCCCACGTGAACCCGATTCCGCTGAACCCGGTTCCCGGTTCCATCTGGACCCGCAGCGAGCCGGATATCACCTCGAAGTTCGTTCGCCGGCTCGATGAGCTCGGCGTGCCAACCACGTTGCGTGATACCCGCGGCAAGGAAATCGACGGCGCTTGCGGCCAGCTGGCGGCCGACGGCGACAAGTAGCGCATCACAGGAATCGGGGCCTCACGGCCCCGATTCCTGCTTAAGCGAGGCTTGCTGCACGCGCCTACAGTTTTTCCTGCGCATCGGTGCCGCGCACTGCCGCGGTATAGCGCCGCTCGAATTCCGCGGCGCTGACCATTTCCCGTTCGACCCGGAACGAGGATTCGGGGATTCCCAGCACCGCGGCAATCAGGGTTCGGGTGTAGCTGGCGATCTTGCGCGATTTCCGGGTGCAAGTCACCTGGTCGATTTCTGGGACCCAGATGTTCCACCATCCGCCCTCTTTGCCGACTACTGCTTCAAATACTCTGTCTTTGCTCACTGATCGTCCTTAGAATTCCGGTGCCGGCGCTGCTGGCGGCCGGCGTCCGCCAGAAACCAGCAGCTGCCGATCGCTCTCTGGTACCAGTCTCCAGAAATTCCGCGTCACCCACAATGACTTGGAGCGATATTTGTCCGCCGTTGGTCAGGGATGTTACCGACGTGAAAACTATTTTGCGCACCTCCGCAAAACTGTTGACGCAAACTATTTACCCGAATACCTTTGATGTGATACTGATATATCAGGTACGTTGTTAGCTTCGTCACAAGGGGTCCATGTGGGTAGTCAAACCTCATCGCAAGAACTTTCGGCCGTCGGAACCAAGGGGAGAATGCTGCGCATCCTCACCTACGCCGGCGCAATCATCGCCTTCCTCATCGGTTCGGGATTCGCCACGGGCCAAGAGATCTTGCAGTATTTCAGTTCCTACGGATACGCAGGCATATTTGGCACAGGTCTGCTGGTGCTGATACTCATGGGCTACGTGGCCGTTGAGTTCTTCATCGTGGGGCAAGCCCGGAAGTTCGAGAAGCCATCAAGGATCTTCCACTACTACTGCGGTAAATACCTGGGCACCTTCTTCGACTACTTCTCCATCCTTTTCGTCTTCCTGAGCTTCACCGTCATGGTGGCCGGTGCCGGTGCGGTATTCGAGGAGCATTACGGACTGTCCAAATACTTTGGAGGCATTGGGCTGGCGGTCGTGGTAGGCCTGAGTGTCTGGTTCGGCCTGAAGAACCTGGTGGACGTCATCGGCAAGATCGGCCCGTTGATCGTGGTGGTGGCCATCAGCCTGGGGCTGCTGGGCATCCTGCGCAATCCCAGTGGAATCGCCGAAGGCCAGGCCCTGTTGCCAACCCTTGAGCTGACACAAGCCTCAACCAACTGGTTCATGTCCGGGCTGTCCTACGTGGGCTTTTGCATGCTGTGGCTGGCTGCGTTCCTGACCGCGCTGGGCAAGACCGCGCGCAATCGCAAGGAAGCCGTCGCAGGTGCGCTGACCGGTTCAACCGTCTTCTCACTGGCTTGCGTCATCGTAGGCCTGGGATTGCTGGCTAACATCACGCGGGTCGGGGGAACGGAAATTCCGATGCTGGTCCTGGCCTCCGATATCAATCCGGTGCTTGCCGCGGGCATTTCAGTCATGATCCTGGCGGGAATCTACACCACCGCGGTACCCCTGCTCTGGACAGTTTCTTCTCGTTTCTATGCAGACAAGACGACCGGCTTCAAATACCTCACCGTCGGGCTGGCCTTGCTGGGCACCATCATCGGCCTGCTGCTGTCGTTTTCGCAGATGGTCAATCTGGTGTATGTCGTCAATGGCTACGTGGGAATCCTGCTGCTGGTATTGATGCTGGCCAAGACCGTGACACGGGCGGTGCGCCGCCAGCCGGTATAGCCACCAGCTGGCCGCCGGGATAGCCAAGGTAGCATGGACTGCTGGAGTAGCCATGCGGAGCGATCCGCGCCACCAACTCGTGAGGACGCTATAGTGCAGGTATCCCGGCGTGCCCAGGTCGCACCCTTTGAAGTGATGCAGATCGTCGAACAGGTCAGCCAGATGCGACAGGCCGGCTACGACGTGATCTCCCTGTGCGTCGGCGAACCTGGCGGCGGAGCGCCGGCCGCGGTCAACCAGCTTGCGGCGCAGCTGCATGGCGAGCAGGCCGACTTCGGCTATACCTCCACGGCAGGGCTGGCCGTAACCCGCGAAGCCCTCGCCGAGCACTATCACCGCCGATACGGCGTGCAGATCCCGGCGAAGAATTTCGTGATGACCACCGGATCCTCCGGCGCCTTCCAGCTGGCTTTCCTTGCCGCTTTCGACGCGGGGGATGTGGTGGCGCTGGCCCGACCCGGTTATCCGGCCTATGCCAATATTCTTCGCGCCCTGGGCCTGGCGGTGGTGGATCTGCCGACTACTGCGGAGCAACGCTTCCAGCCGACCATCGCGAATCTTGAACAGGTCCTGGCGGAGCACGGACGCCTTGACGGGCTGGTGGTGGCTTCGCCGAATAACCCCACCGGCACGATGTTCAGCGCCCAGGAACTGCAACTGCTGGCCCAATGGTGCCAAGCACATGATGTCCGGCTGATCAGCGACGAAATCTACCACGGCATAGAATTCGATCCCCAGCGCCAGGGACACACCTCATGGGAGTTTTCCCAGACCTCATTGGTGGTCTCGTCCTTCTCCAAGTACTGGGGCATGACCGGATGGCGCCTGGGCTGGATGATCGTTCCCGACGATCTGCTGCCCGCCGTGGATGCGCTGGCCTCCAACCTGGCACTCTGCGCGCCCGCCCCGGCCCAGCGTGCCGCGGTCGCCGCCTTCACCCCGCAGAGCCTGGACGAGGCCGACGCGCGGGTCAGGGAATTCGCGCGGACCCGCCAGCTGGTGCTGGGGAATTTCGAGAAGCTGGGTATCGAACAGGCTGCGCCTGCAGACGGGGCGTTCTACCTTTATGGCAAGCTCGCCCCAGAGATACTGGATCATTTTGGTTCGGCGTCCGGCTACTGCCAGGAAGTTTTGGACAATGCGCACGTTGCCCTGACTCCGGGCGGGGACTTTGACCCCTTCGAAGGCCACCTGTTCATCCGGCTGTCCTTCGCCGCCGGCTATGAGCGCGTGGCCGAGGCCTTGGAACGGGTGGATGCTTTCCTGCGGCGGAGCCTCGCGGCGAGCTAGATGTTCACAGTTCGTGGACCATGATGGTGCGGGGCGACTTCGGCGTTGGACAGTAGTGGCGAGAGCGGTGAAGGCACCGCCCTCGCCACTACAGCGCTAAGGAGTTCAGATGTCCGAATTGCCCAGGCCAGTGATCCACGAATGCTTGCCGTGCTACCTCTATCGGGTGGCCTCGGATGTGGCCTGCGATGGAAGCTTGCGGATGCTCAGTTTTTATCGTGATGAATGCGCTCCGAGAGCCTGCGCGCTGGAGAAGAAAATGCGTGTGCTCGGTGGATATTGCGATTGCGAAGTCCTGCTGAACGTGGTGCGCCCGGCGACCACTGAAGCGATGCGCCTGATCGATGCGGGCGAGGACCTGGTCTGCAAAGGGGTACGCCGCGGCACCATTCAACCTTGCGAAAATTGGTTGATGCGCCACGGCGTACAGTGGGGTGGCGGCCGTTTTGGCCGCCGAAGTGCTTAGAAACTAGTCTTCGATCTTCTTGTGTGGCTTGCGGGCCTTGAGCAATTCGATGCCAATGGGGATCACCGAGATGAGAACAATCAGGATGAAGATGATGTCAATGTTCTCTTCGATCCACGTGAACTGGCCCAGCCAGTAACCCAGCAGGGTCACGCCGATACCCCAGAGCGCGGCGCCAATCAGATTGAAGCTGACGAAAGTCTTGTGATCCATCTTCGCGACACCAGCGATGACCGGGACAAAGGTGCGAACCACGGGGACAAAGCGTGCCAGAATGACCGCGCGTCCGCCGTACTTCTCGAAGAATTGGTGGGCTCGCTCAACATTCTTCTGCGAAAAGAAACGCGAATCGGGCCTCTTGAAAATGGCCGGGCCGGACTTCCGGCCGATGATGTAGCCGGTTTGGTCGCCGGCGAACGCGCAGACGAAGATTGCCAGGGCAAAGAGCCACAATGGCACGTGGATGGTGCCGGTGGCGATGAGCATGCCTACGGTGAAGAGCATCGAGTCGCCAGGCAGGAAGAAACCCACGAGCAACCCGGTCTCGGCGAAGACAATGGCGCAGACCAGCAAGACAACCCACGGCCCGAGTTCCGGGTTATTCAGGAAGACCGCCGGGTTCAGCCAATCTGGCAGGAACGCGGCGCCGATGGTCGGCTGGGCGTAATCCGTCACGAAAGAAAGAAAAGATGATTGATCTAGCACAGGAAAAATCCTACGGGATGCCGCTGTGAGTTTCCCATAGGGCTATCCGGAAGATCGCAGGCCGGATTCCCTGATCGCCAAGGGGATATCGGCATTTTGTTCGTTGACCCGTACCGATGCATCTTGAACCGCTCTTGAACAAGGCCGGGATGACGTTACCAAAATCACAGGGAAGATAAACCTTCAGGCCAGATGGTTGTTTTGTTGCAACTTTCTTTCCCGACCCATGACATCGGTCATGGGCAGAACATGACAATCCGCTCTTCTGGAAGCCGATGATGACACCGAGAATTGAATTATGGAAACACGAACGCAAGCCGAGGCCATATCGCTGTCGGCGGTGAGGAAGACCTTTGTCTCCCAGCACGGCAGAGTCGAAGCAGTTAAAGGCATCAGTCTTCAAATTGCCCAGGGCCACATCGTCGCATTGCTCGGACCCAACGGGGCAGGCAAGACGACGACGGTGGACATGATCCTCGGGCTCACCGAACCCACCGATGGCACAGTTCACGTCATGGGGCGTCCACCCCGCCAGGCGATCACTGCCGGCCAAGTTTCAGCAGTCCTGCAAACCGGAGGCTTGCTGCGCGACCTGACCGTGCAGGAAACCGTGAAAGTCATCGGCAAGATGCATGCCAGGGCCGACCGCGTCCAGGAGGTCATGGAGCGGGCCGGTCTGGCAAAAATCGCTCAACGCAAGGTGGGCAAGTGCTCCGGCGGCGAGCAACAACGAATCAAATTCGCACTGGCACTGCTGCCGGATCCCGACGTGTTGATCCTTGACGAGCCCACGGCCGGAATGGACGTGATGGCGCGCCGCGAGTTCTGGCAAACCATGCGCAGTGAAGCTACCGACGGTCGAACCATCATTTTCGCCACGCACTACTTAGAAGAGGCGCAGGCCTTCGCCGAGCGTACCGTGCTGATGAGCCAAGGGAACATCGTGGCCGATGGCGCCACCGAGGAATTGCGCCAGCTCATCTCCGGCAGATCCATTAGCGCGACGTTCCCCTCGGAATCTGAGGCCCAGTTGGCCCTTGGATTCGATGAGTCGGTGTCCTTGAATGAACGCCATGGCCTGCGCTACCACTTCCACTGCGCCGACTCCGACCAGTTCGCGCTGGCCTTGTTGCAGCAGTATCGGGCCAGGGACATCGAGATTGCTTCCCCGAGCCTGGAAGACGCATTTATCCAACTCACCCAGGACGCATCATGATGGCAACGTATATCCGGGTCGAATTCGCCCGGCACTTTCGCGACGGCTACAACCTTATTTTCGCGTTGCTGCTACCGGCCGCCATGTATATTCTTTTCGGCAATATACCCAGCTACACCGAATCGGACCTCGGCGCCGGCAACGTCAAGTTCTATCTCATGATCTCCATGGCCGCCTATGGGGCTGCGGTGAGCACCGTGTCCATCGCCGGGACTGTGGCCACGGAGATCATGCAGGGTTGGGGGCGGCAAATAGCCTTGACCAAAATGCCGCCCGCAGCATTCGTCGGCAGCAAGATGATCGTCGCCGCCACGGTAGCCGCGGTCTCAGCGGCGATCGTTTTTGCCTTGGGGGCCATCACCGGGGCGAGAGTGAACGAGTCGTGGATTTGGGGCATCAGCTATCTGATCACCTTGATCGGAGCGATGATGTTCGCTTGCTACGGCATTGGTGTGGGCATGATGTTCAAATCAGAATCTGCCCTGGGCCTGGCCTCCGGGCTCATGGTGTTCTTCGCATTCTTCGGCAACGTGTTCATGCCCTTGGAAGGGGCCATGCTTGATGCGGCCCGGTTTACCCCGATGTTTGGCTACGTCGCATTGGCGCGGTACCCGCTGCTCAAGGATATTCCTGACGGTGTGCCCATGGCACCGGACCCATTATGGATGATGGCCACTAACCTAGTGCTATGGGCAATGATCTTCGCCGTCTTCGCGGTATTCGCCACGCGCAGGTCCAAGGCGCGCCAATGAGCCCGGGGCAAGAGAACGCACTCGAAGATGAACAGCAGTTCTGGAAGCGCCGGGGCTGGCTCATCTCCGGTGTGTGGGTCGTCTTCTTGATCTTCCCGATTCTGGATCTGGTCAATACGCCGTACCCGATGCCGGTGAGGGTCATCGGGCTGGCGCTCGTGGGCGTATTTGCCGCGGTGTACCTGCACGCTTACGCCAAGTACTCATGGGTGGTCGGGCAAGGCGGGACCAGGGATTCCATGGCCTTGGCGAGCTTCACCATCCTGGCGCTGATCCTTGTGCTGGCGATTCCTGTCGCCGGGGTCAGCTCACTGGGCCTGATGCCTTTTGTCACGTCCTATGCCGCGTTCCTGCTGACCAAGAAATGGACCATTGCGACCTACACCGTGGCGGCGCTGATCTGCTTGATCCTGCCGTTGGTCCTGCGACAGTTCAGGGACTCGTTGTTCCTGATCGGACTGAATCTGGTCATGATGGTTGTGTACGCGATCACCGTGGCAGCCATTACCCGGGCGGTGGCAGCCGAAGAGATGCGTGCCGACTATCTGGTGGTTGCCGAGCAGGAGCGTGTCGCACGGGATGTTCATGACGGAATCGGCCACTCGCTCACCGCGCTCAATCTCAAGGCGCAGCTGGCGATGCGGTTGCTGGATGCCCAGCAGTACGAGGGGGCTCGCGCCGAAATGCAGCAGCTGTCCGATCTGGCAGTGCAGGCCCTGGACTCTGTGCGCACCACGGTGCAGGGGCTGAACCGGCAGGATCTGCACGCCGAACTGGCCCAGCTGCGCCAAGCCTGCCAGGACAACGGCCTGAGCTTCACAGTGGTCGGCAATCCAGACGTGATCCCGCTGCGATTCAGATCGCACACGGCCTGGATCCTGCGCGAAGCCCTGACCAATGTCCTGCGGCATGCGCACGCCAGTGCCCTGCGCATCCACTTTGGCGCAGACCACGTGAGCGTGGATGATGACGGGGATGGCCTGGGCGCCAGCGTTGCCGGCCACGGTATTCGAGGCATGCAGGAGCGGGCCCGGCAGATCGGGGCCACCGCCCTAGTGGAAGCCTCGGGCATGGGTGGCACACTGGTGCAATTGACCTTTCACCACAGCAGCCAGGAGACCGCATGATCAGGGTATTAATCGCTGATGACCAGCACCTGGTGCGTGGGGCCCTCGCGGCCCTGCTGAACCTGGAAGCCGACCTTGAGGTGGTCGCGGAATGCGCCGACGGCGATCAGGTGCCGGGGGCCCTGGCTTCGCACCCGGTGGATGTGGCCCTGCTTGATATCCAGATGCCCCGGCTTGATGGCCTGAGCCTGGCGGCGACGTTGCAGCGGACGCACCCCGAAGTCAAGGTGCTGATCCTGACCACTTTTGATCGTCCCGGATACTTTCGGCAGGCCTTTGAAGCCGGAGCCAGCGGGTTTCTTGTCAAGGATGCGCCACCGGCCGAATTGGCCGCGGCCATCCGCAAGGTGCATGCCGGGGATAAGATCATCGATCCGCAACGGGCGATGCTCAGTGTTGAGGCCCGGCGCAACCCGCTCACCGAGCGTGAACGGGAAATACTGGCCCACGCGGCCAGCGGGGCACCGGTCTCGCAGATCGCTGCGCTGGTGCACCTCTCCGCCGGGACGGTGCGCAACCACCTGTCCAACGCCATCGGCAAGACCCAGACGGCGAATCGGATTGAAGCGGCCCGCACGGCTCACGAGCAGGGGTGGATCTAGCGGGTCGCGAAGTGGGCAATCAGGCCGATGACCCAGATGGACGAGGCCAGCAGCACGCAGCCGAACTCCACCACGATCCCCAATCCCATGGCCTTCAGCGCCGCCCACGAGGAGCTGAACGCACCGGAGACTTCGCGGCGACGCACGCTTTCCCCGGCGAAGAGCCCCACCGCAAAACCGATGAACAGCCCCAGCACCGGGATGATGAAGGCGCCGGCAATGGCGCCGATGACCGCAAAGAGGATCGAGCCCTTGGGGACCTGATGCTCTTTGAGCTTTTTGCCGGTGAGCACCGCCGAGGCCGACCAGCCCAGCACCGCGATGGCCATGCCCAGGCCGGCAGCCCACCAGGAGGCCGGCGAACCGAGCAGCCAGCCCCACCCCAGCAGGGTGCCGATGGTTAGCAGGGAACCGGGCAGTACCGGGAAGATCGTGCCAAAGGCCGAAATGACCAGCAAGATTCCAGCAAGAATTGTGTAAATAATCTGTGTATCCACCCACCCAGTGTGGCACGGTGGGAAGTGGATCAGCGCGCGAACGCGGGAGGACTCGATGGCACAGGCAGGACGCATCACGGTGGGCATCGAGAATTCGAATGCCACCGTCATGCTGGATAACCCCGCACAGTACAACGCGCTGACCAAGGACATGTGCCTGCAGCTGGTGGGCGCCTTCGCCACCCTGGCTGCCGATCCGGCGGTGCGCACCATCGTGCTGCGTGGCGTGGGCTCCAGCTTCTGCTCCGGGATCGCCATCGACCAGATGGATCGGGTGCTCTTTGATCCCGATGAGCAAAGCGCGCTCATTAACCACTTTGATCTGGTGGACCGCAGTATCCAGGCCTGCGGCAAAGCCACCATCGCGGTGGTGGAAGGCAACTGCTATGGCGGCGGATGGCAGCTCGCCTCGGCCTGCGACATCCAGCTGGCCAGCGACCAGGTGCGCCTGGCGATCACCCCGGCCAAGATCGGGCTGCTCTTCCCGCGCCCGGGGATCGAAAGGCTGGTGCGCACCGTGGGGGAGCACCGAGCCAAGTACCTCTTGTTTTCCGGCGCCCGGCTGCCGGCGGGGGACATCACCAGCTGGGGCCTGTTCACGCGGGTGGTTCCGCAGGCCGATCTCGAAACCCAGCTGGCGCAGCTGCTGGAAGAACTGCACGCCAACTCGCAGTACTCGATCGAGCGAACCAAGGAAGCTATCGCCCTGGCGGTCGCTGGCGAGGGAAGCGATGGCTGGTGGGACGCCGTGTGGGAAGAGAATGCGGGCAACGCGGATTTGGCTGAGGGGCGCGCGGCCTTTCTGGCGCACCGCGCCCCGAAGTTCTCCTCCTAACCCGCTAGTCTCCCTTGAACTGCGCGACCAGCTCGCGCTTGAGGATCTTGCCCGAGGGGCCCAGCGGGAACCGCTCGACGATCTGGATATGCCGCGGGTACTTGTAGGCAGCCATCTGCTCCTGGGCCCAGGCGCCTAGCTGCTCGGGGCTCAGCGAAGACCCGGCCTTGAGCGTCACCGAGGCGACGATCTCCTGGCCATGCTTCTCATCTGGCACCCCGTAGACCGCCGCATTGGAAATCTCCGGGTGGCTGGTGAGCACCTCTTCGACTTCGCGAGGGTACACGTTGTAGCCATTGCGCAGGATCATGTCCTTGGTGCGATCCAGGATCCGCAGGTAGCCGTCCTCGTCCTTGGTGCCCAGATCCCCGGTGCGGAACCAGCCATCCACCACGGCTTGTGCGGTGGCGTCGGGGCGGTTGAGGTAGCCGGCGAAGAGGTTGTGCCCGCGCACCACCAATTCGCCCAGTTCCCCGCGGGGCAGCAGGCGGATTTCATCGGGGTAGGCCGGATCGGCGATCTCCACGTCGACGCCCCACACCGGGGTGCCCACGGTGCCCGGCCGCGGTTCGCGCCCCACATGGTTGAAGCAGGCCACCGGGGAGGTTTCGGTCAGCCCGTAGCCCTCGTAGATCCGCGAACCGAAGCGCTGCTCGAAGGCGGTGAGCACCGACAGCGGCAGCGAGGCGCCGCCCGAGATGGCATACCGCAGCCTCTTCGGAGTGCCTTCGCGCTGGGCACCGGCCTCCAGCAGGGCCACATACATGGTCGGAACGCCGAAGAACACGTCGATGTCCGCCTCCAGCACCAGGTCCAGGGCCGCTTCGGCGGTGAACTTGGGCAGCAGCATCACCTCGGCGCCGATGCGCAGGCCGGTGTTCAGCACGCAGGTCTGGCCGAAGGTGTGGAACAGCGGCAGGCCGCCGAAGAGCTTGTCGCCCTGGCGGATGTCCATGGTGTTCAGCAGCGTGGAGTGGGTCTGCTCGATCAAGGCCAGGTGGGTGCCCAGGGCGCCCTTGGGCTTGCCGGTGGTGCCCGAGGTATAGAGGATCGTGGCAATGTCCTCGGCCCGGCGCGGCAGGTAGGTGGTGATCGGGGTTGCCTGGGCGGCAAAATCTTCAAGCCGGTTCCCGGCGCTGGCATCCGGGTCCATGACGGACATCAGACGGACCCCGGAGTGCTGCGCGCCCTTGGCGCCTTCGCCCAGCAGCCCGGCGGCGCAGATCAGCAGCTTCGCTTCGGCGTCTTCGAGCACGTAGGAGATTTCGCGGGCCTTGAGCAGCGCGTGGATCGGCACCACGGTGGCGCCCAGGGACAGGATGGCGTAGTAGGTCCGGGCAAAATCGGTGACGTTCGGAATGAGCACCGCGACCCGGTCGCCCTCGGATATGCCCTGCTCTTTCAGCGCTCCGGCGTAGGCCCGGGTTTCATCCCAGAGTTCCCGGTAGGTGGTGCTCTGCCCATTCATGGTGATGGCGTTCAAGCCGGGATAGCGGGTGGCGCCCTCGGCGAGGATTGCAGCCACCGAGAGGGTGATATTGGAAGTGCTCATTGACGTCTCCTCGTTGCGGGCGAAATCGGCATGTGTCTCGCGTCACAAACCAGCGTAATGGAACTGCGGTTCAAATCAAGATATCCGGTTTCGTAATAATCCCTATTTATGCTTCGAATCCGTTGCTGATCTGCAGGGAGCAGGAATAGACTCAGCCCATCGAGCTGGATTGATCGCGGAATGGGGTAGCGATGCCGGGAGCCAGGGAACCGCGGGCCGAACCTTGCTGGGCGGATCTGCTCACCAGCGATCTGGGCAGTGCCGTCGAATTCTATTCACGCCTCTTCGGCTGGCGCTTTATCGATGGCCCCGAGGCCCGCGCGGAAGGATACCTGCCGGCCTACCTCGAAGACCAGCTGGTTTCCGGCCTCGTGCACAACGAGAGGGACTCGGGTGCGCACGATGTCTGGACCACCTATCTGAATGTGGCCGACGTCCATGCGGCCACCTTCGCCGCGCGGCTGCATGGCGGCACGGTCCACCTCAAGCCGCTGGAGATCCCCGAGCAGGGGACGCTGGCGATGATCAGCGACCCCGAGGGCATGGGCGTTGGCCTGTTCCAGGCTTTTGATGCCGGCGAACTGCACTCCGCGAGGCGCCACGGCACCCGCATCTGGAGCGAGCTGCACACCAAGCATTTCGACGCGGTGGCGCGCTTCTATCGCGAGGCCCTGGGCTGGGAGCTGAGCACGGTTTCCGATGCGCCAGAGTTCCGCTATTGCACCCTGGGCCAGGGCTCGGAGGCGCTGGCCGGAATTTTTGACATCGCGGGCCAGGGCCCGGAAGCGCACGCCGGATGGCGGACCTATTTTGCGGTCGATGACGCGGATTCGAGCGTGGCGCTCGCCGAGTCCCTGGGAGGGGCGGTCATCCGGGAGCCGCAGGATTCCTTCTTCGGGCGCATGGCCGTGCTGCAGGATGCCACCGGCGCCGAGTTCTCGATCATCCAGCCAACGCAATACCGGACCTGAGCACCGTGCGGTCGCGCGCAGCCGCCGCGTCCGTGTATGTGAAACCGTGGGCGAATGCAAGTGTTGAACTGCGCTGGGGGCTGCACCATAATTGGCTCGGAAAGCGGTTTCCAATGACGGGAATCGCGTTGATCTTGCATGGAAGGGATCATCGTGTCATCAATTTCAAAGAAGCTCCCAGTACTCTCGGGTGCGGTCGCCGCACTGGCCCTGGCCGCAACGGGAGCTCAAGGCGCCGTGGCGCAACCCGCCCAGCCAGCGGAAGCCAGCGTTTTCATGACCACCGACCAAGCCCCGGGCTGGGCCTCGCAGAACGGCGGCACCACCGGCGGCGCCGGCGCCGACGAGCGGTCCACCTACACCGTGGCCAACCGCCAGGAGCTGATGGCGGCCCTGGATAACCACGGGGAGCGCGACCAGCCGAAGGTCATCTACGTTTCCGGGAGAATCCAGGGCAACCAGGCCGCCGACGGCACCTTGCTCGGGGAGCAGGACTACGCACCGGGCTACGACGTGTCCAAGTACCTGAGCTGCTTCGGCGAGGACGGGACCTGGAGCGACCAGAGCCACGAGTACTGCGGCCAGCAGCGCCGCGCCAGGGTCACCGGCAGCAATGCGCTCAAGCGCCAGGCGGAGATCTCCATTCCGAGCAACACGACCCTGGTGGGCTTGGGCGGGGATGCCGGCTTCGTCCAGTCCAACCTCATGCTGCACCTGGCCCACAACGTCGTGCTGCGCAACCTGTCTCTGGAAGCCCCGGTCGACTACTTCTCCTCCTGGGATCCATGGGACGGCGAGGATGGCGCCTGGAATGCCCGTTTCGATGCGATCTCCTCGGTCACCTCCACCAATATCTGGGTGGACCATGTGACCCTGGGCGATGGACGGTTCCTTGACCGCGATGCCCCCACCGGCCCCAACGGCGCCCCGATGAACCGCCACGACGGCCTGTTCGACATGAAGGACGGCACCGACTTCGTCACGCTGAGCAACTCCCACCTGCTCAACCACGACAAGACCATGCTGATCGGCTCCGGGGACGACAATGCGGACACCGACGCCGGACGGCTGCGGGTGAGCATCATCGGCAACTACTTCGAAGGCATCCAGGAACGCGCCCCGCGCGTGCGCTACGGCCAGGTGCACGTGGCCAACAACTACTTCCAGGGCCGGGTGAAGGACCCCGACTCCCCGGTCACCAGCACCGCGGCCGGCGGATACCACTACTTCCTGGGCCTGGGCTACCAGTCGCAGGTCTTCTCCGAGCGCAACGCCTTCGACTACACCGGGCCCGGGGCCGACGCTTCGGTCGCGGTCTATCTATGGAACGCCAACAACTTCCACGACGAGGGATCCTGGTTCAACCAGCAGCCCGCCGACCTGGATGCGATCGCCGCCGGGCAGTACGCGCAGCGCGCAGCCCAGGCCAGCGGCGACCCGCTGCCTGACTGGGCCGCACAGGGATTCAGCAACCAGCTCGACTGGACCCCGCCCTACGGCTTCACCGCGATGGATACTGCCAGCGGCGTGAAACACCATGCCAAGACCGCCACCGGCGCCGGGGTGCTGGAGGTCGGCGCGCCCTAGCCGGCGCAGCAAAAGGGGCCCGCTTTGAACGGGCCCCTTTGCGGTGCTGGCTACTTCTTGGCGAAGTTCGGGACAACCTCATCGATGAACAGCTGCAGCGAGCGCTTCTTCTGCTCGTGGCTCATGGAGTTGTCATTCCAGAAGCTGTACTCGGTGACACCTAGTTCGGCGTAGTGGTGCAGGCGCTCGATGATCTCGGCCGGGGTGCCGATCATCGCGGTCTGGTGCAGCGATTCCGCGGCGAATTCCGGCCGGCCCTCGAACTTCTGCACCGGGCTCGGCTCGAAGAAGCCGTCCACGGCCGGCGCCTTGTTGCCGAAGACCGCGTCGAAGGTGCGGTAGAACTTCGAGATGGCATCGGCGGCCGGGCGCCAGGCCTCGGGCTCATCGGCACTGTGCACATAGGTGTGGCGCAGCACCATGATGTCCGGGCGGTCGGTGCGTTCAGGGTGGTTGGCGATGGCGGTTTCGAACTTGCCCATCAGGTCCTCGACCTCCTCATCGCCCTTCATCAGCGGGGTGACCATGACATGGCAGCCGTTGGCGACCGCGTAGTCGTGGGATTCCGGGCTGCGTGCGGCTACCCAGACCGGAAGCTTCTTCTGCACCGGCTTGGGCACGGAAGTGGAGGTCGGGAACTGCCAGACCTCGCCATCGTGCGCGTAGTCGCCTTCCCACAGCTTCTGCATGGCCGGGATCAGCTCCTGCATGGCCTTGCCGCCGTCGGTGGCCGGCAGGCCGCCGGCCACGCGGTCGAATTCGAACTGGTACGCGCCGCGGGCCACGCCGACTTCAGCGCGGCCGCCGGAAATGACGTCCAGCAGGGCCAGCTCGCCGGCCGCGCGGATCGGGTTCCAGAACGGGGCGATGATGGTGCCCGAGCCCAGCCGGATGGTGGAGGTCCTGGCCGCCAGATAGGCCAGCTGCGCAATCGGGCTCGGCGAGGCGGTGTATTCCATGCTGTGGTGCTCGCCGATCCAGACGGTGCTGAAGCCGCCGGCTTCAGCCATCTGGGCCAGTTCGACCAGGTTCTGGAAATGCTCCTCGTGGCTCAGCGAATTATCGTAGCGTTCCATGTGGAGGAAGAGGGAAAAGCGCATGTCATGCTTCCTTCGTGGTGAGTCGTTGCGGTTTAGCGGCGTTCGGCGATGGTCTGGTTGCCGCGGGACCAGTGCTCGTGCTCGACTTCGCGCACGATGACGGTGATGTTTTCGTCGGCGGCGTCGACGGTGTCAACCGCGGCCTGGTGCACCGCGGCGATGAAGCTGCGCAGCTGCTGCTCGCTGCGGCCCTTGGCGATGGAGATATCGATCAGTGGCATGGGTGGCTCCTTAGGCGCGCATGACGAAGGGGTCGGCGACCGGGGATTCGTCGGTGTTGATCCAGATGGACTTCAGCCGGGTGTACTCGTTCATCGACTCCAGGCCGTGTTCGATGCCCACCCCGGAGCTCTTGAAGCCCTGGCGCGGGGACATCGGGGACATGGCCCGGTAGGTGTTCACCCAGATGGTGCCAGCCTCCAGCCGGCGGGCCATGCGGTGGGCGCGGGCCAGGTTCTGGGTCCAGACGCCGGCCGCCAGCCCGTACTCGGTGTCATTGGCCGCGGCCAGCAGCTCGTCTTCATGCTCGAAGGGCATGATCGCGGCCACCGGGCCGAAGATCTCCTCGCGCACCACGCGCATGTCGTTCGTGACGTCGGTGAGCACCGTGGGGGAGAAGAAGTAGCCGGGCAGTTCCAATCCGTCGGGCCGCGAGCCGCCAGCCAGCACGGTGGCGCCTTCCCCGGCGCCGATCTGGACATAGGAGGAGACCTTGGCCAGCTGATCGGCGAAGGCCAGCGGGCCCAGCTCGGTGGCCTCGGCCAGCGGGTCGCCGATGATGATGGACTTGGCGCGGTTCACGACCTTTTCCAGCAGTTCGTCGTAGATGGACTTGTGGGCGAAGACGCGGGAGCCGGCGATGCAGGTCTGGCCCGCGGCGGCATAGATGCCGGCCACCACGCCCATGGCCGCGTTGTCCACGTTGGCATCGTCGAACACGATGTTCGGCGACTTGCCGCCCAGTTCCAGGGTGCAGCCGATGAAGCGGCTGGCGGCCTGCGCGGCGATGGAGGAGCCGGTGGCGGTGGACCCGGTGAAGGAGATCTTGGCCAGCAGCGGATGGGCGACCAGTGCGGCGCCGGCCTCGGCGCCGAAGCCGGTGACCACGTTGATGACGCCGGCCGGGAAGCCAGCCTGGTCGGCCAGTTCGGCCAGCAGCAGCACGGTGCGCGAGGTGTACTCGCTGGGCTTGATGACCACGGTGTTGCCGGCGGCCAGGGCCGGGGCGATCTTGGAGATGGTCAGGGTCAGCGGCGAGTTCCACGGGGTGATGGCCCCGACCACGCCCAGTGCCTCGCGCTGGGTGTAGTTCAAGATGGCCGGGTTCATGCTCGGGATCTGCGAGCCCTGCACCTTGTCGGCCAGTCCTGCATAGTAGTAGAGGTATTCGGGCAGGGTGGCCAGCTGGCCGCGCATCTCGCGCAGCAGCTTGCCGTTGTCCAGGGACTCGAAGCGGGCCAGCTGCTCGGCATTCTGCCCGACCAGATCGCCCAGCCGGCGCAGCAGGTGGCCGCGTGCGGTCGCGCTCAGCGAGCTCCAGGAGTGGGAGGTGAAGGCACGGTGCGCGGCCTTGACGGCCCGATCCACGTCTTCGGCCGTGCCGCGGGCGGCCTCGTAGAGTTCCTCAAGGGTGGCCGGATTGGTGCTGGTGAAGAAACGATCTTCGCTGGGAGCAACGTGCTCGCCGTTGATGAAATGCAGGTAGCGCTCGCTCATGCCTGTTTCCCTTCATTGTCGCTGAAAAATTTGTTCAATTCGCCGGCCAGTGCCACCGGATTCTCCACCGGCAGCATGTGCCTGGCCCCGGGGATGATGCGCAGCCGGCAGTCGGGGATGGACTCGGCGAGCCGGCGGGACATCTGCGGGGTGGATCCGGGATCCAATTCCCCGGTGATGGCCAGGGCCGGCTGGATAATGCCGGACAGCTCTCCGGCGATCTCGCGGTCGCCGCGGGCGAAAACCGCATAGGCGTGCACATAGGATTCGACGTCATTGCCGGCCAGGGTCCGCCGCGTGGCCTCGATGATCCGCTGGTCCACCGCGGTTTCCCCTGAAGGGAACCAGCGCTGGATGGCGCGGTCGATGCCCTGGGCGAAGTCCGTGCCGGCGGTGGCCAGGCGCTGTTCCACGGCGGCGGCCTCATCGGCGGTGCGCCGGCAGACCGAGTTGACCGCGGTCAGGGTGCGCACCCGCTGCGGAGCGAAGCGTGCCAGATGCTGGGCGATCAGCGCGCCGAGCGAGAAGCCGACCAGGTGCACCGGGGCCCGGGTGTCCAGGCGCGCCAGCACATCGGCCGACAGGCTCGCCAGGTCCTGCTCGGTGCGCAGGGGCGGCTGCCCGCCGTGCCCCGGAAGATCCAGGGCCACAATCTCGTGCGACAGGTGCTCGCGCAGGGGCTGCCACATGGTGTGGTCCAGTCCCACTCCGTGCAGCAGGACTACCTGCGGGCGCTCGGTGCTTGTCATGGGTGCTTCGCTCCGTTTCGGGTGCTGCTGGGGGCTACTGTTCGGTGGACAGCGGGGCCAGTCGTTGTTGCGGGCGGCCACGGGTGGCGGCAGCCAGTGCGATCAGGATCTCGCCCGGGTGCGGGGCGTCGGAGACCTTGACTTCCACGCTCTGGTGGTGCGAGCGGATGGTCGCATCGGTGAAGTGCTTGAGCGGGATGTCGAACTGCACCCCGGCTGGCCCGCGCTTCTCCACTGCCGGAAGCAGGGTGGTGGCCTTGGCCGCGTCGCGGAAGTGGTTGCCGAACTTCAGCGTGTGGATCAGTGCCGAACCGTGCTCGATTTCGCCCTCCAGGCCCACAATGGCGGCCTTTCCATAGGCCTCGAGCGGTGCGCCCAGGGCTTCGATCACCCGTGGGGCCAGCAGTGCGCCGAGTTCTGAAGCGACCGCATCGATGCCCTCGTTCAGGTCCTCGACGAAGCCCTGTCCGGCCCAGGGGTTATCGAACACGGCGGCGACAATGGCCACCTTGGCCACGGGATCAACCGGGCGTCCGCCT
The DNA here is from genome assembly GCF_025854375.1 of Glutamicibacter sp. JL.03c. Classification (NCBI taxonomy): domain Bacteria; kingdom Bacillati; phylum Actinomycetota; class Actinomycetes; order Micrococcales; family Micrococcaceae; genus Glutamicibacter; species Glutamicibacter sp. JL.03c. Next base: position 3,034,805 of record NZ_CP107575.1, on the reverse strand, counting down.
TCGGTGGCGATTTCCTCGACGATGGTCACTAGCTTGCGGTAGTTCATAGTTGGATTCCCTTCAGGATGTCGGAAGTTACCGGGCGATCGGTGGTTCGATCTCCGATGCGGGCATGAGGACGCGGTCCGCCAGAGGCCGCGGCAATCACCGCGATTTCCCCGGCGTGCGGGGCATCGGACAGGAACAGGTCTATGGTCTGGTAGTGGGTTCGGGTGGCCGCAGCGTTCTTGTGCCACATCGGCACGCGCAGCGTTTCCCCGGGGACGCCCCGTCCGTCGGCGAAGCAGATGATGGAGGTTCCGCCCAGGGCTTCGCGCAGCAGGTTGCCGAAGAACGGGGTGTGGATCAGCGCTCCGGCATGCTCCAATTCGCCGTCGCTGCCTACCAGGGCCGCCTTGCCGAAGGCCTCGACCTGGTCCACCCCGCCCAGGGCGTCCAGCAGTCGGTCGGAAATCAGCTTGGCCAGCAGCGGTGCAATGGCTTCGGTGCGCTCGGACAGATCATGATCCGGACCGGTGCCCAGCCAGGGGTTCGCAATGACCGCCATGGCGGTGGCCCGGGTGATGGTCCCCAAAGTTTCGTGCGGCACTTCTTCAACGGTGCTCGACAATTTGCGCAGTCCGGCGGCCGAGGCGATATCTGCATAGCCAGCGAGTGTCGTACGGGTGCTCAGGTCGCTGGAAACGATCAAGGGAGGGTTCATCTGGATCTTCTTTCGTCTGGAGATCGGCGTCGGCCGCTAGCCCGTTGGGGCTTTGTCCTCTTTGAAGGCGGCGATGGTTGCTAATTGGCTTGAGGCTGCCACATGGCGGCGCATGACGAGTTCAGCGGCCAAGGGGTCTTTTGAGCAGATCGCATCAATGATTGCCTGATGCTCGCTGGCAGAATTCTGCAGACGCCCCGGCTGGCTCAGGGTCTGCGAGACAATGCGCTGATAGGCCAGCTGATTCATCAGCAGGTCGTAGTGCTCGGAAAGCTTCCTGTTGTCAGCTCCGGCCACCAGGGTGCTGTGGAAATCGTGCACGAGGCGCGAGTACGCCTCGGTGTCTCCCTGCTTGACCGCGAGCTGGCTTTGCTCGACGTTGTCTTTGAGATGCTCGAGTTCAGGCACCGGGCCGCGCCGGGCCATCAGCCCGGCGGCGAGTCCTTCAAAAGACTCCTTCAAGGCAAACATTTCGTTGATTTCCCGTTGAGTGGGTTTCCTGACGAAAGTTCCGACCCTGGAGCGCACTTCCACGAGGCCTTCGCGTTCCAGCTGTTTCAGGGCCTCGCGAATCGGCGTTCGACTGACCGAGAACTCCTGGGCCAGGGCCGTCTCTGCCAGCAGGTCGCCAGGCAATACTGCGCCGGTGACAATCATTTGGCGCAACCGGCTTAGCAGGGGCACGTCAGCTGTAATGTCCTGGCTGGTTTCAATCACTGAACTCTCTTGCATACAAGAACCATATCCACAGATGATCTTGTATGCAAGAGATTCCTGAGAATTCAAGAATTTTTAAAGATTTCTGGAAATCTGTTGACTATGTCACATGCTTTGCTAGCATTTCTTGCATGCAACAAACACAGCTTTCACTCCAGCAAGTCAAGAATGCTCTCGTCGCCTCATGGGAAGCAGCATGGGACCACGGCAACGTGGATTCACTCGATGACATCCTCCACGCCCAGTACCAGCGAGTCAGCAACAAATCCAAGAAAGTCTCGACTGCGCAGTCCTTGAAAGACGACATTCTGGCAGTGCGCGAGGCCTTCCCCGACCTGGTTACGACGATCGACCACGTGCTTGTCGATGACGCGGAACAGTCCATCGCCGTCTTCTGGCGGACGAACGGAACCTTCACCAGCGCCTTGCAGGGTGTGCCGGCCACCGGCCACAGCGTGGAAACACGGGGTTCGAATCTCTTGAAAGTCCAGGACGGGAAGGTCATTTCCGAGCAAGTCACATGGGACCAGAGCGAACTGCTGGAAGACGTGGGAGTCCCATCGCTCAAATCGGCGTTTGAAACGCCGGAGGACGGAATCGTCGTTGACGACCTGAGCGGGGTTCCGAACCTGGAGGAGCTCAAGGGGTTCAACCGGCAGTTCATCACCGGCGTCACCGTGGTGACCACAAAAGACGAGAACGGCGCACCGCGAGGGCTGGCCGCGAATTCCTACGTCTCGGTCTCCCTGGAGCCGCCACTGGTATTGGTATGCGTCCAGAAGACGACGAGCACCTACGCTTCACTCTTCAAGTCAACGCACCTGGGCATCAACATCATGAGCAACGAACAGCGTGAAACCGTGGGCACCTTCGCCTCCAAGGCGGACGACAAATTCGCGAACCTGGCCTGGCATGAGGGACCGAACGGCACTCCGATGCTCGACGGTTCCGCTGCGTCGATCGAGGCCGAAATCAAGGAGCGCTTCCAGGCCAAGACCCACACCGTCTTCATTGCCAAGGTCAAGCACTCGGAAGTCGCGGACATCGAACCGATGATCTACAAAGCGGGCCGGTTCTTCGACGGCGCAGAATTGCAAGCGCTCTAAGCCAGCCGTGAGCAAGTTCCACTATTGCTAAGGAATTCAAGGAAATGAATATCGACACGAACCGCAATCAGGGGCCGGTGGGCGGACCAACCCTCACCGGTGGCGAATTGCACCATGCTTCGAGTTCGGCCGACTCCAAGAAGGTCTATCAGAAACTCCATGGCCCGGGCAGCGTATTGGCTATTTCACTGCTGCTAGTTGTTGCGTTCGTGTTGTGGGCAGCGATTGCCCCGGAACAGCTCAACGACCTGATGTCCGGCGCTTCCTCGTGGTTTGTGCAAAACCTCGGCTGGAGCTACCTGGTGGTCACGCTCGGATGCATCTTCTTGATGCTGTTCCTGGGCTTCTCGCGCTACGGTGGAATCAGGCTGGGCAAAGACCATGATCGTCCTGAGTTCTCCACCTGGGCGTGGATTGCCATGATCCTCGGAGCGGTCATGGGCATTGGCTTGATCAGCTATGGCGCGGCAGAACCCATGAGCCACTTCATGGATCCGCCGCACAACCGGGCCGAGCCAGGGACCATGGATGCCGCGGTTCTTGCCTTGCAATTCTCCTACTTCGACTGGGGACCCAACGCGTGGGCGCTCTTCGGGGTCTTCGGCCTGGCCATTGCCTACTCAACCCACCGCCGCGGAAATTCGGGTCTGGTCTCGGTGATGCTGCGCCCGATCCTGGGCAAATCAATGGATGGCGCGCTGGGCAAGACCATCGACGTTTTCACTGTTCTGGCAACGCTCTTTGGCACGACGACGTCCCTGGGGCTGGGCGCATCGCAAATCGCCGAGGGATTCAACCGGTTGTTCGGCATTCCCACGGACCTCTTCGTCAAGATCGTCATCATCGCTGGCGTGACGATCATCTTCACCCTCTCCGCCCTGTCCGGGGTGGGCAAGGGCATTAAATGGCTTAGCCAAGGCACCATGATTGGTGCCGCCCTGATCGGAATCTTCGTCTTCATCTCCGGTCCATCCGGATTCATCAGCAATATCTATTTCCGGTCCATGGGCCAGTTCCTGGCGGAATTCCCTGCGGTGGCGCTGCTGACGCCGTCAAATGCCGAGGACCTGCAGTGGATGCAGTGGTGGACCTACTTCATGATGGCCTGGTGGCTGAGCTGGGGAGCTTTTGTCGGCATTTTCCTGGCGCGCATCTCCAAGGGCCGCACGATCCGCGAGTTCGTGATTGCCGTGATGGGTGTTCCGTCGCTGGTCTTCAGCATCTGGTTCAGCATCTTTGGCGGCACCTCGATGCACCAGGAAATGCATGGTTCCTCCGGCATTGGCCAGGCTACCCTCGCCGATACCAATAGCACCTTCTTCGCGATGCTGGCTGACCTGCCCTTGCCGGCGGTGACCTCGGCATTCACCGTGATTCTCGTGGTGCTCTTCTTCATCACCGGTGCAGATTCCAATACCTACGTGTTGGGGACCCTGACATCAGGCGGAAATATGTACCCGAAGCGCCCGATCCTGACCATCTGGGGGCTGCTGACCGGAGTCTGCGCAATAGTGCTCCTCCTGGTCGGAGGCCTGGAAGCGCTGCAGCAGGCGGCCATCTTGTCGGCCGTCCCGTTCACGGCCATTGTGACGCTGCTGGGAATGTCGCTGCTCAAGGAGCTCAGGGACGATACCAGGCTGCCGCTGGCCGCCCACAAGGAAAAAACGGCAGCGGGAGTACGCAGCGGCCACTGAGCAATTGCTGCCCACGCTGATTTGCGTCCTGAAGGGACAGCAGAGACTGCGTTTTTGCCAGTGGTGTGCGAGTATTGGCCAGAGCAAAAAGAAGCACCGCAAGGAGCAGCCAAGATGGGCCGTAAGATCGTTCGCCGCCGGGTTATCCGCGCTACGCGAGAGGGCGGCTGGCGCCCGCGCGAGGAGAAACTGGCCGGCGAGGAACCGCTGGAAATCCGGTTCGGCCAGACTTCCTACACCACCTCGATGCGCACCCCGGGCGACGATTTCGACATGGTCGCCGGATTCCTGGTGGGCGAGGGCGTGATCCGCGAGCCCGAGCAGCTGCTGTCCCTGCGCTACTGCGCGGGTACCGATGAGGAAGGCAACCAGACCTTCAACGTGATCGAGGTGCAGCTGGGCCCCGGCGCGGCGCCGCCGGACCTGGCCATGGCCCGCAATGTGGTGACCAGTTCGGCCTGCGGGATCTGCGGCACCAATTCGATCGACGAGGTGCGCAAGAAGGCCGGGTTCGAGCTGGATGCCTCAGCCGGGATGATCGGGCTTCAGACCCTGCTGGATTTGCCCGACACCTTGCGCGCGTCGCAGAAGCTGTTCTCTTCCACCGGAGGAGTGCACGCGGCGGGGCTCTTCTCCACCACCGGCGAATTGCTGATCCTGCGCGAGGACGTGGGGCGGCATAATGCGGTGGATAAGGTGATCGGCGCCGGGCTGCGCGCCGGGAGGCTGCCACTGAAGGATACGGTGCTGCAGGTCTCTGGCCGCGCCTCCTTCGAGCTGGTGCAGAAGGCGGCGATGGCCGGGATTCCGGTGCTCACCGCGGTCAGCGCGCCTTCATCGCTGGCTGTGGATCTGGCCGACGAGACGGGCCTGACGCTGGCGGCTTTTTCGCGCAGCCAGAGCGTGAACATTTATACACATGCGCATCGGATCAATAAGGCGTAGCCTTGTAATATGTGAGCTGGATATCAGCACCGGTCGCGTCACCACCAGGAGGGTTTCATGCATCGTTCGGCACCTAAAAAAGACATCAACGAGGATGATCTGAAAGTCAGCGAACCTGCCCATGCCGCCGCGGGCCTCAAAGCAGTCATGGTCTCCATGGAGCGCGGCTTCAGCCAGGCCGGCCCCAGCCGCACCTTGCGCTCGATGCTGCGCGTGAACCAGCACAATGGCTTCGACTGCCCGGGCTGCGCCTGGCCTGAGTCCATCACCGAACGCCGCAAGCCGGCCGAATTCTGCGAAAACGGCGCCAAGGCCATCGCCGAAGAAGCCAGCGCCCGCACCGTCACCCCCGAATGGTTCGCCCAGCACCCCATCGAGGTCCTGAAGGACAAGACCGAATACTGGCTGGGCTCCCAAGGGCGGATCACCACGCCGATGATCATCCACGAGGGCGAAAGCCACTACCAGCCGATCAGCTGGGCCGATGCCTTCTCCACCATCGCCGACCACGTGAACGCCACCACCGCGCAGAGGTGCGTGTTCTACACCTCCGGGCGCACCGCCAACGAGACCGCGTTCATGTACCAGCTGCTGGCCCGCTCGCTGGGCACCAACAACCTGCCGGACTGCTCGAACATGTGCCACGAATCCTCGGGCACCGCGCTGAACCCGACGATCGGCATCGGCAAGGGCACCGTCTCGCTGGAAGACTTCGAGCACACCGAACTGATTTTCGTGGTGGGCCAGAACCCGGGCACCAACCACCCACGCATGCTCTCGGCCCTGTCCGATGCCCGCAAGCGCGGGGCGCGGGTGGTCGCGATCAACCCGCTGCCGGAAGCCGGCTTCTTCGGCTTCAAGGACCCGCAGACCGTGGGCGGCATGCTCGGCAAAGCCGAACCGGTGGCCAGCGACTACCTGCAGATCAAGGTCGGCGGCGACCTCGCGCTTTTCCAGGCCTTCGGCCACCTATTGCTGGAAGAAGAGGCGAAGAACCCGGGCAGCGTGGTGGACCACGAGTTCATCAGCCAGGCCACCGACGGTTTCGACGCCTACCGCGACGCCCGCGCCACCCTGGACTGGGAGGCTACCGAACAAGCCACCGGGCTGACCCGGGAGCAGATCACCGAGATCGCGCAGCTGCTGATCAAATCCAAGGCGACCATCATCTGCTGGGCGCTGGGGTTGACCCAGCAGCCGCACTCGGTGCCGACGCTGAAGGAAATCATCAACCTGCTGCTGCTCCAGGGCAACTTCGGCAAGCCAGGCGCCGGCGCCTGCCCGGTGCGCGGCCACTCCAACGTCCAGGGCGATCGCACCATGGGCATCTGGGAGAAGCCCACCGAAAAGCTGCTGGCCGCAATCGACCAGGAATTCGGCATCAGCTCCCCGCGCGCCCACGGCTACGACTCCACCGAAACCCTGCACGCCTTCGAAAAGGACGAGGTGGACGTCTTCGTCTCCATGGGCGGGAACTTCGCGCTGGCCAACTCGGACACCGAAGCGCTGGAGGCAGGCATGCAGCGCGCCAAGCTGACCGTGCACATCTCCACCAAGCCCAACCGCTCGCATGTGGTGCACGGCAAGACCTCGCTGATCCTGCCCACCCTGGGCCGCACCGACAAGGACGACAAGCACCCCGGCGGCGCGCAGTTCCTCTCGGTGGAGGACTCCATGTCGGTCATCAAATCCACGCGCGGCCGGCTCACCCCGGTCTCCGAGCACCTGCTGGCCGAACCGGTGATCGTCGCCCGCATGGCCCAGGCGATCCTGGGCGAGGACCACCCGATCAACTGGCGGGCCATGGCCGAGGACTATGACGTGATCCGCGACCACATCGAAAAGGTGCTGCCCGGGTTCGAGGACTTCAACGCCCGGGTGCGCGATAAGAACGGCTTCGTGCTGCCCAACCCGCCGCGCGATACCCGCTCCTTCGCCACCGATATCGGCAAGGGCCGCTTCACCGTCTCGGACTTCGAGGCGCTGGAAGCCCCCGAAGGCCACCTGATCCTGCAGACCATGCGCAGCCACGACCAGTACAACACCACCTTCTACGGGCTCGATGACCGCTACCGCGGCATCAAGGACGGCCGCCGCGTCATCCTGATCAACCCGGAGGACCTGGAAGCCACCGGGTTCAATGATCGCGATCTGGTCGATGTGATCTCCACCTTCGCCGGCACCGAGCGCCGCGCCAACCGCTTCCGCCTGGTCTCCTACCCGACCGCCAAGGGCTGCGTGGCCGCCTACTACCCGGAGGCCAACGCGCTGGTACATCGCGACCTGGTGGCCCGCGAATCCAACACCCCCGGATTCAAGGCCATGATGGTGCGCTTCGTGGAGCACACCCAGCTGCCCGGGCGCACGCTGGATAGCTGATCTATCGGGCTCATGCGGGAGAATTGAGGGCGGGGCGCATCCCGGCAACGCGGGAGGCGCCAATTAGCAGTCCACCGCAGAGGAATTCATGAGCGCAAGACCTGAAGACGAACGATTAAGCCCAGGCCGCACGGTGGCCTACGGCTTCCAGCACGTGCTGACCATGTACGGCGGCATCATCGCCCCGCCATTGGTGATGGGCTCGGCGGCCGGCATGGACACCGCGCAGATGGGCGTGCTGGTGGCCTGCTGCCTGTTCATCGGCGGGCTGGCCACCATCCTGCAGACCCTGGGTATCCCGTTCTTCGGCGCGCAGCTGCCGCTGGTGCAGGGCACCTCGTTCTCCGGCGTGGCCACCATGATCGCGATCCTCAATGGCGGAGGGGGAATGCCCGCGGTCTTCGGCGCGGTGCTTGCCGCCGGCGCGATCGGCATCGTGATCGCCCCGTTCTTCGCCAAGCTCCTGCGCTTCTTCCCGCCGGTGGTCACCGGCGTGGTCATCACCATCATCGGCGTCTCGCTCTTCCCGGTCACCGCGGATTGGGCCATGGGCGGCTCGGCGGCCGGCGAGAGCTACGGCTCGATGAAGAACATCACCCTGGCGGCCATCACCCTTCTCATCCTGCTGGCCCTGTCCAAGTCCGGCGTCGCGGCCCTCTCGCGCCTGTCGATCCTGCTCTCCATCGTGCTGGGCACGATCGTGGCGGTCTTCATGGGCATGGCCGACTTCTCCCAGGTGCTCACCGGCGACATCTTCGCGGTGCCCACCCCGTTTGCCTTCGGCGCCCCGGTCTTCGAGATCAGCGCCATCATCTCGATGATGATCGTCATCCTGGTGACCTACACCGAAACCACCGCCGACATGCTCGCGGTGGCCGAAGTCACCGGATCCAAGGTCGACGCCCGGCGCATCGCCAACGGCCTGCGCGCCGATATGCTTTCCTCCACGGTGGCCCCGGTCTTCAACACCTTCACCCAGTCGGCCTTCGCGCAGAACGTCGGACTGGTCGCGATCACCGGGGTCAAGAGCCGCTTCGTCGTCGCTGCCGGCGGCGGCATCCTCGTGGTCCTGGGCCTGCTGCCGGTGCTCGGCCGCGTCATCGCCTCGATCCCGCAGCCGGTGCTCGGCGGCGCCGGCGTAGTGCTCTTCGGTTCGGTCGCCGCTGCCGGCATCCGCACCCTGGCCAAGGCCAAGGACGACAATATGAACATGCTGATCATCGCGACTTCGCTGGCCTTTGGCTGCATCCCGATGGTCAAGCCCGACTTCTACGCCGCGTTCCCCACCTGGGTCGGCACGATCTTCCAGTCGAGCATTTCTTCGGCCACGATCATGGCCGTGCTGTTGAACATCATCTTCAATGAGCTGTCCTGGGGCAAGAAGGAAACCTCGCAGCGTTCCATCTACAAGTACCAGCTCGACGGCCTTGAAGACGGCGATCGACTCGTGGACGGCAAGCTCTACGACCAGCAGGGCCGGGAAGTGCAGATCATCGCCGAACAGCCGGGCCAGGCCGGGGATCGGCCGATGCCCCAAGGCTAGTTCGCGGACGGCGGGCGCATTCGAGCACCACAACCTCGATTGCGCCCGTTCTGCCCGGCTTTTCCGGCCTTGTCCAACCGCCAAACCCAGACTTCACGTGCGACGTTACCGCGTCCCAAAAGTTATCCACCCACAACCCATTACTCGAAGACATATTCGACTAGCAGGCGTAAAATAAGAACATGTCCGAAACAACGATCCCCCGCACGGGTACCCCCAACCCGCAGAACCACGGCAACTACACCGCCGTGGCCCGCGCCCTGGAAACCGACCTGGCCCGGATCGAAGAAGAAGGCACCACCGAAGAATGCCTCCAAGCCATCCGCCTGCTCGAAACCCTCACCTCCACCGCGGACTACCACAAAGCAGCACTGAGCCACCAAGCCGAAATCAACATCACCCGCAACAACACCCGCAAAGGCAAATTCACCCAGCTGAACCGCGGCGCCGCCGCCGGCATCGCCCTAGCACGCAAAGCCGACCCCCACGGCTACGGCACCTACCTGGAAAACTGCCGCATCCTCTTCAACGACACCCCGCACCTGGCCGCCGCCTACAGCCGCGGCGAATACACCGAAACACAAATGCGCGCCATCCTCACCCCGCTGCGCGCAGTCAAAGCCGACCGGCGCAAGGAATTCGACACCCTCTACGCCCAGAACCCGGCCATGTTCCACAACCTGGGCCACCGGAAAATCAGCGACACCGTCAAGGACTTCACCCTCGCCTACGGCAGCGACGACCAGTGCAAAGAGCAAAAAGCCGCCGACGAACAACGCCACGTGAAATTCACCCCGCACGCAGCCACCGGCACCATGACCCTGCACGCGCACCTGCCCCTGGCCGCTGGCATCGCCATGAAAAACCAGATCAAAGCCACATCCCAAAGCCTCAAAGCCGCAGGCGATGAACGCACCCGCGCCCAGATAGAAGCAGACTACCTCGCCAGCTTCTGCACCAACCCCGACGCCAAAGTCCCGGTGAACCTGACGATCGGGCTGATCATGACCGATAAGACCCTGTTCCTCGGCGACCGGCAGCCCGCCTACCTCGAAGGCTACGGCGTGATCGCACCCCAGTACGCCCGGGAACTGGCCGCCGGAGAAGAGATCAGCAACAACATGACCCTGGCCGAAATGGCGAAAACCCGCTCCCCGGCCTTCATCGAGCAACTGGAAGCCACTGTGGAACTCATCCGCCTGTATACCGCTCCAGGAGACCAGGACCTGATCGCGATGGACTCCAAAGCGCGGATCTTCCCGGAGAAGATGAAGAAGTTCATCAAGATGCGCGACCGCCGGTGCCGCACCCCGTTCTGCGACGGCATGATCGAAGAAATCGACCACGTCACCCAAGCCCATCTCGGCGGGCACACCTGCGTGATCAACTCCGATGGACGCTGCAAATTCTGCAACCAGACCAAGGAAACCCCCGGATGGCAGGAAATCGTCATCTCAACCGGCCCACACCAGATGAAAATCGCGACCGGAATGGGCCCGACCTATCACTCCACCGCGCCACCTGCGACAGGATTCGCGCACAAGCCCTACCCGCAATGCATGAGTGAAGCCGACTGGGTGCACTCATTCGAAGAGTGGCTGCATCAGCCACCAGACACCAGCAGTCCGCCGGGCAACGAGGAAACCCCCGCCTGAGGAGTCCGAAGAGCCAATGATTGCCAGCTGGATACACTCATCGCCCCAGTTCAGCACCGGGGCGATGGGGACCAAACGGTAAATACTACTTGTTGTTATTGTCGCCGGTCATGGTAATTGGCTGAACTCCAGAATTCGGGAAGCACCCAATCGGGCTCTGGTTGGATTCAGCAACGATGTCCAAGCACTTGGAAGTCAGGGTCTCAGGGGTCAAAGACCGCTCCAGAATCTCGTTGGCTTCGGCTTCAGCGGTACTGGTTTGCTTGCGCTGTTCAGCTACGCGCGTTTTGGCGGCTTCTGCCTGAAGCTCATTAATGCGGTTCTGGGTTGGTTCATCGAAGTTGATGATTGGCAATGTGACTGAGCGAATCTCGATCTGAGTCTTGACCTCGGCCTGCATCTTTTCCTGCACTGCATTGGCCAGGCCCTCAAGATCCTGTCCACCTTTGGATGGTTCGGTGTAGGCCAGCGGATCGTAAGTCGCCATGACTTCGTTCAAAGTCGCGCGGAAGTTCCGATCCACCAGGTTCGACTGGATACCTTCAAAAGTGCGGTAGTCCAAGAAGACGTCCATCGCGTCATCGGTCTTCAGCTGCCACTGAATCGAAGCATCGACATTGGCACGGCCGTTGTTGCCCAGGCGAACGGGAATGCCGCTATCGCCGGAATAGACGTCGTTCTGCACGGAACCGTCCAGCTTCTCGACCTTTTCCCATGGCCACTTCAAGTGGAAGCCGTTGCTGACTACAGAAGTCGGCTTGCCCAGGGCAACCTTCACGCCAACGGTGCGAGGCTGGACGATGGTGGTGGACATGATGGCCACAACGATCAGCGAGACAACGAAGATGCCGACACCGGTCGCCCGGGTGGCGCTGCGGTTCTTGTTTGCGGGTTTCATTGACTTGCCGGCAATCATGACGATCAGGCCGATGAAAGTGCATAGGAGCGCAAAAATGGTGGGAAGCATGATCTCCTCAGTGTTGTGATGATACCGAATATTCTATCGAATGGATCAGAAAGATCATGACGGAAACGCTGATTGTGTCGAGAAAGGTCAAACGCATCGCCTCCGATCATGGTGGCGCACTACACTCGAAACCATGCAACAACGAGAACTTGGACGAACACAACGCAACGTATCGGTCATCGGCTTGGGAACTTGGCAGCTGGGAGCTGACTGGGGATCGGTCGAGGAATCGGATGCTCTTGCAGTACTGGATTCCGCCTACGCAGCCGGCGTGAACTTCTTCGACACCGCCGACGTGTATGGAGATGGCCGAAGCGAACAATTGATCGGCACTTGGCTGAAGAACAATCCAGAAGCCGACGTCACTGTCGCCACCAAAATGGGACGCCGGGTTGATCAGATTCCAGAGAACTACAACCTCGACGCATTCCGCGCATGGAACGATCGCTCACGAGCAAACCTCGGCATGGACACCCTCGACCTGGTCCAGCTGCATTGCCCGCCAACCCCGGTGTACACCACCGAAGCCACCTATGATGCGCTGGATCTGATGGTGGACGAAGGGCGCATGGCCAGCTACGGCGTCTCCGTGGAAACCGTTGAGGAAGCCCTGTCCGCCATCGCCCGGCCGAATATCGCCACGGTGCAGATCATCATCAACGCCTTCCGCCACAAACCGCTGGAGGCTGTTCTGCCAACAGCGCGCGAGGCGGGCGTCGGAATCATTGCCCGCGTTCCGCTGGCCAGCGGACTGCTGACTAACCGGTATTCCCTGCAGACCGAATTTTCCAAGGACGATCACCGCAACTACAACCGCGACGGCTCGGCCTTCGATGTGGGGGAGACCTTCTCGGGCGTGGACTATGCGACCGGTGTGGCAGCGGCGGGCGAATTCGCCCAGCTGGCAGCGGCCGAAGCCCCAGAGGCAACCAGCGCACGGGTGGCTCTGGCCTGGCTGGCTGCACAGGACGGGATCAGCACCATCATTCCCGGGGCACGCAACCCGGAACAGGCGCGCGCCAACGCGGCCGCTGGATCGCTGGAAATCTCCGGGGGCTTCAATGCCTCGGTGCGCGATCTCTACGATACGAAGCTGCGCGCGCAAATCCACCCGCGCTGGTAGCAACGCGGGCGGATCGGGCAGTTTAGCGCTGCGGCGCTCCAACCGGAATGCTGGTGCCAAGCGACACCGGCTCGGCGGGGCGTCGCTGGCCGCGCTCGGACACGTATTCCAGATCCGTATCCGGCTGCGCGGTGTTCACGAAGGAGCGGAAGCGCTTGAGCTTGACCGGGTCGGCCAAGGTAGCGGCCCACTCATCTTCGTAGTTGGCCACGTGGGCTTCCATGGCCTCTTCCAGCTCCTGCGCCAGGCCCAGCGAATCGTCGACGACGATCTGCTTGGCCCGTTCCAGCCCGCCGTCGAGGTCCTGGAGCCAGTGCGCGGTGCGCTGCAGCTTGTCGGCGGTGCGGATGTAGTACATCAGGTAGCGGTCGATGTACTTCAGCAGCGTCTCATCATCTAGGCCACCGGCCAGCATCTGGGCGTGCGCGGGATTGGCACCGCCATTGCCGCCGACGTAGAGGTTCCAGCCGTCGGTCGTGGCGATCACGCCGATGTCCTTGGCCCGGGCCTCGGCGCATTCGCGGGCGCAGCCGGAGACACCCATCTTGAACTTATGCGGGGCACGCAGGCCACGGTAGCGCAGCTCCATCTTGATCCCCATCGCGGTGGAGTCGAGCATGCCGTAGCGGCACCAGGAAGAGCCAACGCAGGTTTTCACATTGCGCAGGGACTTGCCGTAGGCCTGGCCGGACTCGAACCCGGCGTCAACCAGTTCACGCCAAATCTCAGGCAGCTGCTCAAGCCGGGCCCCGAACATGTCTATGCGCAGGCCGCCGGTGAGCTTGGTGTACAAGCCGTACTTCTGCGCGACGGCGGCGATCACGCCGAGCTTCTCCGGGGTGATCTCGCCACCTGGGATGCGCGGAACCACCGAGTAGGTGCCATCCTTTTGCATGTTGGCCAGCACGCGGTCGTTGGTGTCCTGGGCTCCGGCCAGTCCGGCATCCATCGGGTGCACCGAGGTCTGCGAAGAGAGGATGTTGGCGATGACCGGCTTGCAGATATCGCATCCTGATCCTGAACCGAAGCGTTCCATGACCTCGTCGAAGGTCGTTGCGCCGGCGACGCGGACGGCTTCAAAGAGCTCGGGACGCGAGAAGGAGATGTGCTCGCACAGGGCAGTGGATACTTCGGCACCGTCCTTTTTCATCTGCGATTCCATCAGCTTCTTGAGCATCGGCACGCAAGAACCGCATTGGGTGCCTGCTCGGGTGCAGCCCTTGAGCCCCGCCACCGTGGTGACCGGATCGTTGCCTGCGCAACTGCCGCAACCGGAGACTGCATCGCGGATGTCCCCGGCCAACACGTTGTTGCAGGAGCACAGCACCGCGTCATCGGGCAGTTCGCCCTCGGGCGCTTCGCCGCCGATGGCGCTGAGGTAGGCACCGGGTTCACCTGGAAGCTCGCGGCCCAGCATCGGGCGCAGCGACTGGTACGGGCTGGCATCGCCGACAAAGATGCCGCCGAGCAGGGTCTTGGCATCAGCGGACACGACGAGCTTCTGGTACAGGCCGCGTGGGGCGTCGGCGTAGACCACTTCCAGCGCGCCGTCGGACTGGGCGAAGGCATCGCCGAAGCTGGCGACGTCAACGCCGGACAGCTTGAGCTTGGTCGCAGTATCAAAACCGGCGAATTCGGCGTGGCCGCCGGCGAGCTGTTCGGCAACGATTTCGGCCATGGAATTCGCCGGGGCGACCAGGCCTACGCACATGCCGTCGAAGTTCGCGACCTCGCCCACCGCCCAGATGTGTTCGATGTCGGTGGCGCAGTTGGCATTGATGACAACACCGCCGCGAGGGCCCAGGGTGAAGCGCGGGGCATCGCTGCCGGAGAGCTCTAGCTCCTGGTTGTAGCGGCGGGCGAGCTCGTCGCGCGGGGTCAGGCCGATGGAGACAACGACCATATCGGCCTCGACCACCTCGTCGTTGGCCAGGACGATGCCGGTGACATTGCCGGACTCGGAGATGATTTCCTTGGGGCGGAAGCCAGCGTGGATCGTGAATCCGGTGTCGTTGATCAGACGGCCCATGGCCTGACCTGCGCCTTCATCCAGCTGGGCGTTCATCAGCCACTTGCCGCTGTTGATCACCACGGCCTGGGCGCCCAGGGCCTGTGCGCCGGCGGCCGCTTCCAGCCCGAGCAGGCCGCCGCCCACGGTGGCGACTACCGGGGTGCGGCCCAGCGTGGTTTTCAATTCTTCGATTTTTTCCGCGATCGACCAGACATCTTCGAGGGTGCGGTAGACGAAGCTGTGCTCGTGGCCCGGGATGCCCAGGGTCGCGGCATCCGAACCGGTGGCCAGCACCAGCTCGTCGTAGCCGAAGGTGCGGCCATCCTCGGTGGTGACGATGCGCTGCTCGCCATCGATGGCGACAGCCTTGGCCCCGGTTTCCAGGCAGACATGCTCGGCTTCCCAGAGCGCGGTGTCGCCCAGGGTCAGGTCGATGTCGCGATCGGTCAGCGCCTTGGAGAGGGCAACACGGTCGTAGGGTAGGTGGACTTCTTCGGTCAGCACGGTGATGTTCAGGTTCTGGGGGGCGCGGCTGGACAGCGATTCGGTGAAGCGATGTGCTGCCGGGCCGCCGCCAATAACCAAGATGCGACGTTCAGTGTTCGTTGTACCCATGATCTATTTCGACTTTCGCTGGGAAACGGGATGTAACAGGTTCTTGGTTACAGCCTAGAAAGCCGTTTTTGCCGGGCAATTTCTCTTGTGTTTCGGCGGATGTAAATCTCTTCCCCAAGCATCGGGCACCCGGTTAAACCTGCGAAACATGGTGGAATCATGGATTTCAGCCGCGTAAAGCGCGGGCCAGGGCCATGGTCGAAAAACCCCGGTGTTCCGGGCGATTCGGGATTTCACCATGGACGGTGCGGCTGTTAGCCAGGGTTTACCGACTGGCAACTGCCCACGGCCTTGGGCGAAACATGGAACTTCTAGGCTCGGTATATCAGCGAACAACTACCTAAGGACGATGTTCATGAGCCTGAACCTCGCAGAAAAGACCGTGGATACGACGCCGGCCTTCGCCCCGGTATGCCGCAGCGAAGAGCTTGAGCCAGGCTGGGGCGAAGCCCTGCTGCTCAAAGGCGCCCAGCTGGCCCTGTTCCGCACCGATGCCAATGCTTTCTACGCGTCCTCGCACCACTGCCCGACCACCGGCGCCAAGGTCATGGCCCGCGGCATCCTGGGCAGCACCGTGGTTGACGGCCAGCCGGTAGCGACCATCGCCTGCCCGCTGCACAAGGAGGTATTCCGCTTGGATACCGGCGCCTGCCTGAACGCCGATTCGCCGGCCCTGCCGATGCACCAGCTCATCGAGGGCGACGGGCAGTTGTGGATGGAACAGTTCTAGCGCTCGCAGCGACCTCGAAAACAATAAAGAACACCGGGACGAGAAATCGTCCCGGTGTTTTTTGCTGGGTGCCGCGGAGTGTCCTACGCCAAGGCGGGTGCTTTTTTCAGCAGTTCCTCGATCTTCGACTTGCAGCCGCCGCACCCGGTGCCCGCGCGGCAGGATTCGCCCACCTGGGCCACGGTGGTGCAGCCTTCGGAGACCGCATGCGCGACCTGTCCGTAGGTGGCTCCGGAGCAACGGCACAATTGGTCCTCGTCGCTAGGGACCGAGGAGGCCGGATCGACGGCAGGGTCATCCAGGCGCAGCAGGGTGGAGCGGTCCTGGGGCAGTGCCGAGCCGCGTTCGTAGGCGAGGATCAGCTCCGCGCTGGTCTGCGGCAGGCCGATGGACAGGAATCCGGTGACCACATCGTTGTCCGTGACGATCTTCAGATAGCGGCCGGAGGCGGGGTCGGCGAAGATCGTGGCTTGCAGTTCGGGACGGTCCCAGAAGCCGGCGCTGATATCGCCGGCGGCGGCCACCTCGATGCCCTGGCCCTTGAGCATGAGCACGTCGGAGGCGGAAAAATCCGGGGCCGGGAGTTCGGCATCGGTGGACAGGTGCTGCGCCAGCCAGCTGGCTTGGGCCCAGCCCGGGGCGAGCAGGCCGACCGGCGGCTGGCCATCGACCTCGGCGCAATCTCCGAGCGCGTAGATGCGCTGTTCGGTATCGGCGCAGAGGAACTGGTTGGTCTTGATGCCGCGGCCCACGGCCAGGCCACAGCCTGCGGCGAGCTCGGTCCGGGCGCGGACGCCGGTGGAAATCAGCAGGGCGCCGCCGGGGATCTGCCCGTGGGTGGAGGTGGACAGGGCGCTGAAGCCGTTGTCGTCCTTGGTGATTCCGGTGGCCTTGACCCCGGAAATCACTTCCACTCCGGCCTGTTTCAGGCAGCGGGTGAGCAGGGCTCCGCCGTCGGCATCCACCACGCGGCCCAGCGGGGCGGCGCCATGGTGGATCAGCGTGGGCGAACCGCCCGCGGCGGCGATGGCCAGCGCGGCCTCGATGCCCAGGATGCCGCCGCCGAGGATGAGCACCCGGCGTTCGGCGGCCAAGGCGCTGCGCAATTTCTGCGCGTCGTGCACGGTGCGCAGGGCGAAAACGCCCTCGGGCAGTTCGGCATCGGCATGCGGATCGAAGTTCAGCCCGTTCAGGGTGGGGATCATGGCGCGGGCGCCGGTGGCGAACACCAGCCGGTCATAGGACACCGGTTCCTGGCCGCGGATCAGCACCCGGCGCCGTGCCCGGTCCACGCCGGTGGCCTGGGCGCCGAGTCGAAGCTTCACTCCGGCGTTGACCAGGCGCGCGGCGTCGACCATGCGCAGGTGCTCGAACTGCGCGGCGCCGATCGCCAGTTCGGCAAGCATGACCCGGTTGTAGGCCAGGTGCTCTTCGGCGCTGACCACGGTCAGTTCGCAGTCGCCGGCGGCCACCGAAGGCAGCAGGCCCTCGACCAGTGAGGCGGCGACCGGGCCGAAGCCGATGATCACCATCTGTTCAGGGCGCTTCATGATTCTCCCTCGATCGGGTTCAGAGACACATGGGCATGCTTAAATTCGGGCATCGAGCTGAACGGGTCCACGCTCGGGCTGGTCAGCAGGTTGGCGGTGCCGTCCCGGGGATAGTGGAAGGGCAGGAACACGGTGTCCAGCCGCATGTCAGCGGTGAGCTTGGCGCGCACGATGGTGGTGCCGCGCTGGTTGGAGACCTTCACCATCTGGCCATCGCTGATGCGGTGGGCCAAGGCGGTGCTCGGGTGGATTTCCAGAGCGGCTTCCGGGGCGGCCGCGGCCAGCTCGTCTACGCGGCGGGTCTGCGCGCCGGACTGGTAGTGCTCCAGCAGGCGGCCGGTGACCAGCGAGATCTGCTTGGCCGGCATGGTATTCGGGGCGTGGACCGCGAGGATCTTCGCCTTGCCATCCGGGTGCGCGAAGCGGTCGAGGAACAGCCGCGGAGTGCCATTGCGGGCACCGCGTTCGGTGCTGATCGCGCTGCCTTCGGGGCAGGGCCAGTAGATCGCCGCGCCCTGGTCCACGTCGTGCCAGTCCACGCCGGAGTAGTCGGCGATCCCGCCGGACGAGGCGAGCTTCAGTTCCTCGAACACCTCGGCGGCGCTAGCGGAGAAGGTGCCCGGGGCCTGCAGCCGTCGGGCCAATTGGGAGAAGATCCACAATTCGCTTTTGGCCTCGCCGGGTGCCTCGATCGCGGCGCGGCGGCGCAGGATCCGGCCCTCCAGGTTGGTCATGGTGCCTTCCTCTTCGGCCCACTGCAGGACCGGGAGCACCAGGTGGGCTTCGGCGGCGGTTTCGGAGAGGAAGAAGTCGGCGACCACCAGGAAGTCCAGGCGGCGCAGTGCGGCAAGGATCTGGGTGGCATCCGGGGCGGAGACCACAGGGTTGGCGCCGTGGACCATCAGCATGCGCGGCCCGCCCTCGGTGCCCAGGGAAGTGAGCAGCTGCACTGCCGGGATGCCGGGGCCGGGAATGATCTTGGGGTCAACGCCCCAGGCCTTGGCCACCTGGGCGCGGTGTTCCGGGTCGGCGATCTTGCGGTAGCCGGGCAGCTGGTCGCATTTCTGGCCGTGTTCGCGGCCGCCCTGGCCATTGCCCTGGCCGGTGATGGTGCCGTAGCCCCCGGCCAGGGTTCCGGGCAGGCCCAGGAGCAGGGCGAGGTTGATGGCGGCGGTGACGGTGTCGGTGCCGTTGGAGTGCTGTTCGATGCCGCGGCCGGTGAGGATGTACACCGGGTGGCCGCCATTCTTGGCTTCGCGGGCGGCGGCGGCCAGGGCACGGGCGGTGCGGCGGATGCGATCGGCGGGAACACCGGTGATTTTTGCGGTGCGCTCCGGCCACCAGGCGGCCACCGACGAGCGCAGTACCTGGAGCCCGGTGGTGCGTGCGGCGAGGTAATCGGTGTCCATCAGGGATTCGGCGATGACCACGTGGGCCAGGCCCAGCAGCAGCTGCAGGTCGGTAGCCGGGGTGGGCTGCAGGTGCCATCCGGCGCCGTCGGCGCTGAGCTTGGCGGTGGCCGATCGGCGGGGATCAACCACGATCAGCCCGCCGCGTTCCCGCACGGTTTGCAGGTGCCGGACGAAGGGCGGCATGGTGTCGGCGACGTTGGAGCCGAGCATCAGGATCATTCCTGCGTCATCCAGGTCGGCCAGCGGGAAGGGCAGCCCGCGGTCCAGCCCGAAGGCCCTGTTGGTGCCGGCGGCCGCGGAGGACATGCAGAATCGCCCGTTGTAGTCGATCCGCGAGGTGCCCAGGGCCAGGCGGGCGAACTTGCCCATCTGGTAGGCCTTTTCGTTGGTCAGCGAGCCGGAGCCGAACATCGCGACGGCGTCGGCCCCCGACTCTTCGCGGATGCCGCGGGCTTTGCCAGCCACCAGATCCAGTGCGGTGTCCCAGCCGATGGCGGTGAAACTGCCATCGGCCTGGCGCAGCAGCGGGGAGGTGATGCGATCGGGGTGGCCCAGCAGCTTGGCGGCGCTGAAGCCTTTGCGGCACAGGGCCCCGCCATTGGTTTCGAAGTCCCGGCCGCCCAGGGTGGTTGCGCCGGCCGGGCCTTGAAGGGTGATGCCGCACTGCAGGGCGCAGTAGGGGCAGTGTGTGGCGGTCATCTTAGACTCCATGCTGGGCGAATCGGGTCCCGCGGCGAGCGTAGTTGAACCAGGTCATCAGCATCAGCCCGAGGTAGGCGGCGATGAAGACGATGAATGCCGGGGTGTAGGAGCCGGCGCTGGACATGGACAGCCCCAGTGCCTGCGGGATCAGGAATCCGCCGTAGGCGCCGATCGCGGAGATCAGTCCGAGCGCGGCCGCCGACTTGCGTGATGCTTCGGCCCCCTTGGAGCCCACGCCCAGGGCGAAGACCGCCGGGATCATCCGGTAGGTGGATCCGTTGCCGATGCCGGTGGCGGCGAAGAGCATCAGGAAGAGGGCCAGGAAGAGCCAGAAGTTGGCCAGCGGCAGGGTCACCACGACCAGCGCGGTGATCAGCGCCATGGCGGCCAGCGAGAGCACGGTGATTTTCGCGCCGCCGTGGCGGTCGGCCATTTTGCCGCCGTAAGGGCGGGAGAGCGAGCCGACCAGCGGGCCGAGGAAGGCCAGGGTAAGGGTGGCGGTGCCCAGCGGGATGCGGGAGAAGTCGGGGAAGGTATCAACGATCAGCTTGGGGAAGACGGCGGCGAATCCGATGAACGAGCCGAAGGTTCCCACGTACAGGCAGGCGATGATCCACAGGTGCTTTTCCTTCAGGCAGGCGATCGCTCCGCGCACATCGGACTTGGCCGAGGTCAGATTGTGCATGCAGCGCCATGCGCCGAAGGCCGAGATGAGGATCAGCGGGATCCAGATGACCCCGGCCAGGGGCAGCTGCAGCGAGCCGGCGGCGAAGATCGTGATGGCGATCGGGACCAGCAGCTGGGCGACGGCGGCGCCGAGGTTGCCACCGGCGGCGTTCAGGCCCAGGGCCCAGCCCTTTTGCGCGGCGGGATAGAAGTGGGTGATGTTGGCCATCGAGGAGGCGAAGTTTCCGCCGCCGAAGCCGGTCAGCGCTGCCAGCAGCAGCATCACGCCGAAGGAGGTGCTGGTGTTGGCCAGGGCGAAGCTCAGTCCGACCGCCGGGATCAGCAGCAGCAGGGCGGAGACGATGGTCCAGTTGCGTCCGCCGAAACGGGCGACCATGAAGGTGTAGGGGATGCGCAGCGTGGCGCCCACCAGGCTTGGCATGGAGATCAGCCAGAACAGCTGGGAGGTGCTGTATTCGAAGCCGGCGGTGGGCAGGTAGACGACCACGATGGCAAAGAGCTGCCAGACGCTGAAGCCGAGGAATTCGGCGAAGATCGACCACTTCAGGTTGCGGCCGGCGGTGCTTTGGCCGATGCTGTTCCAGAAGGCAGGGTCTTCGGGGGTCCAGTTGTTGATCCATCGTCCGGGGCGGATATCCAGGGATGGTGCGGTGTCGGTGCGCAGTTGCGTTCCCGGGTCTACTTGTGAGCTCACGGCATTCTTTCCCTTCGCAGGTAACTGATGCTTAGAGCATGGCAAAGCGGTATTTCACGAACGTGCAATGGTTGTTGCACCGAGGGGAATTTAAACTCACGGGTGCGCTTTTGGGGCCGATAGAGATTTGTAATGCGATGGAAACGCGGAAAATCGCCAATTATTCATAATGTGAAAAAACAATCTCAAAAAACATTGCGAGACCCAGATCACGCTGATACTCTCATACGTGTCTATGGCGGGCACCCTGACAGGGTCGCTATCTACCGGGCGTGCAACTGATAAATTCAGCAGACAAGTACGGCCGGATCACCACGGGTCACCGGATGATGCCTCGTGCTTGTCTACAGCATGAGGAGACACGCGATGAGCGTTAACACCACTGGCCAAGACTATCTTTCGATGGCCATCAACCTTGCCACCCAGAACGTCCAGAATGCCGGGGGCCCCTTTGGCGCCGTGGTCGTCACCCCCGATGGACAGGTTTTCGAGGGAGTCAACCGGGTCACTGCCAGCCATGACCCCTCGGCCCACGCAGAAGTGGTCGCCATCCGCGCCGCTGCCGCCGCGCTGGAGAACTTCGATCTGAGCGGCTGCGTTCTCTACACCAGTTGCGAACCATGCCCGATGTGCCTGGCCACCTCGCTCTGGGCCCGCATCTCCAAGGTCTACTTCGCCGCCGACCGCCACGATGCCGCCAAGGCAGGCTTTGACGACGCGGTGTTCTACGAATACTTCGAGGCAGGCTCGGACCACGCCCTGATGCCGGTGCGGCATTTCGAAGATGCCGCCGTTGCACACCTCAGGCCATTCGAGGCTTGGGACTCGCTGGAATCCCGCACCGATTACTAGGCGCCGGCCATGACAACGCTCAGCGAAAAGCACGACGTTGCCAACTCCGCGCCGCAACCGGGCGGAGCCGGGAAACTGCTGGACTCGCTGTTCAGCATCAGCCAACGCGGATCCACCCTGGGCCGCGAAGTACGCGGCGGGCTGGTCACCTTCTTCACGATGGCCTACATCGTCATCCTGAACCCGCTGATCATCGGCGGCTTCAGCCCCGACGCCGCGCCGGTGGACGTGGCCGGCAACTGGCTGCCGGCCGCCCAGGTCGGGGCGATGACCTCGCTGACCGCGGCGGTGATGACCATCCTCTTCGGGGTGATTGCCAACCTGCCCTTCGCCCTGGCCGCCGGACTGGGAATGAACTCCTTCCTGGCCGTCTCGGTGGTGCAGGAAGTCACCTGGCCCGAAGCCATGGGCCTGGTGGTGATCAACGGCGTGCTGATCGTCCTCTTCGGGATGACCGGCATCCGCACCGCGATCTTCCGGGCTATCCCGAAGGACCTGAAGGCCGCCATCACGGTGGGCATCGGCCTGTTCATCACCTTCATCGGCTTTGTGGACTCCGGCTTTGTCACGCGCACCGAAGCCGGACCGCCGGTGCAGCTGGGCGATGGCGGATCGATCGTTTCGATCCCGACCATGATCTTCGTGCTGGGCCTGCTGATCATGGGCGGGCTGGTGGCCCGCGGGGTGCAAGGCGGAATCCTGATCGGCATCGTCATCTCCACGGTGCTGGCGGTGATCGCCGAGCAGGTGTTCAAGATCGGGCCGAGCAGCGCAGCGAACCCGCACGGTTGGCACCTGAATATGCCGGTGCTGCAGGGCACGATCGTCTCGCTGCCGGACCTGTCGCTGGCCGGTGGCTTCGACCTGTTCGGCTCCTTCAGCCGGATCGGCGTGCTGGCCGCGACCATGCTGGTCTTCACCCTGGTGTTCACGAACTTCTTCGACGCCATGGGCACCATGACCGGCCTGGCCAAGAACGCCGGGCTGGCCAGCAAGGACGGGACATTCCCGCGGCTCAAGGCCGCCTTCGTGATCGAGGGCCTGGGGGCGGTGGCCGGAGGTGTTGGATCCAGCTCGTCGAATACGGTTTACGTGGATTCGGCGGCCGGGATCGGCGAGGGCGCGCGCACCGGGCTCGCCTCGGTCATCACCGGGCTGCTGTTCCTGGGCTCCATGTTCTTCACGCCGCTGACCTCGGTGGTGCCGATGGAAGTGGCCGCGGCGGCGCTGGTTCTGGTGGGCACCATGATGTGCGCGCAGATCCGCGAGATCAACTTCAAGCGCTTCTCCTCGGCCATGCCCGCCTTCCTGACCCTGATCACCATGCCGTTGACCTATTCGATCGCCAACGGCATTGGCGCGGGCTTCATCGCCTGGGTGGTGGTCAATACCGCCGCCGGGCGGCACAAGAAGGTGCACCCGCTGATGTGGATCGTGGCCGCCGGCTTCCTGGTGTACTTCGCGCGAGGACCGCTGACCCTGCTGATGGGTTGATGTGATCCGGGTTATATTTGAGTCCAGCACGGGAATGAAGGAGAAACTGCTCATGGGTGAATGCATCGCCTGGTCCAAGGGCCAGATCGCGCACGGACACTAAGCGCGGTTTTTCCCGCACAGTATCCAAATCATTCATGGTGCGCCCGTTGAGCGGGCGCAGGAGGTGTCAACGGCATGAATGCCGAAAATTCCCTGAAAACCGGTTGCCGGATCACCGTCAACGGCAACGACCTGGACTTCGCCGGTCCACCGCACAGCAATGCGCTGGATTTCCTGCGCAACCAGGGCCTGGTAGGCAGCAAGGAAGGCTGCGCCGAAGGCGAATGCGGTGCCTGCGCCATTCTGGTGGCCCGCGGCGACGCCGGCGGCAGCCGGTGGACCTCGGTGAATGCCTGCCTGGTGCCCGCCGCGGCGCTCGACGGGCAGGAAGTGATCACCGCCGAAGGCCTGGGCAGCGTGGATCAGCTGCACCCGGTCCAGCAGGAGATGGCTGATCGCGGCGGCTCCCAGTGCGGATACTGCACCCCGGGCTTCATCTGCTCCATGGCCGCCGAGTACTACCGGCCGGAACGAGCCGAGCAGCGCAGCGGTGAGCAACCGGCGGACCACGAATGCGGTCCGAACGGATTCGACCTGCACTCGCTGTCCGGGAACCTGTGCCGCTGCACCGGCTATCGCCCGATTCGCGATGCCGCCTATGCGCTGGGCGATCCTGCCCAGGACGATCCCTTGGCAGCCCGCCAGTCCCAGGGCGCTCCGGCACCGGTGGCCACCGACCTGCAGGCCGCCGATACCCCCACCGGGGAGCTCGGACGCTTCCGCCGCCCGGCCAGTTTGGCCCAAGCCCTGCAGATCCTGGCTGACGAACCGGCCACCAGCGTCGTGGCTGGCAGCACCGACTGGTCAGTGGATGTCAATATCAAGGGCGCCCGCGCTCGCAGCGTGCTGGCCATCGACCGGCTCGACGAACTGCGCCAACTGCGCTGGGGCAAAGATTTCCTTGAGATCGGCGCGAGCCTGACCCTCAGCGAGATCGAACGCCAACTGGCAGGTCGGGTGCCACTGCTGGGGCAGCTTTTCGGACAGTTCGCGTCCCGGCTGATCCGCAACTCGGCGACCATGGGCGGCAACCTGGGCACCGGATCTCCGATCGGCGACACCCCGCCGGCATTGCTGGCCCTGGAAGCGCAGCTGGTGCTCACCAGCTCGCACGGCCAGCGCGTGGTGGAACTCGCCGGGTATTTCACCGGGTACCGGCAGACCGTGCGCGGCGCCGGCGAGCTGATCACCGCGATCCGCATTCCCTTGCCGTTGGCACCCCGCACCAGCTTCCAGAAGATCTCCAAGCGGCGCTTCGACGACATTTCCTCGGTAGCCGTGGGCTACGCATTGAACGTGGTGGACGGGGTGATCACTTCCGCGCGTATCGGTGTGGGTGGTGTGGCCGCCACGCCGCTGCGTGCCGTGGCCACCGAAGCCATGCTGGAAGGCAAGCCCTGGACGCTGGAAACGATTCGTGCCGCGGCCGCCGTGATGGCCGGCGAAGGCACCCCGATGGATGACCATCGTGCCAGTGCGAAGTACCGCAAAGCCATGCTCGCCTCATCCCTGGAACGTTTTTATGCACAACAACTAGCGGTGTCAGCCCCAAGCAAGGAGGTGCAACCATGAGCCAGCTATCCCAACGCCCCAAAGCGTCGATTGCCGGCCAGCGCCACCGCCATGAATCGGCGGCGGCCCACGTTACCGGCACCGCCCTGTACACCGATGATCTGGCCCACCGGCTGGTCGGAGTTCTCCACGCCTACCCGGTGCAATCAACGGTGGCCCACGCAAGAATCCTGGGCCTTGATACCGCGCCAGCGCTAGATGTCCCGGGCGTTATCAAGGTCATCACCGCCACTGATATCCCCGGCGTGAATGACCAGGGCGCCAAGCATGACGAGCCGCTGCTTCCGGTGGATGAAGTCATGTTCTATGGCCAGCCGGTGGCCTGGGTACTCGGCGAAGACCTGGAAGCCGCCAAGGCCGGAGCCAAAGCGGTTTCGGTGGACTATGAGCCTCTGGAATCCTTGATCACCGTGCAAGATGCCATCAAAGCCAACAGCTTCCATGGCATCCAGCCGGTGATCCAGAAGGGCGATTGGGACGCCGGGTTCGAGCAGGCCGCCCATGTTTTCGAGGGCGACTTCGACTTTGCCGGGCAGGAGCACTTCTACCTGGAGACGCAGAACTCGCTGGCGCTGATCGATGAGAGCGGACAGATCCTGATCCACTGCTCAACCCAGCACCCCACCGAAACCCAGGACATCGTCTCGCATGTGCTCGGTGTGCCAGCGCATGAAATTTCCGTGCAGGTTCTGCGCATGGGCGGCGGCTTTGGCGGCAAGGAAATGCAGCCGCACGGCTATGCAGCGGTGGCCGCCCTGGGCGCCCAGCTGACCGGGCGGCCGGTGCGGGTGCGCTTGGATCGCACCTTGGATATCACCATGACCGGCAAGCGCCATGGCTTCTACGCCACCTGGAAAATCGGCTTTGATGAACAGGGAAGAATCCTTGCGCTGGATGCCCAGCTGACTGCCGATGGCGGTTGGAGCCTGGATCTTTCTGAACCGGTGCTCACCCGTGCCATGTGCCATATCGACAATTCCTACTGGATTCCGAATGTCCGGGTCTCCGGGCGGGTGGCCAAATGCCATAAGACCTCGCAGACCGCGTTCCGTGGATTCGGCGGTCCGCAAGGCATGTTGGTGATGGAAGATATCTTGGGACGCGTGGCACCGCAGCTGGGCATCGAGGCCCGGGAATTGCGCCGGCTCAACTTCTATACCGAAGGCCAGGACACCCCGTACTACCAGCCGGTGCGCCATCCCGAGCGCATCGAGGCGGCCTGGCAGCAGGTCCTCGACTCAGCGGACGTGGCAGCGCGCGAAGCAGAAATTGCCGAGTTCAACGCGAACAATCCCTACAGCAAGCGAGCGCTGGCGATCACTCCGGTGAAGTTCGGCATCTCCTTCAACCTCACCGCCTTCAACCAGGGCGGGGCGCTGGTATTGGTCTATAAGGACGGTTCGGTACTGGTGAACCACGGTGGCACCGAAATGGGCCAGGGCCTGCACACCAAGATGCTGCAGGTGGCGGCCACCAGCCTGGGAGTGCCCTTATCCAGCGTGCGCATTGCCCCAACGCGCACCGACAAGGTGCCTAACACCTCGGCCACCGCGGCCAGCTCGGGCAGCGACTTGAACGGTGGCGCGGTCAAGGATGCCTGCGAGCAGATCCAGGCCCGGGTGGCCCAGGTAGCCGCCGGCAAATTCGGCGTCCCGGCCGCGGATATCCGCTGTGCCCACGGCAAGATCACCGCATTGGGCAAGACCGAAGAACTCGAATGGAACGACGTGGTCCGCGATGCCTACATGCAGCGCATCCAGCTCTCGGCCGCCGGGTACTA
This sequence comes from Glutamicibacter sp. JL.03c, assembly GCF_025854375.1. Classification (NCBI taxonomy): domain Bacteria; kingdom Bacillati; phylum Actinomycetota; class Actinomycetes; order Micrococcales; family Micrococcaceae; genus Glutamicibacter; species Glutamicibacter sp. JL.03c. The sequence goes on along the minus strand of NZ_CP107575.1, from coordinate 3,007,772 downwards.
CCGGACCGAGGGATTGCATTGGGACCTGTCGCGCATGACCGGAAGCCCGTTCAAGTACTTTGCCTACGGGGTGGCCGCCAGCGAGGTGGAGGTCAGCGCCTTTGACGGCTCCTATGTCCTGCGCCGGGTGGATATCGTTCATGACGTGGGTGATTCGCTCTCGCCAATGATCGACCTGGGACAGATCGAAGGCGGTTTCGTCCAGGGCACCGGCTGGCTGACCCTGGAGGACCTGCGCTGGGATACCTCCGATGGTCCGGGCCGCGGGCGCGTTGCCACCCAGGCGGCCAGCACCTACAAGATCCCGAGCTTCTCCGAGATGCCAGAAGTCTTCAACGTTGCCTTGTTGGACAAGGCACATGAGGAAGGCGCGGTGTACGGCTCCAAAGCGGTCGGCGAACCGCCGCTGATGCTGGCCTTCTCGGTGCGTGAAGCACTGCGCCAAGCGGTCGCTGCTTTTGGCCCGGAAGGATCTTCGGTTCAACTGGCGTCTCCGGCAACTCCCGAAGCGGTGTTCTGGGCTATCGACTCGGTGCGTGGATAATCATGGAACTGTGGATTGATGCGGTCAGCACCTTGCACGCTCAACGGCGCGCCGCGGTGCTGCTGACCGTCACCGCGGTGCGCGGACATGCTCCACGTGAAGCCGGAGCCAAAATGGTGATCGCCGCAGATGAAACCTTCGGGACGGTCGGCGGCGGCAACTTGGAAATGGCGGCCATCGCCCGTGCTCGCGAGTTGATCAGCCAGGGGAGCACCGCCCCGGAAACCATGGAGCTGCGGCTCAATGACAAGGCCACGGCAACCTATGGCCGGCAATGCTGCGGCGGGGAAGTCAGGCTCTTGCTCGAGCCCTTGCCGGTCCCGGAAACGGTGGCACTTTTCGGGGTGGGGCATGTGGGGATGGAATTGGCTCGGATCCTCTCCCGCCACCCCATCGACCTGTATCTCACCGATTCGCGGCCCGAGGCGATCGACGCCGCGAGAGTGCTGCAGCCCAGTGTTGCTTCGATCCGCGCCCAGGTCGCAGTCATGGGGGAGCAGGTGCTCAGCACGCTTCCCGAAGGCAGCCATGTGCTGATCATGACCCATGATCATGCCGAGGACTTCCACCTCAGTGATGCCGCCTTGCGCCATCCTTCGCTGGGCTCCATCGGGTTGATCGGCTCCAAAGCCAAATGGACGCGCTTCCGCAAGAATCTGGCCGCCAACGGATTCACTGAACAGCAGATCTCACGGATCCAGTGTCCCATCGGGATTCCGGAGGTGGCCGGCAAGCAGCCAGCAGTGATCGCCGTGAGCGTGGCAGCCCAGCTCATGGGGCTGCTGGCACAGCCTGCGGTGAAGCGCTCGGCGGATGTCGTTGAGCTGCGGGCCTAGCTAGTTGCCAGCAATCGCCTGGGCCGCTTCGCGGACCCGGGTGATCTGCTGGGGGCTGACTTGGCAGCAACCGCCGATCAGCCGCGCGCCGGCAGCGATGAGCTCGGGAACCACAGAAGGCAAATCGTTGCCTTCGATGCCCGGAACCCAGACGCGGGACTCGTGGTCCCAAATCTCGCCGCTGTTCGGGTAGACGCAGAGCGGCAGACCGGTTTCTTCGCCAAGGATGCGCAGCGCGGCGACCGCCTGGGGCACCGGGCAGCAGTTCACGCCCACGCCGGCCCAGGCGCCGGATTCGGCAACAAGCTTCGCGGCATCCCGGAGATCAGTGCCATCGCCCAACACGATCTGCCCATGCTCATCGGCGCGGACATTCACGCTGAGAATGGCAGGCAGCTCAAGGTCCTTGGCCAGCAAGGTCAAGGCTTCGACCTCGGCAAGGCTCGGCACGGTCTCGAAGATGATGGCATCGGCTCCGGTACCCGCCAGAATGGCCAGCCGTTCACGGTGCCATTGGGCCAGTTCGGCGGCGCCCAGATCGTAGGCGCCGTCGTATTCGGTGCCAGCACCCGGGCCTGCGCCATAGGGTCCCACGGATGCGGCGACCCAGCGCGTGGGAGCCTGCGCCTCTTCGCCGGCGGCTTCCCGGGCCAGCGCAACGCTGGTGCGCAGCATGGTTTCGAACTGGCCGGCGGAGCCTGCCTGTTCCAGGCCGTCACGGCTGACCTGGTAGGAGCAGGTGGTGGCGACCTGGGCGCCGGCGGCAAAAAAGTCCCGGTGCGCCGCGCGGACCTCATCGGGGCGATCCATCAGGATCTGCGCAGACCACAGTTCGCCGGTGACGTCATTGCCGCGATCGGCCAGATGGGTGCCAAGGCCTCCGTCGAGGATGATCGGTCCGGTTCCTTCGGCGGTCAAGGCATCACGGAAATTGCTGGGGTGTTTTGCGGTAAGCACGTCATCGAGGGTACACGGAGAGGGCCTAGATGACCGAGCTTGACGCTGTGTGACCGCACATGACGGGCCCGCCAAATCGGTTGCAGGAATCTCGATATTCTGAAACGCATTCATTTCAGAAGGAGCCCCATGACCGAGAGCACAATCAGCAGCCGCGAGAGCGCTGGAACCGAGTCCGGGCTGCGCAGGACCATGACCTCGCGCCACCTGGTCATGATCGCCCTGGGCGGCGTGATCGGCTCGGGCCTGTTCGTCTCCTCCGGGTACACCATTTCCCAGGCCGGACCGCTCGGTGCGGTGCTGGCCTACGCGGTAGGCGCCCTGGTGGCCTACATGGTGATGAGCGGGCTGGGCGAGCTTTCGGCAAGGCATCCGGTGGCCGGCGGCTTCCACGCCCACGCCACCCGCGACTTGGGGCCTGCGTGGGGATTCGCCACGGCATGGCTCTACTGGCTGTGCTGGGCGGTGGCCTTGGCCAGTGAGTTCACCGCCGCCGGCCTGCTGATGCAGCGCTGGTTCCCCTCGGTATCGGTCTGGGTCTTCTCCCTGGTCTTCGCCGCCTTGCTGTTCGTGTTGAACGCCATTTCCTCGCGGGTCTTCGGAGAAACCGAATTCTGGTTCGCGCTGATCAAGGTGGCCGCGGTGCTGCTGGTCATCGTCGTCGGCATCGCCACGATCATCGGCATCAACCCGGCCAGCGAGGCCGGAGCCATCGGCTTCTCGAACTTCCAGACCGAGGACGGGTTGTTCCCGACCGGGATCACCGGCGTGCTGGTGACCATCCTGTCGGTGTTCTACGCCTTCAGCGGCACCGAGCTGATCGGTGTTGCCGCCGGCGAAGCGAAGAACCCGCAGTTGAGCATCCCGCGGGCTATCCGCACCGCGGTGGTGCGCCTGACCATCTTCTTCATCGGCGCCATCGTGGTGATTGCGGCGATCATTCCCTTCTCTGAAGCGGGCGCCAATGAGAGCCCATTCGTGACCGTTCTGGACGCCGCCGGCCTGCCAGCGGGCGCCGATATCATGAACTTCGTGATCATCACGGCTCTGCTCTCGGCAGGCAACTCCGGGCTGTACTCTTGTGCCCGCATGCTGCATTCCATGGGCGCGGCAGGCCAGGCGCCCAAGGCGCTGTCCCAGACCAATAGCCGCGGCATCCCGATGCTGGCGCTGAGCCTGTCCATGCTTGGTGGACTGGTGTCCCTGTTCTCCAGCTTCATCGCCGCCGAATCCTTGTTCCTCGCGCTGGTGTCCATTGCCGGGTTCGCGGTGGTGGCCGTGTGGATCGTGATTTGCGCATCGCATCTGTCCTTCCGCCGCCACCATGTCGCCGTGCACGGATCCACCGACTCGCTGCCTTACCAGTCGCCATGGTTCCCGGTCCTGCCGATCATCGCCTTGGTGCTGCTGGTTGCCTCGCTGATTGGCGTGGGATTCGATCCGGCGCAGCGACCGGCCTTGCTTTTCGGCGTGCCCTTCACCCTGGCCTGCTTGGGCTATTACCGGTGGCGCCACGGCGCTGGGGTTTTCAGCCCGCAGCGTGCAGCAGAAATGGTGGGAACTAAGTCCGCGGCCTAGGAGTTTAAGAGGGTAGATGCGCTCGCAGAGCGTGCCGTTAACCCCTTCAACCAGGAGTGATAGTCGTGTCCATGTTCAACAAGTTGATCCGCAAGGGCAAAGCGATGGCCGGCGAGTACGTGCGCGAGCAGCTGAACGAGCGCAGCTCGCAGAAATCGCGCGGTACAACTCCCAGCTATTCGCAGCAGCAACGTCCGGACTACAACAACCAGGGCTACGCGAACCAGAATTACTCCACCCAGCGCCCGGCATCCGGTGTCTCGCGCGAGGACCAGGCGGCGATCGAGAAGTACAAGTACATGCTGCGCACAGCGCCGCCCCAGGACATGGAACGCGCCCACGCCGAGGCCTTTGCCCGCCTGACCCCGCAGCAACGCGCGCAGTTGCAGGCTGAGCTTGCTGGGCAGCTGCCGGCAGCAGAACGCCCGGCTAGCGATCAGCCCCAGGACTTGGCGCGGGCGGCAACGCGTGCCGAGGTCTCGCGTCCCGGCTTCATGGAAAAGATCCTGGGTTCAGGCTCGGGGCGCTCCCGTCTGGCCGGCGGCTTGGCCGCCGGTGCCGGCGGGCTGGGCGTAGGCTTGCTCGGAGGCGTGGCCGGTGCCTTCATCGGCACCGCGATAGCCGGCCCATTGCTCGAAGGCTTCGCTGGGATCGGCGAGGAATTCGGATCCATGGCCGAGGGCTTGGGCGATACCGTCTCGGGTGCGGGCGACCAGATCTCCGCGGCCGGCGATGGGCTCTTCGGCGATTTCCTTGGCGGAGCCGGCGGGGATTTCGGCGACTTCGAGTTCTAAGCAGATTCTGGTGCAGGCCGGTAGCGGCAGCACGTTGCTACCGGCTGTCGAGCACCTCAGGGAGCATCCATCATGCCGCGGCTATGGGCCAGAGCCGCGGCTTCGGCGCGGGAGCGGACCTCCAGCTTCCTGAACACGTTCCGGATGTGGAACTTCACGGTATTTTCGCTGATGCCCAGCTGCATGGAGATGGCGCGATTGCCCTGCCCGGAAGCGAGAAGCTGCAATACCTCGAATTCGCGCTTGGCCAATTTCCAGTGGGCAACATCGACCGCAGAGCTTCGCGGCGCATCCAGCGGCAGCGCTACCGCGACGTCGGTGCCCCACCCGGCGATGGGCGACAGGTTCAGCGTCCCCTTCAGCGCCTGCACTTGGCGCTGGAGCCTTTGGAGGATCGGTGCCTGGTGGTCCAACGCACCGAGACCGTCATCGCGGACATGGATCAGCAGGTTTTTCCCGTCGCAGTCCCACTGCGCGCGAATCCGCTGGATCTTCGGCTGCTCCATCATGACCATGGCCAACCCGCGCATGATCGAACGAGCCGCGTGGGCGACCTCGCCCGGCAAGGCCCGCCCGTCGGCAGGCGGCTCGATGAATTGCAATTCCACGCCGCCTGCCTCGCTCAGGGGGCGCAGGTCATCGCGCAAGCGGTTGAATGCGGTGCCTACCGGTTCTTCGGCCAATCCATGCGTTCGGTCATCACGGGTGCGCAGGCCCACCAGGGTATGCGCTGCCCACTCGGTGGCTTTCTGGCGTGCCGGGGCATCGGCGATGTGCCCGCTGCGCAGCGTGGCCAGCAGGGCCTCCAGGCTCGCAGAGAATCGATCCACCAGCTCCGTGGTGACCCGCGTGCGCTCGGCCGAGACCGCTCTGGACTCGCGCAGATAGGACGGCGGCGCATCAGCAACTTTTTCTCGAATCCGAGCTGCCGCCAAATCCCATAAGTAGTCAAGCAGATCCCCTGAATCGGCAGGTCCCACGGGTGCATCGCCGAATTCAGGGTCCACCAGAACAAGCAGCGCATTGCTTGGCACGTAGCGCAGAGCAAGTATTTCGCGCTCCGAGCCCGCGATCAGATCCGTGGCGCGCCAGCGCACCTGCTCGGAATGGGAACGCCGTAAACGCTCCAGTTCCTCGATGCTCGCTTTGGACGTAATCGATTCATCCCCGGACTTCTTTTGCGGCCGGTCGGCGCAATCCTCGGTGAAGATCAGCAGGGCAGAACAACGGACCGCCGGCGAGAGCGCAGCCTGCAGCCGCGGCGCGATGTCAAGCAAGGGCGAGGTGGCCAGCAATGAAACCTTCCTGAGCAGATCCCATGCTGCGGGCCGATCATCTGCCACGCCAGGGGCTGTGTCTTGATTCGTTGGCATGGGGAGATCCTAATCCACCCGCGGTCCACCCGCCTACCCTTTCGGGTGGGAGAAACCGCCAGAAGACGGAGTATTGCCTACCCGCAGGGTTCGCGAGGATTGAAGGTATTGAACCGGGCGAGCTCAGCAAGCCCGCAGCAACCAGCGAAGGGAACAGCATGAGCGCAGCTCCGGCGGTATCAGCGGCAAGAGTGGCGGACGAGTCCGTGCTTGGTGCCAGGGAAGTTCTTCTCGCGGAACTCGCCACCAGCGCGCGGGCCGTGGAAGCCTCCCAGGCGGCCCAAGCCGCGCGGATGATCGGCGGGGCGCCGCGGGTTTTTCTCGCCGGCGCTGGACGCAGCGGACTTGTACTGCGGATGGCCGCCATGCGGTTCATGCATCTGGGGCTGAGAGTGCACGTGGTGGGGGAGACCACCACCCCGGCGATCAGGGCCGATGACCTCCTGGTCGTTGCCTCGGGGTCCGGAAGCACCTCCGGCGTGGTGAAGAGCGCCGAAACGGCGGCCAAAACTGGTGCCCAGATCCTGGCTGTGACCACCGACGGCGGCTCGCCGCTGGCGAACTTGGCGACGACCACGGTGCTGGTTCCCGCCGTGCGGAAAACAGATCACGTCTCTTCGCTGTCCGAGCAGTATTCGGGCAGCCTGTTCGAGCAGTCGCTATTTGTCCTCATCGAAACCATCTTCCACATCCTATGGAAGACCTCGGATGCCACGGCGGAAGAACTCTGGATGAGACACGCCAATTTGGAATAAGAGCCTTGGGCATTCAGGCGGAAAACTACAAAGAAAGAAGAGAGCTATGAAAATTCAAGTTGCCATCGATTTGCTGACCACGCAGGACGCCTTGGAGCTGGCTGCCAAGGTGGCACCCTACGTCGATATCATCGAACTGGGGACGCCGCTGATCAAGGCCGAAGGCCTCTCGGCAATCGCCGCGATCAAGAGCGCCCACCCGGAGAAGATCGTCTTTGCCGATATGAAGACCATGGACGCCGGCGAGCTGGAGGCAGACATCGCCTTTGCCGCCGGAGCCGACCTGGTCTCCGTGCTGGGCAGCGCCGATGATTCCACCGTGGCAGGTGCGGTGAAAGCGGCGAAGGAACGCGACAAGGGAATCGTTGTCGACCTGATCGGCATCGCGGACAAGGCCAAGCGGGCCAGGGAAGTCATTGCCCTGGGGGCGCAGTTCGTGGAGTTCCACGCTGGACTGGATGAGCAGGCGCAACCTGGCTATGACCTCAATGGACTGCTCAAGGCCGGAATCGTCGCCGAAGTCCCATTCTCCGTGGCGGGCGGGGTCAGCATCACGACGATCGGCGAGGTCCAGAAGGCTGGAGCCCAGGTGGCGGTAGCTGGCGGAGCCATTTACAGTGCCGCGGATCCTGCCCTCGCGGCGCGCGAACTGCGCGAAGCCCTGGTCCAGGCCGCATAGGGGCAGGTGCCAGGAAAGGTGGATTCGCACGGTTGCGAATCCACCTTTCCTTGTGCTTGGGCGCCTGGCCTACTGCTCGACGAGCGGCAGGTGGACCAGCGTCCGCTGGCCGTTCTGGACCATGAAGCCTCGGCCCGGCGGGAATTCGTGGCGCTTGACCCGCGGGAAGGGCACCTTGAACAGCGAGTCCCCGTCGTAGGCGTCGGGCTTGAGCGCGATGCCGTGCCTGCTGGACTTCAGTTCGCCGAGCAAGCCG